>BLMD01000284.1 GCA_011959925.1 Lachnospiraceae bacterium
AAGAAGAAGATGATGATGATATCACAATTATCAGCGAAGAGCTGTAGATATTTACATAAAATTAATTCCATGGCAGGGAATTACAGCCATACATGCGCTGTCTGGTTGTAATTTGACAGGGATGTGATATAATAGTGGTACGTAAGTATGGCAATATGAGTTTGGTCATATCCGAATCGGAGAAATAATAACAAAGGAGGGCCTTAGATATGAAGCTGGATATGCATTGTCATGTGAAAGAGGGCTCTATCGACAGCAAAGTAGGTCTGGATGAATACATCACAAAATCCGTATCCTGTGCCTGATAAAGCTTGATCTTCTGCTCCACGTACCTGCCTTCATCCAGAATAAGCGTCCCCTCTTTCGAACCTTCAAGCTGTAATACCGTTCCTATATATTCCGGCAGATTTACCCGCATATCGCCGGCATACACCACAGAAATCCCCAATGCCGTTCCATCCATGTGAAAATACTCCACAATTCCATGATCCATGATCCAGCCGGGTTCGTCGATCAGGAAAAGATAATGAGGCAGATGATCTTGATTCCGCTCATCTTCCTTTGCGCGGTCCATCCGCTCCTTCAATATCCGGCCAAGGCTTGTGAGCACCAGATCTCTTGTCCGCTTTGAACTGACCATCCCCAGCACATTCAATTCAGGTATCCGTACATGCGGAAGCCATCGCATCCATCGGAATTCTTCTTCATATTCCCGATTGTAGACCACAACCATGCGAAGGTCGTGATAGCTGTGTGAAAATACGATCCTGGCCGCCAGCATCTTCATCTGCCGGTGTACCGTTTCCTTCCCGCCTGCCATCCCCAGATGCGCCTTCCTGAGACTGATCTCTCTGGGACGTTCAACAATCGAATACCTCTGCCTTATCGCCGCCGCCATCTCTGTAAGATCATCCTCCCCGACATCCCACGAAGGTTCCTTTCCTTCTATTATAAAACCTGTCTTCCCCGCATAATATCCAACCGCAGCCACAAGAAAATCACTGTCTGAGGGAATCCGTTCATAGATACGGCTGCCGCAGTCTCTTACCATTCCGGCGAGCTCCTTCATGCCGGGATACTGGTAAGAGTAAATCTCCTGCTCCCGCTCTAAGGCCGATGCAAGCTCTCTTTGCTTCTGCCACAGGTACTTTAGATAACGCTCCTTATGTTTCCTGTTCTTCTCCCTGTTTTCCTTCCGTTCGTCCACATACCTGACCGCCGAAAAGACCGCTGTCATTCCTGCCGCAACCGCAGACATCAGAAGATAAATCCCGCGCCCCGTAAGCAATCCAACCGCCACAGTCACCGCTGTCATTCCGACTGACGGCAGAACGGTCATGAGAAATCCTTTCTTATCCAGTCTTTCTCTTTCCCCGGGAAGTTCCAGCATGATCTTCTCCTCTGATACCTTCTTTATCAGCCTTGGGGAACGCTTGTAGATTGGATATCCTTCCGGCATCTTCAGCAAAGAACACGGAGGAAGCGCCGGTATACAGGCGTCAGGTGATCCCTGAACAGCAATCTGCTCCTCCCAGACTTCAAGCCTGATATTCTTGAGGAACAGAACCGTCCCCGGATACAGTGTGAACTCTCCCGCCGTCAGCTTTCGCTGATTTATGTACAGATGCTCCTCCGCCTCCATATCGAGAAACATATGCATTCCTCTGATATAAATACGGCTTTTTAATCCGGGAATCCGAAGCAGAGCCTCTTCTTTGGACGATATGGTGACATTCTCCTTACGCATAAATACACGTCTATCCGCGCTAAGACAGAATACCTGTCTGCCCTCATGGGACATCCACACATTCTCCTTCTCATATCCCTCTTCTTCCGTTACCGGATACTCCAGACAGCCGTCCCGGGACTGTACAAGCAGATACCTCATAGCCCCTCCTTCTTTGCCGGATATAGTGCATTGCAAAAGTCACTCGATCCCAAGCTTCCCCGCAAGCTCCTCTATCTTCTCCATCAATTCCTGCTTTCTGGCATTCTTCTCCTCTCCTGACAAGTCCTCGTCTGCTTCCACCTGCCGGAGTTCATGCATATATGCGTACAGGAGAAGCTGGTCATCCGCCATCCTCATAGCCAGATCCTCTGCCTCTGCCGCCTCCATACGGCCAAGATGGATCCAGTAATTAAGCACATCCTCTTTGGACTGATACGTGACCTTGCTT
>BLMD01000285.1 GCA_011959925.1 Lachnospiraceae bacterium
TTTGATTATAACAGAAATTTTATGGATTTGCATTAAAGTTAGTGCATATGGGGCAGATACCCCAACTATACTATATACTGTTGTAGTCAGCAGGCAATATATTCCCAAACCAATTTTGAATGATTTTTCCTCTATATCATCTGCTGACAAAAATACATCCATAACTTTCTTTAACAGCAAAACTCTAAGAATATTTACAATTAATACAATGATTGGACTATAGTATACCATCACTCATCTTCGCTTTCTGATGCTGCATGATTTTACTTCTGGTTTCTTTTCTGTATGGCTTGCTGATATTTAAATGTTCTCCATCTGCCATTTTTACCATTTCATAAGAATACTCACTTACATATGCCTGGTTAATTATATAGGATTGATGAATCATCAAAAAATCGGCAGGAAGCGTCTTCGCTATATTTTTTAACTTTCCATAAAATTCTTCCTTTTCATCTTTTTTTACAATGATTATTTTCTTATCCATACTCATAAAATAAGCGATGTTTCTTAACGGAACTCTGAAAACAGAACTTCCTTTTTGGTATTCAAAACAGGCGTCCGCACTGCTTTTTTGTTTTACGCTTCTTATCAGCACTTCTCTTATATTTTCTTTAGAAATGGGTTTAATCAAAAAATCTAACGGCTGAACCTTAAATAACTGCATGGCATAACTTTCCCTGGCAGAAATATATACGATATGCGTCTGCATATTCTCCATTTCGCTGCGAATAAAATTACCTACTGCAATGCCATTCTTATGGACTAATTCTATGTCAAGGAAAAGCAGGTCTAATTCTATTCCCTTTTTCAAATCCTTTTGTATGCTTTCTCCGGAATACCATACCTCAACATCCGCTTTTATTTCTATTTCTTTTGAAAGTTCGTAGATCTGTTCTTCCAAAACAGAGCATAAAATCTTATCGTCATCACAAATTCCAATCTTATACATGGTCATTTCCTTTCCATAAGCGCAGCGCTAATCACTTTCCATAACTTTTCAGTTGCAATGGTTTTTCTCAAAAAAGGACGCATGGTTTACAATTTGCTGTTCCATGCGCCATTACGCTGTTTTACTAATATTAAATTGAATTACGATTACGCCAATTGCATAAATTCGGCTTCAAGTTTTCTCAGTTCATCAAAGGACAATAACGGTTACAAGTATCAACAGCTTATTATTTGCAATAAATCCTAAATCATTTGAGATCTAAGGTCAAGAGAAATGTATTGAAAAATTGACATTTCCTTATTTTGACACTATAATGTATATTACATTCGTAAGATTTAGGAGGAAATTACAGATGAAACCATTGCCGCAAATTTCAGAAGCTGAATTTGAAGTAATGAAAGTCATATGGAAACACGCACCGATCAGTACCAATGAAATCACCGAAAAACTAACACAAACTACAAAATGGAGTCCAAAAACCATACAGACTTTGATAAAGCGGCTTGTAACCAAAGGAGCTCTTTCCTATGAAAAGCAGAGCCGGGTATTCGTTTACACGCCCTTGATAGAAGAAAAAGAATACATCGGACAGGAAAGCCGCTCTTTTCTGAAACGGTATTATGACGGAGATATTACAGCAATGCTTTCTGCCTATATCGAAAATGACAGACTTTCCGAATCAGAAATTGACACGCTCCGTTCTCTTCTCGTAAAGGGTTCAAAAGACAGGGGATATTAACATGGCAGATTTTGGAATACGCTTTTTCCTATGTAATATTATGATTTGTATCATCATAGGTTTTCTTATTCTCGTAAAACGGACATTGAAAAATTATTTAACCAGCCGGATGCAGTTTAATTTATGGTTTTTGCTGCTTGGGATTCTTGCAGTTCCGTTTGCTCCCTTTCGTCCGGCTTCTTTTACGCAGATTCTCGCATTACTCGGCGCATGGAAAACCGGGGCGTCATCAAACAGGGAGGCGATTACGGAAAGCGTCCTAAATCCGAACACATCCGGCGCTGCAAATCAGATGCATGATTTTGCACTGTCCGTCAGCAGCGAAATGCCTTCCATGATTGGACTGATTTTGTGTGGTATATGGCTGGTTGGCGTCCTGGCTATGGCTTTATTAGTGATAAAATCAGTATCCCGGTTAAACGCCATAAAAAAGTCTGCGCTTCTCCTGCAGAACGAGACCATCCGTATGTTATATCATAACTGTTTAAGGGAACTGAACATAAAAAGAAAGATTCCCGTTTACAGCACCGCCTTCCTGAAATCCCCCGTTATCGTGGGATTATTCAACCCCCGCATTTATCTTCCCATCCATCTTATATCGGATTTCCATGTTCATGCCGAAGGGCATAAAGGGATGCCCAAAGGGTATTTTCATGTTGCGGATATGCGGTATATGCTGCTGCACGAACTACAGCATTACAGACACAAAGACGCGCTGGCTGGTTTCTTTATGAACTTTTTCGGCGTACTCTACTGGTGTAACCCATGTGTCTGGTATGCATTGAAAGAAATGCGGAATGAACGGGAGGTTGCCTGCGATACATCCGTCCTGAACCTTCTCGATGAAAGCGATTATGAAGATTACGGAAATACCCTCATCCATTTTGCGGAGAAAGTTTCACTTACGCCTTTCCCCTTTACTGCCGCAATCAGCGGGAACATGAAGCAGCTGCAGCAAAGAATTGCGAATATCTCCTCTTATAAAAAACCTTCTGTTTCCAGAAAATTAAAGGGATTTACTGCTTTTGCCACGATTGGCGTTATTCTTTTCGGGCTTGCCCCCATGCTCTCCACCTATGCCGCAGAGCAGAGCCGGTATTCGTGGAATATTTCCTCTGACAAGGTTTCGGCGATTGACCTGTCTGCCTGGTTCCATGGATATGAGGGCAGCTTTGTACTATACGATTTAAACGGCGATACATGGAAGGTCTATGACATGGAACAAGCCACTTTAAGGACAGCCCCAAATTCTACTTACAAAATCTATGATGCGCTGTTTGGGCTGGAAAAAGGTGTGATTGCGCCAGATGATTCTTTCATGGCATGGGACGGAACAAATCATCCCTTTGAAGCATGGAACGGAAATCAGGATTTACTTTCTGCCATGCACTCCTCTGTCAACTGGTATTTTGAGGAAATAGATAAGCAGATCGGTTCATCTGCCATTCAGGATTATATCCGAAACATCGGATATGGGAATGAGATTGTAAATGCAAATGTCTCCCTATTTTTGCCGAATGGCATAGAAGGATGCCCGGAGGGTGTTTCCGCATACTGGATGCAGGGCGCACTGAAAATCTCCCCGGTAGAACAGGTAGAACTTTTAACCGCCCTGCACAACAACCGATTCGACTTTGCCCCGGAAAATATAAATGCCGTAAAAAATTCTATCTGCCTTTTTTCATCGGAAGGCAAAAACTTTTACGGAAAAACCGGAACCGGGCGTATAGACGGTCAAGATGTAAATGGCTGGTTTGTGGGCTTACTTGAAACCATTGACAACACATACTTTTTTGCTGCCAACATCCAAGCCGCAGAAAATGCCACAGGCAGTAAAGCATCGGAAATCTCTCGCTCCATCCTGTCCCATATGGGTATATGGTAAATAACATAGAAACCTAATCCAATACTCTCCGGCACACAAAAATGCTCTCATTTAAGTATTCCATGCAAAATGCTGTTACTGAAAAGAGAGCATTTTCTCATCCGTTAATTGTTTTCTCTCTTTCTTACCATCAAAGTATAGAATCATCTGTTCATCGAACTGTTCATCTCCGGACCAAATAACTTCCACAGAGTCCTCATGCCATGTAGCCTCCCATATACTGCTGCGTATGCTTCTGCCATCATCAAACAATTCAAAGTCTGCTTGAGATATTCTGCTTTTGCCCTCATAAAGAACCAGCCTGCCGGAAGCCGATCCAAAGGGGAAATCAGCTTCTCCGACAGCCTGCAAAACCAGTTCATAAGTTCCGTCCGGTGAAACAGACGTGTCTGCCTTGGTTATTTTGTAATTTGACACATAGACAAAGCTCCCCCAACACACAGCGATTATAATAAAAATGGCAGCCACAAAGCCTAATACAAATTTCATTATTATTTTCATTGCTCCATATCCCTTCTTCTTTCAACGTTAAGCGATACCCTTAATTACTCTCTGACAATTCGGTATTGATATTGAGGTATATTTGAAATCCCATCATCCAGGATTTTGTTTCCCAAATACCGAAAACCGCCGTCTTCTGAAAACCGCACCGTAAGCTCATGTGTTATCACCGCATCATCACATAAAATCATGCTGCATACCGCATCCACAGTTAACGTAACTGTTCCGTCTTCGTTTTCCCTAATATCCGTAACCTCCGGAAAGGAAGTTCCAAAATAGGTAGGGGCATAATTGAAGCAGCCAAGTCTTACCCATGCATAAGTCTGTTTTTCTTCATCAAATACCGAATAGCTTTGTATCTCCTCTGCCGTTACCGGAAGATATTCCATAATCAGGCGCTCAAACTCGTCTTTTGGTATCCCGTCCGGATAATCCTCCGACGGAAACTGCTCCTGATATTTCATTGCATATAAATATTCATACATCCCATTATAATCCAAATGTTCCATATGGTCTGCGTCCCAGTCAGAATATAAAAGATTGTTTCCCTGATAGGCTAATCCAAGCACACATTTTTCCGACATTTCTCTGTTTTCTTCTGTAATGGGCTTTACCCTGACCATGCAGCTCCCATCCACTATTTCAGTAACTTCCGGGTATTCCGGTACACATAACTCATAGCAGAAATATCCTTTATCCGTAAATCTCCATTCTTTGATACGGGTATAGGAAATATAGGTTATCACAGGCGTATCATCATCACTCCATGCAGCTTTTGCAGATAACACATACATATCCTTTCCGTCATAAGAATATTGATATCTCCCGATGCCGCCGTCTGAATGTATCTCATAAACAACTGCCGAACCTTCGCTGCCTGCTGCGGCAGCATTTAAAAAATCTTCCAGTTTCGTGTAGTTTTCCATGTTAGAATATAGTTCCGTTATTGTAACCGGGCATCCGGTGGCTTTCAACTGTTCCACCATCTGATCTATGACTTCATCTGCAATCACAACATTGGACGCACGGCTTTTATCTGCATTTTTGTATAACTCCGATATAAGCTCCATCATTTCATTGCAATCCTCTTCTGCTTCCATTCTTTGTCTTGCATCTATTGGAACATGATAGCCCTTCGCATCTTTATTGCCGGAGGGTATTTCTTTCTGACTGTCTGTATCTGCTTCCCTGTCTGTACGTTCTGCATATTCGTTTTTCATACTTTTCCAGTTCTTGTTACAGGCACATGACAAAATACTGCATACCAGCGTGATCATTAACAATATACTCTTTTTCTTCATAATCGCACCTCAAATCTCTGTCCCCATGTATACCCGGCCCATCACCACTCTATTGCGCCAAAATCTTCCACCCGGATATATTTATTTTCCTCCATAAACCTCTTTCCATTCTTCCTCCGTCAGCCGATTGGAATGCCACCAAATATCATGGTCTCCTTCCGGTAAGGTGATCTCATTTGATACATACTGAAAACTGTCCTCTCCGAATGGACGGATTACGGTTGTATGTGAAAACTCCTTAGACATATTTCCACCCGGATATACTGCATGGATATGAAGCGTCAGAGTCCCATCCTCGTTCTCCGTATACCTCACTACTTCCGGATACGCAATATCCGGATATTCCGCCTCGTAAAATCCCCGTGGTCTGTACTCATAGGCGGCAAGTTCTGAACTATATGTTGTCCCCCTCCGGAGTGTTTCATGATCTACATTGAAATATGCCCCGATCACATTTTCAAACACTTCTTCCTGTACTTGGTAAACAGCTCCGGCTCCTGAATTTTCATCTGCCATATAAGGTACCGGCTGTTTGTATATCATTGGATAGAACCTGTCAAATAAATCGTAAAAGTCCAAATCTCCAAAATCGTCCTCGCTCCAATTACAGAGAAACAAGTTGTTTTGTCCATAACCAACCGGCAGGATATATGTTCTGTTATATTCCCTGCATTTTTCATCCAAAGGCAAAATCCGAAGCATCGTATGTTCCGGTGTATCACTTAATGTCAATATATAACTTTCCTCTGAAAAGCTGCTTCCTTCAAAGATTAAATAACCTTCCTCAGTATACTGCCAGAAATCCGCCGGATAGCTTACTGTACTTCTGTTCTGCAAACTGCCGTTCTGGTCATATTCATAATATCCTCTGACAACATTTACATTACCGTCTTCTGTTTTCAAATCAAATTTACGAATCCCCATTTCCATAACCACTATGATGGTCAATGCAGCAGTCTCTTTTTCATCTACAGCTTTACAAAATGCCAGCGCCTGCTCTGCCTGTGTCATGTCAATCTGATTTTCACTGTCAACGGCCACATAACCGTTTTCACCAAGTCTGGCAACCATACGCCGCATCCTATCCAGACTGCCCAATGTATTTGTTTCCTCTTGATTGCCATATGGCATAGAGGAATGCCCGGAGGGTGTACTTACTGCTTCCTCATAAATATCACTGAGAATCTCAGCTATGCGCTCTGCATCAGCAGAATCATTTTTATCGAAAGCATATACTTCACTGTCCTGCTGAGTGATCTCAATATCTGATGCCTCCGGCGTTCCATCGCTGCACCCCGCCAATATCGGCAATATCAGCATTATCACTGCAAATAATGGCGCTTTTTTATTCTTTTCTTCTCTATTGCCGAATGGCATCCAGGTATCCTTTAGGGTTTCGATTAATCCGGCTCTCCAAAACCCATTTATCTTTTCCAACAACATATCCGCTTCCTCCCCGCCCTTTTACATCTTCTGCCATACGTATAATCCAAATCGGATTTTCCTCTGTTTTTCTGCTGTAAAAATAGCAATCCACCGCCGTTTTGTACCGGAGGTGTCCTCCTTCTTTTTTCCATTGTTTATAATTCTTACGTCAGTAAGATTTGTTTTAAATATTACAATAGTAAGATTTGAAAGTCAAGTAAATTATTCGCTGCTTAGGATAATCTCACCGCTTCCATGCTGTGTACGGTACAACTTTGGAAGCTCCTTGTAGGCATAAAAAAATCGCCACCCGATAGTAAGTGACGATTTCTGAAAGTTAAATAGCAGTATTCTGCCCATCTTATACACATTTCATACAATCAAGACAATAAGCACAGAAAAATTCACAATATATTCCTATAATTCGTTGATTATTGCAGTAATTTCCATGTTGTGGATGCGCTTTGCCGGGGTATAAACCGCAGCAATAGCGGCAACGATGGAAAACACAATCATAATGGCAAGCAGTTCGATTGGCAAGTTCCACGGAGTTCCAAAATACCGCGTAAGCAGCCTGATATGCAGGAAACGGCTAAGGGCAATTCCCATGCCGCCGCCAATTACAAGACCGGAAATGGAATAAGTAAAGGCTTCTGCAGCAATCATCCGGGTAAGCTGATTTCTGTCCATACCAACCGCCCGCATAGCGCCGTACTGTTTGATCCGGGCCATTACGCTCATAGAAATGCTGTTTACAATGTTAAACAGGGTAATCATGGCAACAATCGCCAGAAAACTATATACAATAAAAACGGACGCCAAATAGGTTGCACGGTCTTGTCTGTTGCTCTCACGCTGATCTGCAAAAATAACATTGCTTTCTGCAAGGTCACTAATTTGTTTTACCGTATCATCCGCAGCATCTTTGCCTAACTGCACTCCAATGATGCTGTAATTCTGCTCTCCTGTAAGCCGGGTAAACGTTTCCTGCGAACAAATTACGCTGTATTCGTTGGAATACAGTCCGTCAGATACGGCACAGGCAATTACAACCTCTTGTCCCGCTATTTGAATGGTATCTCCAACCTTTAGCGGATTATCCTTATTTGAAACAGTCATAACCTTATTGCTGTCTCCGTAAATTTCTGATAAATCCCCCTGCACAAGACTATCCTTTGCACGATCCAACAAATAGTCACTGTACGATGTTATGTTCACATGATCAATCCCCTGCTGTGAAGAAGCAGCAGAAATATTCTCTATATATGCGCTGCCAAAGACGTGATCTACACCAGAAATAGAACTGATCGTATCGCTGAAACTCTGGCTTATCACAGGTTCATTTGCATAGCCTGTGAGGGTAATATCTGGCTGCCATGACCGCAGGGACGGTACTAACTCATGTGCAAAATCCAGCCCTACCGTGAAGCAAAGGAACAGGATCATACTAAGAGAAAAGCTGGCTGTCATCAAAAACCAGTTTTTCTTAGATGCTATTGCATGGTGAACGCCTAAAGTCTTTTCAACCCTGCCCACATTCAGCCGCATAGTATACCGTACAGAGGACGCCGTATTTAAGTTGCCGAAAACTGCTGCCATCGGAGAAACTTTGGCCGCACGTTTCGCCGGGGATTGTGCCGCCAGAAGAACCGTAACAATTCCAACCAGTGCGCCGCTAATCAAGCCCACCGGACTAAGGGCAAGCACAGGTATTGTCTGAAATTCACCGCCAATCCCAAAATGCAGTATTGCGCAAATGCTCCAACTGACTGCTATACCTAAAAGCAATCCAATCGGTACAGCCGTTTTACACCAGTTTAATGCCTCCAAACGCACATAACTGATGATCTGCCTGCGGCTTGCACCAATACAGCGCATCATACCAAAAAATTTCGTCCGTTGGGCCACATTGCTGTTCATGCTGCCGGAAATCATCAACACACCGGCCAACAGCACCAAAACAAACAAAATTGCTGCCAGACCATAAATATTTTTTACAGAATCATTCTTGCTTTGCCCCGCAATACCCATAATCGCGGTATTTTCGGAAATGCTTTCTTCTGACAAATCATATTGTTCTTTTATTTCCGTAATTGCACCGGAAGCCTTTGAAGCATTTTGAAACTGAACATAATAGGCTGGTTTAAGCGAAATACCGTTTTGTTCCATAAGCGATGTGAACTCTGTCCGCGTCATATATACAGCAACCAGATAAGTCTGTCCCTGATAATATTCCCGATCATCCGAGCCAAAACCTGCTACGGTAAAGCCTGCAGTTCCCGCAGGGGTCTTGATTGTTACGCTATCGCCAATCTGCACATCCAAAGCGAGCTTTGCGTTGGAGCTAAGCATAACTTCGTTATCGCGTTGCGGAAAATCCCCTTCTTCGAGAGCGTTGGAAAGCCGGTTCAGATAGATACTGTCAGCGCCGTATAAAGCAGCTCTTTTCTCTCCAATATAGTACGGCTGATCTGCGTCTAAATTAAACGATTCCGACCAACCGACGGCTGTAACATCGGAACGGCGGCTGATTTCATCTCCGATGCTCTGGGAGATATTTTCTAACTGTATATGATAATTGCCATGTTTATTCTGTAATTCATCACTTTTTGTCCGAATGAACATATCTGCCACGCTGAAAATCGCTGTCACAAGCAGCACAGAAATGATGATACACAAAATTGTCATACGATTTTGCCGCCTCCGCACCTTTGCAGAAATCGGGATAAGGCTTAAAAAGCTTTTCATTCGCGGCACCTCCCCAAATCGGTCAGCACACCGTCCGATACCTGTAAGATCCGGTCCGCACTCTGTGCAATGCTCCTGTTATGCGTAATCATAATAATGGTTTGCTCATACTTTCTTGATGCTTCTTTTAACAGAGTAAT
>BLMD01000286.1 GCA_011959925.1 Lachnospiraceae bacterium
TTTGATTATAACAGAAATTTTATGGATTTGCATTAAAGTTAGTGCATATGGGGCAAAACCCGTACAACCGGATATTCCCGGAATAGACAGCAGCAGGCTGTTTTCTTTGCGTACCGTAGAGGATACGCTGCGTATCCGTAAATTTATCGAGGAGAACGTACCGAAAACGGCGGTTTTGGCAGGCGGCGGTTATATCGGACTGGAAATGGCGGAAAATCTTATGGAAATGGGGATCGCCGTTACCATCGTACAGCGTCCGGACCAGCTGATGAATACGCTGGATTACGATATGGCAGCTTTTGTACATGCGAAAATGAGAGAAAAGGGCATTGCGCTGAAGCTGGGAAGCAATGTAACCGGGTTTGAAGAACGGGAGAATGCCATAGAGGTCCGGCTGCAGAATGAGGAACCGATCCGGGCGGATCTGGCAGTTCTTGCGATTGGAGTAAGCCCGGATACGGATATTGCTGAGAAGGCCGGGATTCAGCTTGGGATCAAAGGGAGTATTGCAGTCAATGATAAAATGGAGACATCCGTGCCAGAAATCTATGCGGTAGGGGACGCGGTTATGGTTAGCCACAGCGTATCCGGCAGAGATGCCGTTATATCACTTGCAGGACCGGCCAATAAACAGGGGCGTATCGCGGCAGATAATATCTGCGGCGGTGACAGTCATTACCAAGGTTCCATGGGTTCTTCTGTGATCAAGATTTTTGATATGACCGCTGCCTGTACGGGACTGACGGAGAAGGCGGCGAAAGAGGGGAACATATCTTATGATAAAATTGTTCTGTTCCCGCCGTCTCATGCAGAGTATTATCCGGGGGCAAAAACAATGGCGATGAAAGTGCTGTTTGAAAAAGATACGCTTCGCCTGCTCGGCGCTCAGATCGTCGGTTATGAAGGGGTGGATAAACGACTGGATGTTTTGGCAGCCGCCATTTGCGCCGGAATGCGTGCCGATCTTTTGAAAGATCTGGATCTTGCTTATGCGCCGCCGTATTCCTCCGCAAAGGATCCGGTAAATATGGCGGGATTTATGATCGAAAATCTGGCATCCGGAAAAATAAAACAATTTCACTGGGATGAGGTATCTAAACTTCCGCGGGACGGCAGTGTGTTCTTGCTCGATGTCAGAACAGAAGCAGAATATCAAAAAGGCCATGCGGACGGATTTGTGAATATTCCGGTTGACAGCCTCAGGGATCATATCCATGAGATTGATCTTCATAAACGGGTATATGTGATGTGCCAGTCCGGCGTAAGAAGCTATCTGGCATGCCGGATTTTGAGACAGAAAGGTTTTGACTGCATACATCTTTCGGGAGGATATCGGTTTTATCAAACGGTAACGAGTGAAAAATGTTTTGGGCCGTATTCGTATCCGTGTGGTGCGGAAAAATAAAGGGCGTGTAATATAACCATACAGCGGCGGCTTAAAACAACAGACCGCCGTTATTTTTCTGGAATTTTTGAAACGGATGGCCAGGACACCGGAAAATGATGCAAAGTTGCATAATTTTGAATGTGTGCTATAATCTAATGGCAGCGGGATTCATCTGCTTGCAGGGAGGATAGCTGCTGCATTGCGTTTGATTTTGTATTTGAGGACTTGCAGGGAGGTTATCAATGTTAGAATTAAGAAATATATCCTACGAAGTGGAAGAGGATCGGGAGAGCCGTGAGATCTTAAAGAATATCAGTCTTACGATCGACGATCATTTTGTGGCGGTCACAGGACCCAACGGCGGCGGAAAATCCACTTTAGCGAAAATTATTGCGGGTATTATAAAACCGACGTCGGGACAGATTATATTAGACGGTACGGATATTACGGGAATGAGTATTACGGAACGGGCGAAGGCAGGGATCAGCTATGCGTTCCAGCAGCCAGTTCATTTTAAGGGGCTTACGGTCAAAGACCTGGTTTCCCTTGCGGCGGGACGCACGATGCGTGTGTCCGAGATTTGCGACATCCTTTCGGAAGTAGGTTTATGTGCAAAAGAGTATATCGACAGGGAGATCAACGGCAGCCTTTCCGGTGGAGAATTAAAGCGCATCGAAATTGCAATGATCACCGCAAGGGGTACGAAGCTTTCGATTTTTGACGAACCGGAGGCGGGAATCGATCTTTGGAGTTTTAACAGCCTGATCCATGTGTTTGAGCGGATGCGTAAAGAGATTAACGGTATGATCTTAATCATTTCGCATCAGGAGAGGATTTTAAATATTGCAGACCGCATCATTTTAATTTCGGACGGTCTGGTTTCGGCATCCGGCAGCAGGGAAGAGGTCATGCCGAAGCTTTTAAATACGGAAGGAGCCTGCAGTGCGCTGACGGGAAAAGCACAGTAAAAATTACGAAAGCAGAAGAAGGAGGCAGTGATGGATAAAATAGAACAGAACATGTTAGAGCAGGTAGCCGGACTGCATGAAGTTCCGGCAGGCGCTTATAATATCCGTTCCAACGGAAAAATGGCGGGCAGGAATACGACTGCCAATATTGATATTATTACAAAAGAGGACAAGCAGGGGATCGATATCTGCATTAAGCCGGGGACAAAAAAAGAAAGCGTGCATATTCCGGTTATTTTGAGTGAGAGCGGGTATCAGGAGATGGTATATAACGATTTTTATATCGGAGAGGACTCGGATGTGACGATCATTGCCGGCTGCGGGATTCATAACTGCGGGACAGACACGTCCAAACACGACGGAGTTCATACATTTTATGTGGGGAAAAACGCGACCGTACGCTATATAGAAAAGCATTATGGAGAAGGCGACGGAAACGGTGAAAATATCATGAATCCCGTGACCGTCGTCTATTGTGAAGAAAATGCTCGTATGGAAATGGAAACGACGCAGATCAAAGGAATCGATTCAACGAACCGTATTACAAGAGGAGAATTAAAAGCAGGAGCAAGTTTAGAGGTGCGGGAAAAAATTATGACGCACGGATCGCAATATGCGAGAACGGAATTTGAAGTGGATTTAAACGGAGAAAACTGCAGCGCCAACGTGATTTCCCGTTCGGTGGCAAGAGATGCCTCCAAACAGGAATTTTTCTCAAAAATCAACGGCAATGCATCCTGTGCCGGGCACAGTGAATGCGACGCAATTATTATGGACGACGCCGTTGTAACGGCAAGTCCGTCTCTTACGGCAAATCATGTGGATGCGGGACTGATTCATGAAGCGGCGATCGGCAAGATCGCGGGAGAGCAATTGATCAAGCTTATGACGCTGGGATTAACGGAAGCAGAAGCGGAAGCGCAGATCATCGGCGGATTTTTAAAATAAATAATACGAAAATCAATGATTTTCGTATTATTAAAATATTCGTATTATTTTTGAAGAAACCGGAATTTTTCTTCTTCGTCGCTTCCGGATGAAAAAGCGGCGCTTCCGGTAATATTTGATTTACGCAGACATTCGGTACACAGGGAACCAAATGTAATATCTTTGCCGCATTTTTGGCAGTGCAGTGTTTTAACCGTCGGTTTATCGAGATCCTTATATTCGATTCTGCCTTCGCGGATCCATCCCTTTACTTTGAAAAGGGGAATGTCAAAATGCTTGGAAACGTCAAATTCCGTTACGTCATTTTCTCGGATAAAATCTTTCACCTGGGAAAAGAGAATGCGTTCCTTACATGCGGGGCAGACCTCGCCTGGATAGTCTGGCGGAAGATTGCGGCGGCATTCTTTGCAGACGGACTCGGAATGCTCGAATAATGATTCTGCTTTTTGCGTTGCCATATGTAATAAGCCTCCTTTCCGGAATAGTATATCACAATGCGTTCCAGAAAGGAATGCCATATTTAAAAAAATGAGAAAGGAAACGGCGTATGCCTGGAAACAGAAATAAAAATGAAGATCCGATCGCAGTCTTTGATTCCGGCGTGGGGGGAATCAGCGTGCTTCGGGCGTTATTGGAAGAGATGCCGAATGAAAATTACCGGTATTACGGAGATTCGGCAAACGCGCCCTATGGTACGAAGAGCTTAGAGCAGGTGCGCAGTCTGACGGTTTCTCATGTCGACCGTCTGATTGCAGAAGGGGCGAAAGCGGTCGTTGTCGCCTGCAATACTGCGACAAGCGCTGCCGTTCGTTTTTTAAGGCAGAAATATCCGGCTGTGCCGGTCATCGGTATTGAACCGGCCCTAAAACCGGCGGCGCTTTTTAAAAAGCATCCGAATGTCGTTGTAATGGCGACGCCTATGACGATCCGGGAAGAGAAATTCCACAATTTAATGGAACGGTATATGGGGACGGCGCATATCATACCGCTTCCTTGCCCGGGATTGATGGAATATATCGAACATGGGGATATTCACGGAGAAGAACTGGAGCAGTTTCTGGCGCGTTTGTTTGAACCGTTTGAGAAGCAGAAACTGGATGCCGTGGTCTTGGGATGTACGCACTATCCGTTTGTCAGCAGGGAGCTTACGCATGTGCTGGGAGAGGATGTCACGCTGTTTGAAGGAGGACCCGGAACGGCAAGGGAGACAAAGCGGAGGATTGCCGCTGCGGGGCTGCTTCGGTCCGGGACAGAAAAAGGGACGATCCTGTTTGAAAACAGCAGCCAGCCGAAAGAGAAAGAAAAACTCTGCAGAAAATTGCTTGGAATTATATAAACAGATAGAAGGAAACGATAATTACGGTTGAAATGAATTGGCAAGTCCAGTATAATAAGTCATTGGAAACGTAGAAAAACATATGGAGGAAGGATAGGATATGTATACATTAGAAGATATTCAGGCAGTCGATCGTGAAGTTGCAGATGCAATTACTGCGGAATTTAAACGGCAGAGCAGCCATATTGAGCTGATCGCATCGGAAAACTGGGTCAGCCCGGCAGTGATGTCTGCTATGGGCAGTGTGATGACAAACAAATATGCGGAAGGATATCCGGGCAAACGCTATTACGGCGGATGCGAATGCGTGGACGTGGTGGAAGAGCTGGCAAAGGAGCGCGCAAAAGAATTGTTCGGCTGCGATTATGTCAATGTACAGCCGCACTCCGGTGCGCAGGCGAATATGGCGGTTCAGTTCGCTATTTTAAAACCGGGCGATACGGTAATGGGCATGAATCTGGATCACGGCGGACATTTGACGCATGGCAGTCCGGTGAACTTTTCGGGAAGTTATTTCCATATCGTACCGTACGGCGTCAATGACGAGGGATTCATCGATTACGATAACGTAATGGAAATCGCAATGGAATGCAGGCCGAAAATGATTATAGCAGGCGCAAGCGCATATGCCAGAGCGATTGACTTTAAAAAATTCCGCGAAATTGCAGACGCATGCGGCGCCGTTTTGATGGTGGACATGGCGCATATTGCCGGACTGGTTGCGGCGGGCGTGCACGAAAGTCCGATTCCTTATGCTGACGTTGTAACGACGACTACCCATAAGACGCTGCGCGGACCAAGGGGCGGCATGATCTTATGTAATCAGGAAGCTGCGGATAAATATAATTTTAACAAAGCAATCTTCCCGGGGATTCAGGGCGGTCCGCTGATGCATGTGATCGCGGCAAAAGCAGTATGTTTCAAAGAAGCGCTGCAGCCGGAATTTAAAGAATATCAGAAAAATGTAGCTGCAAATGCACAGGCGCTGTGCAAAGGCCTGCAGGAGCGCGGGATTCAGATCGTTTCCGGCGGAACCGACAATCACTTGATGCTGGTAGATCTGACGGCTTATGGCTTAACAGGAAAAGAAACGGAAAAACTTCTGGATTCTGTCAATATTACCTGCAATAAAAATACGATTCCAAATGACCCGAAATCTCCGTTTGTGACCAGCGGTATCCGTATCGGAACGCCGGCAGTGACTTCCAGGGGATTCAATACAGAGGATATGGATCAGATCGCAGAGGCAATTGCCATGATGATCAAAGAAGGAGAGGCAAGAGCCGAAGATGCGAAGGCAATTGTAAAGAACCTGACAGAAAAATATCCGCTGAAATAATACATCAAAAGATTCGAGTATGTATATGGCTGTGCAATCTCAGGTTGCATGGCCGTATTTTTTGCAATCTTTGTTTGTTTATGATAGGATGGTAGAAAAAGAATGTGAGGTTTATATGGACGATTTATTAAAAGTAGGTATTATCACGAATACGCATGGACTGCGGGGAGAAGTGAAAGTATTTCCTACGACGGATGATGCGAAGCGCTTTTTGGATCTGGATGCAGTGATTTTAGATACCAAAACAGAAAAGAAAACCGTGGAAATCGAAACTGTCAGGTTTTTTAAGAATATGGTCATTTTAAAGATGAAAGGATTTGACCATATCAATGACGTCGAAAAACTTCGGAAAGCAGAGTTGTATGTGACAAGGGAACAGGCGGTGCCTCTCGGTGAAAACGAATATTTTATTGCGGATCTGATCGGTCTTTGCGCGGTGTCGGACGAGGGAGAAGCGTTGGGAAAAGTTGCGGATGTCATTCAGACAGGCGCCAATGATATCTATGTGATCCGCCGTCCGGAAACGTCCGATTTGTTAGTCCCGGCAATCCGTCAGTGTGTCAGGGAAGTGGACCTGAAGAATCGTTCGATTACCGTTCATCTGCTGCCGGGGATGCGGGAATTAAATCAAAAATAGTGCCTGTCGGCGGAGAGAAAGATCTTATGAATGTATATATAAAAATCGGGTTATTTATTCTTGCAGAATTGATGTTAAACAGGATTGTAAGCCTGGTGTTTCATCTGATGGCAAAAAAGCACAATTCGGTTCATCTTCGATTTACAAAAAGTATTGTCAAAGTATTTATTGTCATTGTGGTACTCTACAGTCTGGCACAGCAGTTTGAAGTGACAAAGGATATCAGCAAGACGCTGCTGCAGAGCAGTTCGCTATTTATTGCGATTGCCACGTTTGCCGCGCAGCAGGCATTGTCCAATGTAATCAGCGGGATTTCAGTGTCGCTGTCCAAGCCTTATAATGTAGACGAAAAGATCCGGGTGGTTCAGGGAAGCAGCGTAATTGCAGAAGGAATTGTAAAAGATATTACCATACGGCATACAATCATCCGCCAGTTTAACGGAGAGAGCTGTATCGTACCCAATTCGGTGATGGACGCCGCCGTGATTACGAATACAAATTATACCGGAAATATCGGGAATTTTATGGAAATCGAAGTCGCTTATGATACCGATATCGAGAAGGCAAAACAGTGTATGCAGAATATATGTATCGAACATGAGATGACGTTAAACACCGTGGAAAATAAAGTTTTTATCAAAGGATATACGCAAAACGGCATCTTGTTAAAAACAACCGTTTGGACGGAAAATCTGGACGACAGTTTTCAGGCGTGCAGCGATATCCGTGCGGCTCTCGTGACAGAATTTCAAAAGAACGGTATTGTGATTCCGTATCAGACCGTAACCGTACAAAATCCGTAGACAGAGGTGAGACAATTTGGATACAGAAGTTACAATTTTTATCGTGGAGGATGATGCGGCATTGGCCGATGAAATCCGGCAGTTTTTGGAAAAATGGGGATATCGTGCGGTGATGGCAGAGCGTTTTCGGGATATTGCGGCAGAGGTTCGCGCCTGCTGCCCCCAGTTGATTTTGATGGATATTAATCTTCCCTGGTTTGACGGATTTTACTGGTGCAGGAAAATCCGTGAGAGTTCACATGTTCCGATTCTTTTTATCAGCAGCCGCGACGATGAAAAGGATAAGATCATGGCGATTGCCCAGGGCGGAGACGATTTTGTAGAGAAACCGTTTCACTTAGAATTGTTAAAGGCCAAAATTGAAGCAGTCGTAAGAAGGACGTATCAATATAAAATCCAAACACCCGTGTATGTAGCGCCGGAGCTTTCGTTTGAACAGGATACTTCCTGTTTGTCTTTTCGCGGAAGAAAGCTGGAGTTCACCGGATCGGAACAAAAAATCATGTCAAAACTTCTGGAGCAAAGACCCGGCGTGGTAACGAGAGAGGAATTGATGACGGTGCTCTGGGGCATGGATGAGTTTGTTTCAGACGGAACGCTGACAACGTTGATCTGCAGGCTGCGGCATAAGCTGAAAGCGTTTTGTTCGAACGAATTGATTCTTACGAAGAAAGGACAGGGATATTATATCGAATGACTTATCTCAAACGGCAGAAAACGTATATTTTCTTTCTGATTTTCCTCTGCGTTTCTTATAATCTTTATTTTATCTTTTTGGTTCCGAATGCCGATTGCGCATATCTGGCATATCTGGATCTTTTACTGTTTGTCTGTATGCTGACCCATATAGGAATCGATTATTTCAGATGGAAAAAAGTAAAGAACCAAAAAGAAGAGCTTCTAAAATCAAACGGGCTGATTTACCGGGAGTTTTTGGGGCTGGAACATTATGAAATTGCCGAACATGACGTGTCCATACTGACGGAACAGCTGCGGGAACAGATGGAATTAAATAGTGATCTGCAGGATTATATTGCCAAATGGTGCCATGAAGTCAAAATTCCCCTTTCCGCCTGTCTTTTGATGAATGAAAAAATCGAAGACGGCAGTCTGCGCGTTGCGATGAAAGAACAGCTTGAGCGGATCAATACCCGGTTAAAAGACGCGCTGCTGGGATGTAAAATACAAAGCAGCCTGTTCGACATTCAAATCAAACGGGTCAGCCTTACGGACTGCGTGAAAACGTCTGTAAAGAACCATCAGTTTTTTTTGATCAGAAATCGTTTCCGTCTAGAACTGCAGGTCGAAGATTGTATGATATATACGGATAAAAACTGGTTTGTCTATATTCTGGATCAGCTGATCGGCAACGCCGTAAAATACTCTGCAGAAGATCCCGTCTTAAAGATTTGGAGTAAACGCAGCGAAACATCGCTTGTCCTTTTGGTGGAGGATCACGGGGAGGGCATCCAAGCGTGCGATATCCGCCGGATTTTTGAAAAGGGCTATACCGGCAGCAGCCACCACAACGGAAAATACAAATCTACAGGAATGGGATTGTATATGACAGCCAGAATTGTGGAAAAATTGGGATATCGGATTTCGGCGGAGAGCGAGGAAGGCTTGTATACCAGATTCAGGATTGAAATTCCGGAAACACTGTGACATAATAAGAAAAACATCGTTTTTCAATCGGCTGTAAGAGGAGGTAATGATGTATGGCAGAAAGAGAATTGCAGATTTACGGACAGGCAGGACCGATTCATATCAGGCCCTACGAGCATCATGCAAAGTATTATGAGACGGACCAGATGGGAATCATCCACCATTCCAACTATATCCGCTGGATGGAAGAAGCGAGGATGGATCTGATGGAACAGATCGGTCTTTCTTATAAGGGAATGGAGGGAATGGAGATCATCAGTCCCGTGCTTTCTGTATCCTGTGAATATAAAAGTATGGTACATTTTGACGATACGGTAGTGATCGAGGCAAAGATTGCGGAATACAACGGGATTAAAATGAAAATGGAATACCGGATGACCGATAAAAAGACAGGAGAATTAAGGACGCTGGCGGTCAGCGAGCATTGTTTTTTAAACCGCAGCGGAAAGCCGATTTCCCTGAAACGTTCGTATCCGGAACTGGATACGAAGTTTTTTGAATTTTACGAGGAGAATGAGGATGTCTGATTCTATCCAAGCGCGGTTAGCTGCGCTTCGCGCGGAAATGGCAAAGCGCGGCATAGACCTCTATGTGGTTTCTTCGGCAGATTTTCACGGTTCCGAGTATATCGGAGCGTATTTTAAAACAAGAGAATACCTGACCGGATTTACCGGTTCCGCAGGCACAGCGGTTATTTTGCCGGACGAGGCGTATCTTTGGACGGACGGAAGATATTTTATTCAGGCAAAGCGAGAACTTTCCGGCAGCGGGATTTCTCTTATGCGCATGGGAGAAGCGGGCGTGCCTTCTGTCCGGG
>BLMD01000287.1 GCA_011959925.1 Lachnospiraceae bacterium
CTTACCGGCCCGGAGCGCTTCGCTATACGTTGGCACATGGGCTTTTCAGAGCCCCCGCAGAACCACCTACAGCTCACCCAGGCAATGGCCAAGCATCCGCTTATATTAGCCCTTCACGAAGCAGACCAGGAAGCAAGCGTATTACTTGAGGATGAGAATGGCAATAAAGAAACCGCACTGGACAGAGAGCCGGAGAAGCAGGAACCGGCCGAGGGCTGTGACTTCCAGGAGGCCGAGGCTATAGAGGGAGGTGGGGAAGATTGAAGGCTATAACAGTATGGCAGCCCTGGGCGCAGCTTTTAGCAGAGGGCAAGAAGCACGACGAGACCAGGAGCTGGGCGACGAAGTACCGGGGGCCGATATTGATCCACGCAGCGGCAAAGGATCCGCTTTTCGGTATATGCCGCATGACAGACGAAGCCTGGGAGAAAGCTTTACTTTCCTTCGGATTGTACGAAGAATTTAACCGGTTTAAGCGTTTCCCGACCGGAGCCATAATCGGTGCGGCCATTTTGACAGATTGCAAGTTGATAGACCAGGCCTACCACGATTTTACAAGGAACCTTTGTCCGGAGGAATTTTTATACGGCGACTTCACGGTCGGCCGCTACGCATGGAGGCTTGAGCAGCCGGTGTTATTTAAGAATCCAATACCGACCGCAGGAAAGCAGCGCTTATGGGAATACAACGGAGAATTAGAGGAGGTGCCGCAGTATGGCAAAGAAGAAAAATAGTAATTACGACTACATAATCACGAGAACCCGCTATAAGGCTATAAAGACCTTCGATCATAAGCAGATGGAATCCTTTTGTACGGACGTTTACAGGAGCGGCTACGAGGACGGACGGGCCAGCGTTCCGGGGATTGACCTTACGGCCATATACGAGGCCATCGGAGCTACGAAGGGGATCGGCACCAAGAAGCTGGAGGAGATTAAGCGGAGCATAGAGGCGATATTTGATAAAGCCGGAGAAGATAAGAGGGAGGAATAAAAATGGATATTGAACAGAGAACGGCGGCGCTTACTACGGTGTATATTCATTCTTACAATTTAGCATTAAAAGAAGTGAAGAATCCGAATCTTGCGGCACAGATAGCAACGGCCGTCATCATGGTAATTGACTTAAACGCACCGAAGCAGAGCGTAAACCCTTTAGAGTTATTATTTGCACAGATGGCGACGGCGGCACAGCAGCAAAGAGAAGAAAGCGAGGAAAATAACCATGACAGAACAGAAGATGCAGAAAATTAATGCCTGGGTACAGAGAGTAAACAAAAACAGCTTAGAGGTACAGGACAAACTCGTCATAGCCGGGGCGACTATGGAGATGTTGGAGAAGCTGGAGCCCATTTACGATAAATACAACCCGGAAGGAGGCGGAAAGAAACCGTGGCGGACAAGATAGCATTAGAGGACTTTAAGACGGAGGCGGAGGCCGTAGCAGCCCTTAAAGATTGCGATCCGAAGATGACGACGGAAAAGGCGAGAAAGTACATCCGGGAGCGGCTGCCAAAAGAGAGCTATTACCAGGATAAGATCATAAAGCATATAAGAGAGCTTTTCCCTTCCGCCTTCGTTTGGAAGGCAGCGGCCGGAGCGTACAGCCGCCAGGGCATCCCGGATGTTTGCGCCGTAGTAAACGGCCGATATTATGGCTTTGAGGTAAAGCGGCCGCTGATTGGCGTATTGAGTAAAATCCAGGAGCGGACCATAGAGCAGATTAAGCAGGCAGGCGGCCGGGCCTTCGTTGTTACCTACCCGGCTGAGGTTACGGAGCTTTTAAGAGAGGAGATCGACACATGAGCAGAGAGCAGGAGCTTATAGAGAATTTGGACGAGAGGCTGAAGGAGATAAAAGGAATTTGTACCTTTACCCTTCCCGCTTCCGACCTTGAGCTGATCCGGTCGGCATTGTTGGCAAGCCAGGCAGAGGACCAAACGGCAAAATACGCCGGAATGATTGAATCGTTTGAATGCGACTTTAACCTTGCAGCGGATCCGGAAGCCGGACAAGGCCTGGATGAGCTACAGCTTAAGATCGAGCAGGGCGACGGGCGTATAATTTCAGATATTGAGCTTTTACAGGAGCTTTCCTATGGGATAAGACACGGCTCCATAAAAATTATACGGCAGACAGGAGGAGGCGGCCAGGATTGAAAAATAAAGAAGGCTACAGAGACCCAACGGCCGCCCTGGCCATAGCCAACATAAGGCGCCAGGAAAAGCGCCAGAAAAAGAAGGAGGAGCGCCATGAACCGAGCACAGCGAAGAAAACTAATACAGATGCCGAAGGCAAAGCAGCCAAAGCATAACCAGGCCAGCATAGCAGCCACAAAGGCGGACACCGGCATCACCGCAAACAACGCGCAGAGCGTAGTGGACAATTTACCCATACCGCAGATCGTAGCCGGAATAAATAACCTTTTGAGTCAGCTTGAGAAGCGCCACGTCCCTATATTTGACTGGGACGACGAAGGGCGGACGCTTTACCGGCTGCAGATGCGAAGGGGAAAAATTTTCTACCTTGCGGAGCGAAGCAAAAATCCGGAAGAATAACTTTAAGGGAGGTATTATCATGGGCCAGAATAGAAAGAAAAAAATAAGCGCGGAGGAGGCGCGCCACAACGAGGAAATAGAAATTTTGAGCAACTTTTTAAGCCAGCGCAGGAAGGCGAAGCGCAGAAAAGCCATCCTTGAGCAGCGGCTTATGGAGATCCGGGAGGATATGAAAAACCCCATAAAGGCCGTCGGGTATTCCACGATTGAGGCACCCACGAACCAGATCAGCGAAGGCAGCGCAAGCTTTACTTTCCGCACAGCGGACTGCGAGCTCAAAATTTACGAGCAGGCAGACGAAGCCACGAAGGACCTTTTAAAAATCATGGATATTATGGACTATTTAGACAAGCAGAGCGACGAGCGCGAAGCGCTGGAGCTTTATTACATAGACGGATGCACCTGGGAGGACGTAGCCGAAAAGATGGACGTAAGCCGGAGGCAGGTTTTTAACCTTCGTCGCGCAGGCCTTGAAAAATTGCTTACTTTTAAGAGAGTACGGGAAATCTTGAAAAAATACGAGGCGGGCGAAGCCGGGAAATAGTACCCCCATTTTATACCCCGTATTTTTAGGGCGTATTTTCAGCGCGATTTTACGAAGCCGATTTTTACAAGCCCCTATTTTATACCCCGTATCTTTAAGCCTTTTATTATAGGCGTTTTCAGAAACGGAGATATAGGGAAATATAGGCGAAGCGAAAAAATTTTTATTTTGTGTACTGTTTTGCACTATAGTAAATGGTATTATAGTAGCATCGGAGGACTTGAAAAACAGCACCCCCTACTATATAGCCCATATATACCCCCTAAAATAATAGGGCCGCTTTATATACCCCATATAGAGCAGCCCTATTATTGTGCCTATTGATTATATTATACAGAGCACAGCAGCAAGGCACAGCATACAGACACACAGCATACAGAGAGGGCTTACACATAGCAGGCATTGAGATATATATACAGCACACAGAGAGGGCTTATACATAGCAAGCAAAGCATACAACGAGAGCCCTTCATAGTTGCGACGTCGCAACAAAGAGCACAAGGAGACAGGGCAGGCCAGGACCGCAGGGCGCAAGATAGAGGCGCACCGCGCGCGATCAAGTAAAAGGTACTTCCTGGAGCATATAAGCCCTGCGGGGCGAGGAAGGCCCGGTTTTTCTCCCCATGAAATCAAAAAAAAATTTGCCGTTTCGTTACGCGAGGCGGCCTTAACAGATAGAGGAGGCGACAAAATGAGACTTGAAAAGCGGAAATTATCAGAGCTTAAACCCGCAGAATATAACCCGCGCAAGGCACTCAAGCCAGGCGATCCGGAATACGAGAAGCTGGCCGCCAGCATTGAGAAGCATGGTTACATAGACCCCATAATTATAAACGAGGACGGAACCATCATAGGCGGCCACCAGCGCCGCACCGTTATGCTTGACTTAGGTTACGAGGAGGCCGAGGTCATTATAGTAAATTTGCCCGATAAGAACGATGAGATCGCGGCCAATATTGCGCTTAACCAGATAAGCGGAGAATTTGAGAAAGACGCCCTTATGGGCCTTCTTATTCAGCTTGAGGGCGCAGGCTACGACACGATGGCGGCCGGTTTTAATACGCAGGACTTGTCGGCACTTTTCGCAGAGGTTGATCTTACCCAGGAGGCAGACGACGACCATTACGACATTGAGAAGGCGGAGCAGCAGGCTGAGGAGCGGGAGCCCATCACCCAGCCGGGCGACATTTGGCAGATGGGAGAGCACCGGCTCATGTGCGGGGACGCCGCCGACGCTTCCGACGTTGGGATCCTTATGGCCGGATGCGAAGCGGACCTTATACTCACGGACCCGCCCTACAACGTAGATTACGAAGCAAAGGACAAGGCTCTGGAGTACAGTTATAAAAGGAACACCACCCGGACAAATAACGAGATTACTAACGACCGGATGGAGGAGGACGCTTTTTACGATTTTCTTCTGCAGGTATTTAGTAACTATTGCGACGTCGCAAAAGCCGGAGCGGCCTTTTACATTTTTCACGCCGACATGGAAGGGCTCGCTTTTCGCCAGGCTTTCCAGGAAGCAGGGCTTAAACTTCGGCAAGTTCTTATTTGGGAAAAGAATCAATTTGTTATAGGCCGCCAGGATTATCACTGGCGCCACGAGCCGGTCTTATACGGATGGAAGGAGGGCGCAGGTCATTACTTCATAGACGACCGGTCACAAGATACGGTTTTCATTGAGGATGATATAGACTTTAAGGCCATGAAAAAGGACGACCTGGTCGCATATATTGAGCAGATCCGGGAAGCGCTTATGGCCAGGACTTCCGTCCAGTTTGAAAAGAAACCGGCCCGGAGCGATATGCACCCAACCATGAAGCCGGTCTCCCTGGTTGGCCGTTTTATGGCGAACAGCAGCAGGCGCGGAGAGCTTGTCGCGGACTTCTTCGGCGGTTCCGGTACCACGCTGATCGCGGCGGAGCAGTTGGGCCGCGTAGCATACCTTATGGAGATAAGCCCGAAGTATTGCGATATCATTATAAACCGTTGGGAGGAGTACACAGGCAAGAAGGCCGTAAGAGTACGGAGAGGTGACACTTATGGCGGATGAGGAAACAAGGGAAGGCACCCAGGACACAGCGACCGTCGGCGGCGTACAGTATGTAAAGCCGGAAATCTTAAAACAATTTTTCGGCGTTTCCGTCCGGCGTATTCAGCAGCTCACCCAGGAGGGAGTGCTTAAGACGACGGAGGTCCCAGGCCAGGGGCGCCGGTACAACCTTATCGGATCAATACAGGCATACATCCAGTATTTGAGCGACAAGGCATACGGGAAGGCAAAGTCCGAGAAGGAAGCGGAGCTTAAAGAGCAGAAGCTGCAGGCGGAAATTGCCTTAAAAGAATCCCAGGGAGAGCTGCACCGGATGCGGCGCGAGATTGCAGCCGGGAAGTATATAGACATTGAGGAGGTCGCTCTTGATTACCAGAAATTTTTTATAGTGTTTAAGCGCTTCGCCTTAAGCATACCGGCCCGGCTCGTAAGCATGATTACGGACAGCGTGGACCCGCTGGAGGCCCGAAGGATTGAAAAGGAGATGAACGGAGAAGTCAAGCGGATGCTTGAGGCCTTCGTTGTAGCCGGAGCCGTAGAGAAACCGGAGGCAGGAAAGAACCAGGACAGTGGTTAAACCTAAACGGCTTCGGACACGGAAATATACTTGCAAGGAGTACATTAAGGGCGCGCTTGAATACTTAAAGCCCCCGGAAAGTATAACAGTATCCGAGTGGGCCGAGAAGTACAGGATCCTTGACAGTAAGACCTCGGCGGAACCAGGACCGTGGAACAACGACCGGACCCCATACCTTAAGGGCATTATGGACGAGTTCACAAACTACGAAACCGAGGAAATAATATTTGTAAAGCCTACGCAGGTAGGAGGAACCGAGTGTATGAACAATATGCTCGGCTACGTTATACAGCAAGACCCGGCGCCGACCGAAGTCGTTTACCCGACAGAGACTATGGCGGAGAGCATATCCAGCAAGCGGCTACAACCTATGATTTTAGCATCCGAGCCGCTACGCAAAAAGTACGACGCGAACAGCCCCATGCTTGAGCTTAATTTTTCGGATATGTTCGTGAAGATTGTAGGAAGCAATAGCCCGGTCGGCGTTGCTTCCTTCGCTATGAAGTATCTTTTTATTGACGAGATAGACAAGTTTCCAGGCGCCAGTAAAAAAGAAGCGGATCCGGTAAGCCTTGCAGAAGAAAGAAATAAGACTTTTAGAGGCCGGAAAGTTTTTAAAACTTCCACGCCGACCATACGGACCGGCCATATTTGGAAAGCCAAAGAGAGCGCCGACGCCGAAAAGCATTATTTCATTCCCTGCCCACATTGTGGCGAGTTTATAGAGCTTAAGTTTAATAACCTTAAGTGGCCCGGCAAGGATAAGGACATGGTCGAAGCCTACGGGGCGGAGAACATACGCGAGCAGCTTAACGCCCTAAAGGACGATCCTGAGAGTGAGGGCTTGAGCGACGCGGATCGCGCCGAGTTTGCTTTTTATGTTTGCCAGGAGTGCGGGAGCGTTATTACAGACCAGCAGAAGCAGCGGGCCGTAAAGCGAGGCCACTGGGAGACGGTAAAAAGCCGCACCCAGTTTGTGAAAAAGGTTTGCTTTTGGCTTAATACCTTATACAGCCCCTTTGTACGCTTCGCGGAAGTTGCGAAGAAATTCATGGATGCAAAGGGCGATCCGGAAAAGCTACAGAATTTTGTAAACAGTTGGCTGGCGGAGCCCTGGGAAGATACGAAGCTTAAGACGAGTAAAGAGCTTGTGCTTGAGCGCCAGACGGACCTGCCCGCCTACGTTGTGCCGGAGTGGGCGAAGCTTCTTACCGGAGGCGTAGACGTTCAGCAAAACTGCGTATATTGGACCATAAGAGCCTGGGGCGATTATATAACAAGCCAGAACATAGCACACGGCCAGGCCTACAGCTTCGCGGAGGTTGAGGCCGTAATGAATATGGAGTATAAGACGCCTTCCGGGCTTCCCGTAGTTGTAAATCTTTGCTTAATTGACTCCGGCTACGACGCCGACAGCACATACGATTTTTGCGCGCTAAACGCGGAGTGGGCGCTGCCGGTAAAAGGCGCCAGCAACCCCATGCAGAACCATTTTAAGATCAGTACCGTAAATAAAGACAGTTCCAAAGCTTACGGCATGAATCTAATAATAGTTGACGGCGGGAAGTACAAGGACATGATCGCCGGGAGGATGAGAAAGCCAAACGGGCGCGGGAGCTGGATGGTATACCAGGGCTGCGACGAAGAATACGCGGACCAGGTAACGGCGGAGCACAAGATCAATGTTAAGAGCGGAAACAAGGTAAGACAGGAGTGGGTGCAGAAAGAGAGCCATAACGACAACCATTACTTAGATGCCGAGATTTACGCTTTAGCGGCCGCCGATACTTTAGGCGTCCGGATGCTTCACCTGCAGAGCATACAGGAGCAGCAGCCACAGCAGGCACCGAAGCGCGACGAGGCGCCGACGGTAGAAGAAAACTGGATCCGCCAGAACGACGGATGGATCCAGGGATAAGGAGGAATTAGGATGGCAGATACACAGACACCGACACCACAGGAAATGCTTGCACAGGTAAACGCGGCCATAACAAGCGTACTCGCAGGCGGGCAGTCTTATAAAATCGGTTCCCGACAGCTTAACCGGGCCGACCTTGCCAAGCTATACGAGATACAGAGAGACCTACAGGCACAGGTGGCGAGCGGAGCGCCGGGCCTTTTAGATGATTGTTTTGTTGCAGTCTTTGAAGGGAGGTAAGCCGGTGGGGAATATTTTAGACAGCGTAATCGGCTTCTTTTCTCCGGAGGCCGGAGCCAGGCGGGAAGCCTGGCGGCGCAATTTGGAGGAAATGCGAAACTATGACGCCGGAAACTTTGACCGGCTAAACGCGGGCTGGCTTGCCTATAACCAGAGCGCGGAACAAACGGACCGCTACAGCAGGGACACGGTAAGAGCCAGGGCGCGGGATCTTGAGCGAAACAGCGACATGGCCAACAGCGTGATCGGAGCATATAAGCGTAATATTGTAGGCCTGGGCGTAACCTTGCAGGCAAGGACGCCCAGCGAAAAATTAAACGACGCCATAGAGGCGGCCTGGGCGGAGTGGTGCAAGCGTAAAAATTGCGACGTTACGGAAACGCAAAGCTTTTCACAGTTGACGCGGATGGCCGTAGCCAGAAAGCGGGTAGACGGAGGAATCCTTTTTAAGAAGTGTTACTTAAGCGGCGGCGTGGTTCCCTTCCGCTTGCAGGCTTTAGAGGTTGATGAGCTGGACACTTCGGCAATGGTACCGCACACCAAAGGGAACCGGATAATAGGCGGGATTGAGTACAACAGCTATAACAAGCCGATGGGTTACTGGATAAAGCAATATAGCATTGACGGCTTTTCAAATATTCAGCCCGTATATGTACCGGCAAAAGATATGATTTTCATATTCACAAAGCGCCGCCCTTCACAGATAAGGGAGATGAGCGACTTAAGCCCGACCGCCACCAGGATCCGGGATGCGAACGAGTTTATGACCGCCGTCAGCGTAAAAGAGCGGATTGCTGCCTGCTTGTCGGTATTCATAAAAAAGACAATACCGACCACCGGCATCGGGCGAGGCGTACAGCAGCAAGGCGGCCCACAGATCAGCTACGAGGGGAAAAGCATAGCGCCGGGCATGATTAAGGAGCTTAACGCCGGAGACGAGATCCAGGTCGTAAACCCGACCGGGCAGGCCACGGATGCCGCGAGCTTCGTTAAGCAGCAGCAGCGGCTTATAGGTGCCGGGCAGGGCTTATCCTACGAGGCCACCAGCCGCGACATGAGCCAAAGCAACTACAGCAGTGCCCGCCAGGGCATCATTGAGGACGAACAGACCTACGCGGAGGACCGGGAGCTCTTCGACGAGTTCCGGGACGAGGTATATGAGACCTTCGTTATATCCGGCGTACTTTGCGGCCTGTTTGATATACCGGACTTTTGGGATCCGGAGAAAAAGAAGAAATACTTAAGCCATAAGTGGATCGCGGCACCAAAGAAATGGATAGACCCGCTGAAGGAAGTACAGGCCATGAAGATCGCCGTACAAACCGGTCAAAAGACTTTCCAGCAGGCAGCAGCCGAGAGCGGGCGGGACTGGAAGGACGTAGTAGACGATATGGCCGAAGTATTGGAGTACGGCAGGGAAAAAGGCATAGAGTTAGGAGGTGTTATTTATGACAAGGCAGCTAAAGAGCTCGATCCGGAAGCAGACGAGCCGGACGAGCCAAACAACCCGCTACAGGGCGGCCCAGGAGCCCCAGGAGGGCCAGAAGGACAGCCAGGGCAAGAATCCCCAGGAGGAGGGCAAGGAGCCCCAGGAAAAGCCCCAGGAGAAGCCGGAGGGGAAGGATCCGGAGAAGCCGGAAAAGAAACCGGGGCAGGAAAGTAAATCGCTCACCAGGGAAGCCACCGGCGCCACGATAAGAGCAATGGAAGGCGAAGGGAATGAGCGTAAGTTTATTCTTTCTTTTTCTTCGGAGGAGCCCTACGACAGAGGCTGGTGCGTTGAGATTTTAGACCACGGCCCCGGAGCCGTAAACCTTACCCGCCTTAATGAAATAGGCGTCCTTCTTTTCAACCACAAGCGCGACGAGGTCCTGGGGAGGATTAACCGGGCATGGCTTGAGAACGGCCGCTGCAGTGCGGAGGTTGAATTTGATACCGACGACGACGCAGAAGTCATTTACAAGAAGGTCAAGAGCGGAACCCTTAAAGGCGTTTCCGTTGGGTACCGGATCGAGAGCATAGAGGAGGTCATGCCGGGAAAGACAAGCGCGGATGGGCGCTTTACCGGCCCCTGCGATATTGCCAGGAAGTGGGAGCCCTTCGAGATATCCATAGTTTCAGTACCGGCAGACCCTACCGTCGGAGTAGGCCGGGAGCTTGAAGCAAACGACGGACAAAAGCAGAAGCGCGCGCCGTCCTTAAGAGAGCGGCAGCTTCAGATAAATCTTAATAAAATTTTATAGGAGGAGAAAGACCATGAACAAGAGACAGCAGAGAGCCATGAAAATCGCCGCACAGCAGGCGCTTGTAAGTGGCGCAGCGGGTAGAGAGCTGACCGCAGAGGAAAGCGCGCAGTTTGACGCCTTGCAGAGAGAGATCGACGCCTTGACGCTTGAGATCGAAGCGGAGGAGCGCCAGGCAGCAGCCGGACAGCAGCAGGCGGCCGGAATCGGAACACCTGCTGCAGCAAGCCAGGAGGACGCAGCGACCAGGGCGGTGGCAGAGGAGCGCCAGAGGGTACAGAGCATTTCTGACCTTTGCCGCGAGTTCAACGTAGACCCGGCGGAGCATATCCGCACCGGCGCCACCATAGACCAGGTGCGCGCGGCCATCCTTGAGGGGATGAAGGCGGCCGGAAGCCCGGCAAACGTACAGGTCACCAGGGACGAGGGCGACACCTTCCGCCAGAGAGTGACCGACGCCCTTATGCTTCGCGCAGGAGTCCATATTGAGAATCCGGCCGAAGGGGCGAACGAGTTTAGGGCTATGAGCTTGAGAGACCTGGGGATCGAGTGCTTGAGCAGGGAGAGCCAGAACATAGGAACCCTTTTACGGATGAGTTCGGACGAGATTTACAGCGAATTAAGCCGCCAGTTTTACAACCCTTCCGCAGCTTTCCCGGCGATCCTTGACAGCACGATCCGCAAGAGCATTGTGCAGCTCTATAGCCAGGTACCTACAACCTTTGAGGCCATCACCACAAAAGGCAGCCTTAAAGACTTTAAACAGACCGCAGACCACGAGTACGTGATCGGCGGCGTTGGGGACTTCTTGATCGTACCGGAGAACGGGGAAATCAAGCCCGACAAGCCGAGAACGGAGCTTTTGCCTCAGCGTAAGCTTGACACCTACGGGAAGCAGTTCTCCATGACGCGCCAGGCGTTCATTAACGACGATATCGGCTTTTTGACGGAGGTGCCGGGCCTTTACGCCACCGCAGCGAAGAAAACTATTAACAAGCAGGTCTATACTGTTCTTTTCAAGAATGCAAAGGTATTTGACGGCTTGAAGCTTTTCTGCGAGAATCATAAGAACATTATGAAAACCGGTTCCAAGCCTTCCCAGGCTTCCATCCAGGCGATGGTCACCAAGATGGGCAAGCAAACGGACCACTTCGACGAGCCGATCTACATTACGCCGACGACCATCGTGGTGCCGATTGGCTACGAGTTCGACTTGAGCGTTATTTTCCACAGCGCCCAGGTAGTAGGAAGCAACAACAACGACATCAATCCGCTGTATAACTACCCGCTTAAGACAGTACAGGATCCCGTCCTTAACGCCCTTGCAGGCGACGGAGTATGCCCGTGGTTTATGTTTGGCAGTGGCGCAAGAGGGATCCAGGTAGACTACTTAAACGGACAGGAGACTCCGACCGTCCGCCGTATGGAGGTTCCGGGCACTTTGGGCTTCGTTTGGGATATTTACCTTGACTGGGGAATCGCCGTAAGAGACTTCCGCAGCATGGCCATGAATCCGGGCGTAAAGATCCCGTCCGAAGAATAAGAGAGGAGGAGAAGAAACGATGAGTAAAGCAGAATACTGGCAGCGCGGAGAAGTTATCGACTTCACGAACAGCACCGAGACCAAGATCGACGCCAATGAGATTGTAGTATTTGGCAAGCGCCTGGGCGTAGCAGGCACCCCCATCGAGCCTGGGGAGACAGGAAGCCTCCATGTTTTCGGCGTATTTGAGATGCCCAAGAGCAGCACCGACGCGATTCCCGAAGGAACAAGCGTATACTTTGACGGAAATTGCATCACCGAGGCGCAGGACAACGGAAAGACCGGAGAGGAAAAGATCAGCTATACGCCCGCAGGTTACGCGACGGAGGCAGCCGCCGCAGCAGATACGACAATTAAGGTCAAGCTTTTAGGCTGATGGCCAGGCGCTTAATTGCCACGGCCGCCATTTTGTATCAAAACAAACAGTACCAGCCTGGGGAGGAGCTGCCGACCACTTCCCCGGCCTACGCTTCCGCGTGGGTAGAAGTAGGCTCGGCTGTTTGGGAGAACGAGAGCGACGGCACCGAAGAAAAACCAACGAAGAAAAAATCGGCTGCCAAAGCGCGGCCGAAAACAGCCCCGGCCGGTGCCACTGGCATCGCGCAGCCTGCCACCGGAGCGGAAGCCGATCTGGCCGGGAAAGTACCAAGCAAAAGGGCGCGGGGCGTTATTGAGGAACCGGCAAAGAGGCCCCCGAAGTCTCCGGCATGATGCCGAGCTTTAAGGAGATATTGCGCGCCGACATTGACAATACTTTCATGAACGCGGACGAGTTCGCAGGCTTCCACGACGTAAACGGGAAACGGATGCTTGTTACGATTGATAATAACGAGCTTATAGAGCGGGCAAAAAAAGCGAAGTCGAACATGGATGGCATTTACGTAAAAGAAACGCTTATATACGTAAAGGCTAAAGACTTCGGCCCGCTTCCGGCAGTAGGCTCCGTCCTAAAGCTTGACAGGAGTATTTTTAAGGTTACGAACGCGACCAACGAGGACGGGCTATACAGCATACACCTGGAGGCAAATAGAAGTTGATACAGATAGAATATGACCGCAATATGCTGGCGAAGATTGAGCGTAGATTAGGGCGGATGAAATCAGAAGCCCCGAAGGTACTTAAGAACGCGATCAACCAGACAGCCAAGCAGGCCAGGAAGGACCTGGCAACGGAAGCGCAGAAAACCTACGTTGTAAAAAGCGGGCGTTTCAATAAGGCCATGAAAATCAAGAACGCGACAGCCGGAAGCCTTGAGGCAACAATAAAGGCGACCGGCGCGCCGATGGAGCTGAAGGACTATAAAGTCAGTCCAGCGACAGCCAGAACCGGAGGCAAGCGGCCCAGCATTACGAAGGCGAAAGTATTAGCCGCAGGATCCATGAAGGGGCTGCAAAAGGGAGATATAAAAGCCTTCGTTACGAAGTTCGCAAGCGGCCACGCATCGGTGGCGCAGCGGCGCGGAGCTTCCAGGCTTCCGGTAAAAGTATTATTTTCTAACAGCATACCTAAAATGTTAGGCAACGAAAGACGCGTTTACGGCATAGTCCGGCCGAGCATAGAGCAGCACCTGCGGGAGAACGTAGAGAAGCAAGTAAGAAAAGTATTGGAGGCGTAAGAGATGGTGGCAACATTTTTACAGGATGATCTTGTGGAGGAGCTTAAGCTTGTTTTTAAGGACCTCCGCTATAAAACCCCCGGAGGGGAGTTAAGCGAAATTAACATATTTCCCCAGGCTCTCCCGATACCGGGACCGGCGGAGCCGCCGGAGGGAGAATCTACGGAGTATTTGGAGGAAGGCCTGGGAGTAACGGATCCGGTTAAGAAAGAAGATCCCTACCCCTATGCAATAGTACGCATTGAGGACGGAAAAATCGAAACCATAGATGGGAACCAGGCAGTGACGGTCCTTATAATTTTAGGCACTTACAACGACAGCTTAGAAAACCAGGGCCACAAGGATATATTGAACATGATCCAGAGGATTTATGAGCGCTTCGCCAAAAACGCTATTTTAGCCAAAAAGTACGAGCTAATACACCCCATATCCTGGAGTTTGCAGGAGGAGGAAAGCTACCCGTATTTTATAGGCGGAATTGCTTTAACTTTCAACACATTGGAGATCAGAAGGGAGGATCCATACGTATGAGCAAAGCAGCAGCAAAAGCAGAGGGAACCGCAGCGGCTACGGCGGAGACCAGAGCAGCAACGGCCACGAAGGAAGCAGGCGCGGCGGAAGCCGTAGCTTATTTAGGGCCGGACCTTAAGAACGTAGCAATCAATGGCACCGTCTACACGGGCGGGCTGCCGGAGGCATTGAAGGAGAAGATCAAGGAGGTACCGGCGCTTAAAGGCCTGCTGGTTCCTATTTCCGGCCTTGCCGCCGCAGGAGTAGCAGTCGCCACCCAGGGGACCGCGCTCAACAATTTATATAACGCTGTTTCTGCCAAGATTAGCGCAAAGCAGGAATAAGAGAGGAGGAAAGACAGAATGGCAGTATATAACCACGGCGTGAGAGTTCTGGAGAACCCGACCAGCTTAACGGTACCGCGCAACGGAACCGCAGGCCTGCAGGTAATTGTAGGCGTAGCACCGGTCAATCTTGCAGAGGACCCTTACAACGCCACAAACACACCCATGATCGCCAATAGCTTCGCGGAAGCAAGCGCGGCCGTTGGGTATTGCGACAATTTCAAAGACTATAACATCTGCGAATCGGTAGATGCTTCTTTCCGGGTTTTGAATATTGCGCCCATTGTTATCATTAACGTATTGGATCCCAAGACGCATAAAAAAGACCTTGAGGAAAAGGAGTATAGCGTAGTAGAGGGCCAGGCGACTATAGACACCTTCGGCGTCCTTGCGGATAAGTTGGTGGTTAAGTCGGGAGAGCGGGAGCTTGAGGCGGACACCGATTATATAGTTACATTTGACGATGACGGAATGGCGCTTATTACCCTGGTCGACGCGACCGGCATTACGAAGCTTACCGTAAGCGGGAGCGTTATAGACCCTTCGGCGATTACCTATAAGGACATCATAGGAGGATACAACGTAAGCACCGGCGAGGAGAAGGGCCTGGAGGTAATACGCCAGGTATTCCCGAAATTGCAGATGACGCCCGGCCTTATCGTTTCTCCCGGATGGAGCAAGCAGCCGAACGTAGCGGCGGCGATTGCGGCCAAGTGTACCGGGATCAACGGCGTTTTCAGTTGCGAGGCCGTTATAGACCTTGATACCACGGAGGAGACCGGCGCCCGCAAATATACGGATGTTCTGGAGGTAAAGCAGGCTTCCGGGCTTATCAATAAGCATTTGGACGTAGAGTGGCCATGCGTAAGAATCGGGGAGAAGATTTACCACGCCAGCGCCGTCAAGGCCGCGCTTATTGCATACGTAGACGCAGGAAACGGCGACGTGCCGAGCCTCAGCCCTTCCAACAAGGCCGTCGGTATTTCCGGCCTTTGCCTTGAGGACGGGACCGAGGTCGTATTAGACGAGCAGCAGGCGAACATTGTAAACAGCTTCGGCGTTTGCACGTTCAACAATTTTTCCGGATGGACCACCTGGGGGAATAATACGGCGATTTACCCGACTTCCACAGACCCGAAGGACAGATGGCTCTGCTGCCGCCGCTTCTTTAGTTGGTGGGGCAATTCCTTTATTTTGACCTACCACCAGAGAGTGGACGACCCGAACAACCCGCGCTTGATCGAGGCCATAGTAGACGACGAGAATGTTAAGGGAAATTCCCTTGCAGCACAGGGCAAGTGCGCCGGAGCCTACATTGAGTGGAGAGAGGCCGAGAACACCATAAACGACATTATGGGCGGCAAGATGCAGTTTTTACACCATTTAGCGCCCTGGACACCGGCGGAGGACATTCTGGATGTATTGGAGTTTGATCCGGATCTTTTGGAAGCAGCATTTACGGGAGGTGAATAAGAATGTTAGCCACAAAAATCAACGCTTACAACGTATATAACGCAGGTACAAAGCTGGTCGGGCTTTCCGACGAAGTAACCCTGCCGGACTTCGAGTCCTTGACCGAGACTTTGAGCGGGCCGGGCTTCCTGGGAGAGATTGACGAGCCTCTCCTGGGACACTTTGGGGCTTCGGAGCTTGAAGTCCCTTTTAGAACGCTTAACGAAGATATGTTCGGACTTCTTAACCAGGGATCCGCTGTAAACCTTACCTTGAGGATGAGCACCCAGGCAATACAGGAATCCACGATGGCAACCGACTTTATGCCGAGCCGGGTGGTTATTAAAGGCAAGAGCAAGGGCTTTACCGGCGGCAAGGTAAAGCAGGGGGAAGGCACCGGGAGCAGCGTTAAGGTAGAGCTTATATATATTTTGATCGAAGTAAACGGAAAAAAGAAGTTTGAGCTTGATAAGCTTAACTTCGTGTACAAAGTAAACGATGTAGACCTTTTGGCAAAGGTAAGAAAGCAGGTGTAAAGCATGGAAAAGAGAGATTTTGAAGCAGCAGGAAAAGAGCAGGAGCTGAAGGCCCAGGAACCGGCCACCGCAATGGCAGCGGTCCAGGAACCGGAGGAGGAAAACAAGTATTTGATTAAGTTCCGCAAGCCGTTTGTTTGGGAGGACAACACCTACACCGAGATCGACATGAGCGGCCTTGAGGACTTGAGCGCGAAGGACATGATCGCAGCGCAGCGCACGATGGAGAAGTCCGGGAGTATTAACGTATTGCCGGAAATGAGCCTGGAATACGCTTGTATTTTCGCAAGCAAGGCCACCAAGATGCCGGTCGAGTTCTTCCAGGCACTGCCGCCGAAAGAGGCGATCAAGGTTAAGAACAAAGTAACAAATTTTTTCTACGGCGAGGACTAAAGGCCACAGACGGCCGACAGCTTCGCAAACTAACAATAAGACTTTCAATATTATTGAGGACAGGCCTCGACACCATCGAGGACCTGTCTATTTTTGACTTAACAGAAGTAGCGAAGGAGGTGGCGGAAGCGTATGGCAAGTAGCAGCAAAGAGATGGAGCTTGCTATAAAAATAGCGGGTAAAGTTGAAGCTTCATTTACGAACGCTTTAGGCAAAGCCGGAAGCGGCGTCATGCAGCTTTCAAAGACCATAACAGCCGCCACAGACGCCGCTGCTGCAGCAGTCAGAGCCATAGCCGTCGCGGCCGTAAACGTAGGAAAAGAATTTGAGACCGCCATGAGCCAGGTGCAGGCAACTATGCTTTTAGACACCGGCACAGCAGAGGGCGCGGCCGCTATGGCCACGCTTGAGGAGGCGGCCAGGGAGTGCGGACGTACTACAGCCTTCTCCGCTACGGAGGCGGCGGAAGCCTTAAACTATTTAGCCCTTGCAGGATATAACGCGGACGAGGCGGCCACGGCGCTGCCTGCAGTTCTAAAACTTGCAGGGGCCGGAGCTATGGACCTGGCACGAGCCAGTGACATGGTAACAGACAGTATGAGCGCCCTGGGGATTGAGGCCACGGAAGCCAACTTAAACACCTTCGCGGACCAGTTGGCGCAGACGGCCAGCAAGGCGAACACGAGAGTCTCGCAGTTGGGCGAGGCCATACTTACCGTAGGCGGAACAGCCAAAGGCCTGGCAGGAGGCACGACGGAGCTTAACACGGCGCTGGGTATTCTTGCAGATAACGGCCTTAAGGGAGCCGAGGGCGGCACCCATCTCCGCAATATGATCTTGAGCCTGCAGAGCCCGACCGGGGACGCATCCAAAGCGCTACAGAGTTTAGGCGTAGACGTATACGACACCCAGGGCAATATGCGGGGCCTTAACGATATATTTAAGGACTTGCAGAGCGGCATGGAAGGAATGACCGCAGCGCAAAAGGATAGCATTATTTCTACGCTATTCAATAAAACAGACCTTACGGCGGCAAACGCCATGCTTTCAAATTGCACCGACAGGTGGGATGAGTTAAGCGCAGCCATTGAAAACAGCGCCGGAGCTTGCGAGGATATGTACTCTATACAGCTTGATAATTTGGACGGCGATATAAAGATTTTGAAGTCCGGACTTTCCGACCTGGGAATCAGCATATACAAAGACCTAAACGGCCCGTTACGGGAAATGACGCAATTAGGGACGAGCATGGTCGAGGAATTAAGCCAGGCATACAGCGAAGGCGGCATGGCGGGCATGGTTGGAGCTGTTGGCGATTGTTTGTCAGAGGCCGTAAACGTAATAGCAGGCTACGCCCCGCAGGTAGTTTCTATGGGCGTTGACCTTATAAGCAACTTCGTCCAGGGCATAGCGGACAACGCCGGACAGCTTGCGGACATGGCGGCGCAGGTTATTACAATTTTTATAAACGGGCTTTTCACATCAATCCCGCAGGTACTACTCGCCGGGATTGATATTATAGTCCAGCTTGCGAACAGCATAGCCTCACAGCTTCCTACATTGATTACGAACGGGACACAGGCTATACAGAACCTTGTGAGCGGCATAATACAGCGGCTACCCGATATCATAGCGGCCGGGCTTACTTTGGTGCAAACTTTGGTAAGCAGCTTAGGCGCGAACGCCCCGCAGCTCATAGCGGCGGCGATTAACCTTATAGGCAATTTGGTGCTCGGTATTGTTTCGATGCTTCCCCAGCTTTTACAGATGGGGATCCAGCTTATTTTGAGTTTGGCGCAGGGCATCATAAGCAACCTGCCATTATTGCTACAGATGGCAGTCCAGATTATAACCCAGCTTGTAACGGGTATTGTTTCGATGCTTCCCATGCTTATACAAGGCGGGATCCAGCTTATTATAAGTTTGATACAAGGAATTATTTCAAACTTAGGCAATATCGTGCAGGCAGCGGTCCAGATTGTCATAACATTGGCGGCGGGACTTATACAGGCCATACCGCAGCTTATAGCGGCCATACCGCAGCTTATAGGAGCAATTATTGACACAATTTTAAACACCAACTGGCTCGACGTAGGCATCCAGATTATAAAGGGCTTAATTGATGGAATATTGAGCACCGGAAAGAGTTTATGGAACGCTATTAAGAGCTTGTTTACAGGCGGGGAAGTTGACATCCCGGACACTTCCAGCCAGAGCGCGGCCGTGGTAGACAGCTACGCATCCGGAATACAGAACAACGCCGGAGCGGTTACGACGGCGGCCAACAGCATGGCAACAAGCGCTTTCAGCAATATGGACACCAGCGGCGCAACGGCGGCCGGTACCGCAGTAGCCACATCCTACACCACGGGCATGACGGACGCATTAAGCGGCTTTACGTTTGATACTTCGGTGATGGGTATGGACACCGCAGCGCTTACCACGAATATGACAGCAGCAGGAACGGCCGGAGGGGAAGCTTTAACGAGCAGCCTTAACCAGAGCGTGGCGGGTATGACGCTGGACACTTCCGGGATTGCCGTAAATACGGCAGGACTTACAGGAACGCTCACAACCGCAGGAACGGAAGGAGCTACAGCAATAAGCACCGGCATGACAAACAACGCCGGAGCGGTTACGACAGCAGCAAGCAGCCTGGCCACCGACGTCAACGGAGCATTAGACGCCGGATGGAGCACAGCGCAAAGCAAAGCAGACAGCGCGCTGAGCAGCCTGGTAAACACAGTCCAGACAAAAGCCCAGGCGGCGGCTCAAGCGGTTAAATCAGCCTTCGAGAATATGACCATAACGATCCCGAAACCGAGGATCCCGGTTATAAGCGTTTCAACAAATTCTGTTTCATACGGCGACGGGGGAAGCGTAAGCGTACCGCAGTTTTCCGTGAATTGGAACGCACTCGGTGGCATCTTCGGAGCCCCGACCGTATTAAACACGGCCAGCAACGGGCTCCAGGGCGTAGGGGAAGCAGGAGCGGAAGCGGTCCTGCCGCTTGATACCTTGTGGAGTAAGATGAAGTCCATGCTTGACAGCGCCATAAAAGAGAGCAGCGGGGGCAGCATTATAGAATCCCTTCTGCAGCGGCTGCAGGGCATAGGAACCGGAGGAGGAGGCGGCGGAACCGTAGGGCCGGAGCTTGCAGGAGCAGGCGGGCCAAACATAAGCTACTCGCCCACCTATAACCTTTACGGGAGCGCCACAAAAGAGGATGCAGTAGAGGCGGAACGTATGAGCCAGGCAGAATTTAACCAGATGATGAAACAGTGGCAGCGGGAAAACGATAGAAAGAAGTTTTGACAGGAGGCAGCAGCATGGCAAGAAAAACCACCTACACCACGAAGCAGGGGGACACCTGGGACAATATAGCCCTACAGGTATATGGCGAGGAAAGACACGCCGATTTTTTGATGCAAAGTAATTACGCCTTCTTAGATATTCTTGTTTTTTCAGCGGGTACCGTCCTTAATACTCCGGCCTTGCCGGAGGAACGGGACGGCGATCTGCCGCCCTGGAGGACGGAGGCCACAGACAGCGAAAGCGATCCATACGACGAATAGGAGGGCGGCATGGGAAAAGAGACACCCAGGAAGGCAAAAGTAAATATAACCTACACGCCGAAGGGCCAAGCGGCCAAGCGGACCGCAGGTGTTATGGCGGAGTATGAGGAGGGCTTTTCTTACACAGACGCGGCCACGGGAGAGTCCGACGCGATAAGCCTTAAAGTTTGTAATAAGGACTTGCGCTGGGCCAACAAGTGGCTACCAAAAAAAGGCGACAAGATGGTCGCAAAAATAAAGGTTTTCAGTTGGGACGCAGCGGGGAAAGATCGGACTTTTTTGTGCGGGAAATTTTGCTGCGACGATTTATCTTTTTCCGGTCCTACGCTTATTTGCAATATAGGCGGCGTTTCGGTACCGGAGGGCCAGGCCTTCCGGGCAACCCAGCGGACCTATAACTGGGAGAAAGTAACCATACAGGAGATCGCCCGGAAGATTGCCAAGCGCTACGGCTTAAGTCTTCACTACGACGCGGGCAAAATAAACATTTCCAGTATTGAGCAGAACAAGCAGACCGACTGCGAATTTTTGAACCGGTTATGCGAAGATTACGGGCTATATATCAAGGTTTATTTTGGGAAAATTATTATTTACGATATAGACCGCTACGAATCGAAAAAGGCCGTTGCTACCTACCATATAAACGACTTCGGAGACGGCTGGAGCTATAACACGACGCTCACAGGCACCTACACGGGGGCAACGATTAAATACACCAAAGGAGACAACGACGAGGAGCTGACGCTTACCGTAGGATCCGGAAAGCGGATGTTAAATATTACCGAAAAGGTGGACAGCTTACCGGACGCGCAGATCAAGGCCTGCGCCAGAGTAAACAAAGAGAACCGGAAGGCCGTTACCATGAGCGCGACAATAAAGGCGAATCTTAAAATTGTAGCCGGTGTTTGCATTAAGATAAAAGGCGCCTATAACATAAACGGGAAATATTTTGTTGATAAGGTAACTCACAAAATAGAGGCCGACGGGGCCTACACTATGGACCTTGAGCTGCATAAGGTACAGACCAAAATTAAAAACGTAACCAATTCTTCATCCATTAAGCCGACGAAGCCGAGCACCAGCAGCGCATCCGGAGGCGCACCGGCAGCCGACACCGGAGCCCTGGCCGTTGGGGATAAGGTTATAGTAAACGGCCCGGCTTACTACGCAGGCAACGGCGGCCGGAGTAATAACTGCAGCGGTATGACAATGTACATTACGGAGATTTTGGGAAGTAACTATAAATACCAGTACGGAGTGGCCAAGCGTAAAGGCGGCACCCGATACGGCTGGTGCGCAAAGGGCAGCTTAACCAAAGCATAGGAGGAAAGCATGGCAGAATTGAGGATCGGGAAAGTTTCAAGCATTGATTACGACCACGGCATGATCCGCGTCGTTTACACAGACCGAGACAAGGCCGTCACAAAGCCCCTGCCGGTATTGACTTTTAACGACGAGTACAAGATGCCGAAGGTCGGCCAGTACGTTCTTGTCGGGCACTTGAGCAACGGGACGGAGGCCGCCTACGTTATGGGTACTTTCTGGAACGCGGCAAACGAGCCCGGCCGGAGCGGGAAGGGAGTGTATAGAAAAGAGTTTGCACACAAGACCGGAGAGGCCTATATAGACTACGACGGGGAGGAGAAAAAGCTGGAGTTTCACGGCGACAACGTATCCTTGACCGGTGCCGACGTTGACACAGTAGGCGACACCGTCGGCATAGAAGCAGCAGGAGCCGCCACCATTAAAGGCAATACCGTAACATTCTCCTGCAGCGCCGGGACCATAACCCTGGCGGAGATTATACAAAAATTAGGGTAAAGGAGGCGGAAGGATGGCTATAGGCAATTTTGGAAAGCTCATCACCTTTGAGACGAACGACAAAAGAATATTAACCCCGTTAAACATAAAGCACGAAGTCTCCGGACGTTGGGCCAGCCATTCCAGAATCGGAAAGAAACCGCTGCGCCAGTTCCTGGGGCCGGACATTGAAAAAACGACCTTCACTATAAAACTTGACGCCAGACACGGCGTCAAGCCGCGCAAGACGCTGGAGGCCATAGAGAAGCACATCCGGAAGGGAACGCCGGAAAACCTTGTTATCGGCGGGAAAAAGGTAGGAAGTAACAGGATGACTATAAACAGCGTAAGCGAGACCTGGGACGAGGTATGGAACGGCGGCGAGCTCGTGAGGGCTTCCGCAGATCTTACCCTTGAGGAATACCCGGAGTAGGAAGGAGGAGCGCATGGCGTCAATAGTAAAGTTTGTGGGCTTCGACTACTTGAGCGCCGGACTTGTAGCGGAGATAAAGCGGAATGTTACGGCGCTTATAGAGACGCCAGAAGGAACCTGTCCAGGGGACAGGGGCTACGGCATAGCGCAGGACTTTGTCGGGCTTCCGGTAGACGTAGCGAAGAATCTGGCAGCCCTGTCCGTTATTGAGAAGCTGGGGATCTACGAGCCGAGGGCGCAGCTTAGGGAGGTTGTTATAGAGGGCGACCCCGGAAGCGGAAATATTACAAATATATTCTTGATCGGGCCGGATGAGGAATACGAGGAGGCGGACGAGGAGGATCAGGAAAGCGAAGAAGAATAGGAGGCGAGACTTATGGCGGATATGCTTGAGAGTATAGACAATTTACCGGATATAAGCTTTATAGATAATTTGACATTAGAGGAGGTGCAGGCGCTTTTGCTTAACGCCTTCTACGAAAATTACAAGGCCATCACCGGGAAGAAGATAACGCTTGCAAGGGCGGATCCGTACCGCGTTATGATGCTTTCCACCGCGCAAGTTATTTACCAGGGCTTGCAGCAGGTAGACCGGGCTGGAAAGATGAATTTTCTTAAATACGCCTACGGAGATTACCTTAAGAACCTGGCAGCACTTAAAAGAGTTACGGCAAAAGAGCCGGAGAAGGCACAAGTACAGGTGCGCTGGAAACTTGAGGAACCCAGGGAGGCCGCGACGCCTATCCCGGCCGGGAGCAGGATAACGGCGGACTATGCGGTCTACTTTGAAACGGCGGACTACGCGGAGATCCCGGCGGGCGAAAAAGAAATAGTATTGATGATGTATTGCACCGAGGCCGGGGAGCAGGGGAACGGCTATATGGCCGGGGAGCTTTCCGTCCTGGTAGATCCGGTCGCCTTTATTGCCAGCGTAGCAAATATTGAGACAACGGCCAAAGGAACCGGGGAAGAGTCCGATCAGAGTATAGCGGAGCGGACTTACCTGGCGCCTTCCAGCTTTTCCACGGCCGGGCCGGACGACGCTTACGTGTACCATGCGAAAAGCTACAGCCAGGAGGTAGGCGACGTTTTACCGACTTCCCCAACTCCGGGCGTAGTAGATATACGTTTCATACTTAAGGACGGAGGCATCCCAAACGAGACCATGATCGCCGGGATGGCAAAGCACCTGCAGCAGCGCAGCAAGCGACCGCTTACGGACAAAGTAGAGGTCGCAGCGCCGGACGTTGTAACCTACAGCGTAGACATAACCTACTACATTAACGCGAGCGACATAAGCAGCGCTACACAGATACAGACCCAGGCACAGCAGGCCGTCCAGGAGTATGAGCTGTGGCAATGTACCGGGATTGGCCGCGATATAAACCCCGACGAGCTTATGGCCTACTTAAAGAAAGCCGGGATAAAAAGAGCGACCATACGCCAGCCGGTTTTTAAGGTATTGGCAGACACGGAGGTGGCGAAGGTAACAAGTACAAATATTGTATACGGGGGGATCGAGAATGATTAAATATTTTGACGGGCAAATAACAGACATTCTCCCCCGCAATTTAACACAGGAGCCCGCCGCCCAGGCGTACAGCGCGGCCGTCCGGGAAGGGACCAGGCTTTTATATAAATATACCCAGCTTTGCTACGTTTACTGCAGCATTGAGACAGCCCCGGAGCCCATTATAGACCTTTTGGCGAAGGAGCTTAGGACGCAATACTATAGCGACGCTATGGAGCTTGAAGTAAAGCGCGGCCTTGTACGCAATACTTTAATTTGGTATATGACGTCCGGGACACCGGCGGCCGTTGAGGAGCTGGTCGCCATTGTTTTTGGCGAGGGCGAGGTCGTAGAGTGGTTCGAGTACGGCGGGGAGCCGTACTGGTTCAAGATTAAGACTAACGCGCTCATGACGGAGGATATGCTTTCTTTCTTTTCGGAGATGATCCGGAGGGTAAAGAACACCCGCAGCCATATACAGGCCATAGAGATCCACCGCACCATAGAGCAGACGCTTTACGCGGGGGGCTTGCGCGGATCCGCATTACAGACCGGCCGCCATTATTGACGGCTACGAGGTAGGCCGTCAGATAGACCAGACGATCCACGCGGGAGCTACAGCCTTCCCGGAATACAGGCCTGCTGCCGTTATAGACGGCTACGAGGAGGCCAGGACTTCCGGCAACGTAGTCCATGTAGGCACAGCAGAGGCCAGCCAGACGCGCCAGGAGGCCGTCAGAGAGGCGTTAAGCTTCGAGGGCGAAGAAATACACGCCGAGCCACTTAAGACCGGCACAGCGGCCGCAGGAAGGGCGAAACCGGCCGCCATCGTTGACGGCTACGCCCAGGAAGGCGAAATCGTAGAAGCCATAGCCAGGAGCGCCGGAACGGCCGCAGGAGAAGGAGCGGCGAAACCGGCCGCCATCGTTGACGGCTACAGGCAGGAGGCGGAGCCCGTAAAGGAGTCTATTTACGCCGGACTGGCGCTGAATAGTAGATACACAAAAACCATTATAAGAGAAGGAGGATCAGACGATGCCACAACCATTTAACAACGCGGTCATGACGAACGCGGGCGCCCGGCTTCTTACCAGGGCGCAGGCCGGGGAGGTCAAGATCCAGTTTACCCGGATCGCTACCGGAAACGGGACCTATACCGCAGCGGAAAAGACGCTGGCAGCCTTGCAGGCCCGGACCACACTCAAGGCGCAGAAAAACAGCTACCCGTTATCGGATATTGACGTTTTCAGCGACTACAGCGTCAAGGTAACGGCCCTTATTACAAACCTGGATCCGGTAACACGGGAAATCCTTGTAAAACAGGGCTACTACATTAACGAGATGGGCTTATACGCGAAGCCCGCAGGGGAGCCGGACAGCGCCGAGGTACTTTACAGCGTTACGGTCACAGCAGGAGAAAACGGCGACTTCATGCCGCCGTACAACGGGTATAACCCGGCGCAGATCATACAGGATTATTTTGCTACGGTTGATAATTCTGCAGAAGTAACCATTAACAGCACAGGCGCCGCCCTTTTGGCGGAGGATGCCAACAAGCTCCGCGACGATACGACGAAGCAGAAATACAGGATCGGAATCGATAACGGGCTAATTTATATACAGGAGGTAGACGAGTAATGGCAGCAGGAGAAAAGATCTATATTGCAGACAAGGAGACCCTGGACAAGATTTACAATATGCTTGCGACGGAACCGGTTTACGGCTTCATTGAGCACAACGCCATCCTGGCGCCCGGAAGCCGGATCGAGTATATCGGAGCAAACAAAAATTACGAGCCGCTCAGCATAACGATGGGCGGAGGCTTTAGTCTTAAGAGCTGGGCAGACTTCCCGCTGATTAAGGCTAACAAGCCTTACATGGTACACGCGGACGGGACGCCGGACTATAGGCTGAAGGAGGACGACTACACCAAGAAGGAGGACGGAACAAACTCAGACGTCGCAAACGCCGGCTACAGCGGCGGAGCCTTTTCCTGGCTTATGAAAATTTATAAGCGGGAGTATATGGCGGGAGACGACCGTTACGTGCTTTTCCGGTTTGAGAAGGCGGACGGCTTCGAGCCTGTAGGCTTCCTTGATCCGGATAATAAAGAGCTTGAGGGAGCATGGATCCCCATGTTTTACGGTTCCATTTTGGGAGCAGACGGATCTACCCCGAAGATGGTAAGCCTTTCCGGCCTGCAGCCGAGCTACAGCAAGACAACGGCAGATCAGAAAACAGCCATCACGAATTTTAGTAGCCGGGCGCGTTTCTTCGGCGGGCCGCTGGTTGAGACAATTAACGATTTGCTTATTATGTTCGCAAAAACTACGGAGCTACAGACGGCTTACGGGTGCGGCAATATGAACGGCTACGACGCCAGCCTGTCTCCGACCTACGGAGTAAAGCAGAACAATATAGTGGGCGGCGGGCAGTTTTACGGCACCAGCGACGGAAAGAGCCTTAACAAGATCTTTCACAGCATAGTCCTGGGCAGTTACCAGCAGTGGATGCGGGATCCGTATGAGATTGTAGTAAACGGGCGCGTGAGAGTAAGTAAAAATTACGCTTACGACGTTACCGGAGCATCTTATTCAGATACCGGGATAAACGTAGAGAACCGGCCTAAGAGTAATGGGTGGAATTATCCCCATATTTACCAGAGTGTACCC
>BLMD01000288.1 GCA_011959925.1 Lachnospiraceae bacterium
CAACATCATAAACTTAAGGAAAAATCCAAAGGAATCTGTCAACAGGTTCCTTTCTTTATGCTAAAATATAGACAGGGGTGCATATGAATAAATCTTATAAAAAGAGATTTCAAAAGTTTTCCAAATCATTATCGGATCCGGCACTTATAAATTATGCAAGACAAAATGGAAAAAATACTTTTTCAAGAAAGCGGAAATTGCCTTTAAAAGATATGCTGCTATGCTGTCTTTCTAAAAAAGGACTTACTACAACATTTGAACTCAGAAACTATTTTAGAGAAAAAGGGGACTTGTCTATGCAGTTGTCCATACAGGGATATTTACAACAGAGAAAACGTTTAAATCCAGAGATCTTTCCATATCTAAACCGTAACTATCTCATGGATTTTTACCATTCTGATGAGCCGAAATTATGGAAAGGATATCTGCTGATTGCGATTGACGGAAGCAAAGCAGAGGTACCTAATTCAAAAGAAAATAGAGAAACATTTGGAAACAGCGGCAACCAGCATTCCAAAACGGGCCAGGTACGGGCGCTAGTAAGCGGAATGTATGATATTTTGAATCATTTTTATCTGGACATTGAAATAGAACATATATCCGTTAGTGAAAACGAGCTGGCAAAACGAAATTTAAAACATTTAAGGGAAATAGGGATCAGACAGCCAGTCCTCGCAGTTTTTGACCGTGGTTATCCCTCCATAGAGTTTATTGATTTTTTGGAAACGGAAGGAATTCATTATTTGATCCGTCTTTCATCTAATGATTATAAGGCAGAGCGTAAACAGATGCAGTCAGAAGATGATAACGTCATTCTAAAACATTCTTCTGCCCGTCTGCAAAAGATACGAAAAAACCACCCGGAACGATACGAACATATGAAAATGAAAGGGAAAACAGCAGTAAGGATCTCAAGAACAACACTACCTTCCGGAAATGAACTTGCACTGGTGACGGATCTTCCGGATACGGTCACCACAGAAGAATTGACAGATCTATATTATCAGAGATGGGAGATTGAAAAGAAATACCATACGTTAAAAAATAAAATGAAATTTGAGAGCGTAACAGGAAAGGCGTCCGTGTATGTATATCAGGATTTTTGGGCGCAGGTTTTAGTGTATAACATGGTCCAGGACATCCGCAACAGTGCAGATGAAGCGG
>BLMD01000289.1 GCA_011959925.1 Lachnospiraceae bacterium
GGATTCCCCGCTGCAGCTCCTGTTCAAACTCTCTCTTCCAGCCGTTTCCCAAAATAGAATCGGGCGGCTGCGTGTCGGCGGAAGCGTTTCAGGTTGCGCGCTATCTGGGCTTTCGGACGATTATTTTTATCGGGCAGGATCTTGCTTTTACCGGCGGTCAGTCCCATACGAAAGGGATCGAAGGCGTTCTCGGCGATAACGATGCATATATTAAAAACAGGCGGTTGAAGCAGGTGGAAGATACGGAAGGAAATCTGCTGTATACCGATTTTCAGATGGATTTTTACAGGCAGTGGTTTGAAAAGAAATTAGAACATCACGGCGATTTCCTTTGTGTGATCGATGCGACGGAAGGCGGGGCGAAGATCAAAGGAGCGCAGGTACTGACCCTGAAAGAAGCGATCCGGCAAAAATGCAGAAAACAAGTCGACGTATACCCGATGATCAAAGATCTGCCGCCGGCATTTGACGAACGGCAAAGAGCGCGTTTATACCGCAGAATGGAGCAGTGGAACGACTGGAAGAGAGAGTTTGAACAGGAGCTGCAGCGGGGAATCCTGCTGGAGGAAAGGCTTCGGGAAGAAGCGCATACGCTGGATGCCGGTCAAACGGCAAAGCGTTTAAAAGAAATTGCAAGACAGAATTATACGATCAACCATCATCCCATGATCGACTGGATCGTGATGTATGCAAGAAAAGAAGAAGCCGATCTCCAGAAAGATATCCTTGCGAAAGAAGATATGGAAATCGAGGAGATGATGGAACGGAGCATACGCCTGCTCGTATCGTATCAGGAGGGGCTTCCTCTCTTTGAAGAAGATCTGCTGCAGGCGGTCAGCCGATAACAGACAGCATGGTTTTGACTCTGTGGACAAACGTATGGCGGTCTTTGATTTTACCGCCTGCGTTTGATGCAATCTGCAGGCGCTCGGCTTCGTGGGTAAGGTAATAATTGATTTTATGCAGGCAGTCTTCTTCACTTTCATAATATACAAAATCTTCTTCGGGCACAAAATCGTCAAAAAAGTCGGCCTGATAGTTGCTTAAGAGGAACGCGCCAGATCCCATGATATCCATGCATCGCAGCGGGATGCCGGAATAGATGCTTTTTAAGGAAATATTCAGGTTGATTTTGCTGTGCCGAAAGACAAGGGGCATCTGCTCGTAATAATCCGCCGTACCCATAAACCTTGCGTTAGGGATCAGGGGCGAGGGATTATGGGAGTACAGATACAGCGGGAACCGGTCGGAGATCTGCCGCAGCAGGGAAATCCGTTCATTGCTCGTAACTTTGCGTGCAAGAAAATAATTGGCGTATACGTATGCCGGCGGTTCCGTTCCGTCGGACATCGGAGAATAGGGAACGGAGCGCTGCAAATCCTCGATAACAGACGGATGCAGCAGTTCTTCCAAAAAGAAGCGGCCGTAGATTTTTTGCTGTGCCAGCATAATGGCATCAAGATAGCCTCTGGTATAATCCGACAGTCCTTTCAGGCGTTCAAAGAGATTATGGTCTTCGTTATAGAGCGCGCCGACAAAAGATACGTCGCAGGAAAGCCGCCTGGAAATTTCGGGCAGGGCTTTTAAAGACTGCAGGCGGGAAGCGTTGGCGGCTAACGGCAGATAGTAAACGGTTTGGATTCCGGCATTTTTGAAAAAATGATAGGTTGTTTTGTCAAACAGGAACACATAATTGCAGGGATTGATCAGCGTGCAGGAATAGAGAGATACCAGCGGGCTGTCATATACGTAAGAGACGTATGGCAGCCCATGTTTTTTGCAGCAGTTGGACAGAATCGGATAATAATTAAAAGAAAAGACGAAAGCATACGCATCTTTGGAGACGGCGTCGTCAAATGCAAGCGCATAGTCCGTATCGTGCCGTTCGTTATAAGCTTTATGAAAAAATAAACTGCATGTGATGCCGCATACACGGAATGCTTCGATCATATCCTGTTTTGCAAATGCAGGAGAGTCAAGAAAAAGAATGTTCATTGGTTCTTCCGCCTTTC
>BLMD01000290.1 GCA_011959925.1 Lachnospiraceae bacterium
GAGGCCGCTGAAAAAGTAGATACCACCGCCTATATTTGGTATAATATAATTATCAAATACAGGCGGTGGTATCATGGTTGAGCAACAGCAGAAGTTAGTATTGAGTCCATATATGGACATATATGAATTAGTCATTCCCAAAGACAGCCTGCTCCGGCAGATGAAAGAACTGGTTGATTTCAGTTTTATTTATGAAGAACTTATTGATAAATATTGTCTTAATAATGGACGGAATGCAGTTGCGCCTGTCAGGATGTTCAAATACCTGCTCCTGAAATCTATTTATGACTTATCTGATATTGACGTTGTGGAACGCTCCAAATACGATATGTCCTTCAAATACTTTCTTGACATGGCGCCGGAAGAAGCAGTCATTAACCCAAGCTCCCTGACAAAATTCCGCAAGCTGCGCCTGAAAGATATGAACTTGTTAGACATGCTGATTGCAAAAACAGTCCGGATTGCATTGGAAAAAGGCGTTATAAAATCAAAATCCATTCTTGTGGATGCAACCCATACAAAATCAAGGTACAACCAGAAAACGCCAAGACAGGCGCTTCTGGAGCAATCAAAGAAACTGCGGCGTGCTGTTTATGAAATAGATGAATCAATGAAAGAACTGTTTCCAGCTAAAAACACAGAAGATTCTTTGGAAAAAGAGCTGGCATACTGCCATGCCCTGATTTCGGTTATCAAAGGAAAAGATGAGCTGTGCAGTTATCCGAAAGTAGAGGAAAAGCTGAACTTATTGGAGGAATCCGTAACAGATGACCTGGAACATCTCGAAACTTCAAGAGACGCAGACGCAAAGACAGGGCATAAAACGGCAGATACCGCTTTCTTCGGATACAAGACGCATATAGCAATGAGTGAGGAACGCATCATTACAGCAGCCACTGTCACCAGCGGCGAAAAGACAGATGGAAAAGAACTGCCGGAACTTGTGCGCAAAAGCAGGGAAGCCGGAATGGAAGTAGAAATGGTGATCGGGGATAAAGCCTATTCCGAACAGAAAAATATCGAAGCGGCGCAGGACGGCGGTTATGAACTGATTTCCAGGCTAAACGGCATCATTACGCAGGGAAACCGGACAAAAGAGGATGAATTTGAATTTAATAAAGACGCGGGAATGTACCAGTGTAAGGCAGGACATCTGGCAGTCCGTAAATACCTGGACAGGCGTGAAAAAGAAAAGAAGAATAAAAATCCACGCATGACATACTATTTTGACGTTGAGAAATGTAAACGCTGCCCATACAGGGATGGATGTTATA
>BLMD01000291.1 GCA_011959925.1 Lachnospiraceae bacterium
TATACCTTGCTCTGTAAAGAGCGTCACTGCTAATGCCTTAACTAAATGACATTGGCCGCGGCAGTCCTCTTTTTTAGTAAGATATGTTGCAATTGCTTGATCCTTATCATATTCCTGTAAGTCGTCTGTTGGAATATACTATTTTGTGATTTTAACGCTGGACTTTTGTCCCTTGTTTTTGAAAAGTTTTTTGTATGCCTTTAATTTGCTCTTCGGTACTTTGATTTTTGCTTTTGGAGAAATGCCTTTGAATGCTTTTTTGCCGACTTTTTTCAGTACCGTAGATTTGACTTTCACTGTTTTTAATACCTTGGCTCCTTCAAATGCGGAAGCTCCTATTTCGGAAATGTTTTTCCCGATGGTTACGGTTTTTAATTTTTTGTTGTTTTTGAAAGCCTTCTTTTCAATGTTAGTTACTTTAAAGGTTACGTTCTGGATCTTAACGGTATCCGGTACGGTAAACGTTCTGTTTTTATTATTTGCAGGTTTTACGAATGTTACCGTTCCGCCGCTTGCGGCAGAAGTAATTACCTTATAATTTGCTTTCTTGCTGTCGTCCGGATACGTGGTACCTGGCTTCGGCAGTTTCGGTTCTTCTTTTGCTGCGGCTTTTAAATTTGCCATTGCGGTTTTTAATTCATTTAATGCTGTTTGAATTTCCGCAAAAGAGCCGGCTGCCTGCAGGTTCTTTAATTTGGTAAGTGCTGCCTGAAATACGTTCCAGGATGCCGGCGTATACGCGCTTTGGACTTTCTTGGCTGCTTCTGAAATCGCGGTATTTACATTTTGATCCAGCTCTTCTTCTTTTGAAATTAATTGATCCATTGCAGTATTCAGCTCATGCAGTGCATTTTGAATTTCACCGTAAGAATCGGAAGCCATGGCATTCTGCAACTTGGAGAGAGCGGACTGGAAAGCGTTCCAGGAATTTTGTGAATACGTATCCGGTCTTTTTTGGGATGCTTCTAACGTAGCGTTATATACGTTTTGCTCCAGCTCTTTTTCTTTTGTAACCAGTTGATTCATTGCGGTGTTTAGTTCATCCAGCGCTGCCTGAATTTCATCCGTAGTACCGGAAGTTTGAATATTCTGCAGCTTGGTAAGCGCCTTCTGGAAGCTATCCCAGGAATCCGGCGTATAGTCGTTTTGTTCTTTCTGCTCTGCTTCTGAAATAGCGGCAGCCACATTTTGGTTCAGATCTGAACGGCTGTTTAATTTGACGGAGTATATATTTGTTGTTTTGCCGTCTTCTGACTGTACAAGGACTTTTATCGTTCCGCCTGCATCTGCAGGGACAATACTTACAGAAGCATTATTTGTTGCTTCTGCAGCAACGGAAGCCTCTTGAGACAGTCCTTCAATATTCATGGTATATCCGTCCGGGTTAAAGTTATTCGCTGTAAATCCCGGTACGGCAGTTCCGTTGATCGTAAAATTACTGAGTACGGCAGTTCCGTTTGTCTGATGGGAAACTCCTGTGTTTATAATTTCACACTCTACTAAACCTACATAAGGAGGATGCTGATTGTTGTTTGCAAGTTTAATGGTAAGTGAAAGAGCATTCAGCTCCGACTGGAATGTGTAGGTGGCTTTGTTATTGTTGTTTGTATCAACCTGGGTAGCGGTTACTTCATTGGCATCTAAAGTTTTGGTTGTAATACCGTCCGAATAACTGAACGATACTTCCGTCGGCAGCGTGTGAATAGAATCATCCGTATAATGGTACAGATTGACTGATTTCAATGTCTGCACATCTTCCCAGGTAAACGTAATGGCAGGACCGGTGAGTAATGCAGAATCCCAATTGGTCCAGCGTTTTTGTTTGTCTTTTCTGGATGCTGCCAGATCCGTTTCTCCGTTGATGATTGCACGCAGGTTATCGGATTCCGGATAACAGGTCTGCGTTAAAGAAGAACAGTCCGGAGCTATATTTTTAGGAGTTGTCGTTATGGATTCTGCGACACGTACCGTTAATTTGGTCGGCATCGTTTTATTTTCCGAAATCGTTACGGTACCGTTGATCGTAACCAGGTCGCCGATGTTAGCAAATGCCGTGTCGGAAACGGAGTTCCAGGTAACCGGATAGTCTCCATAGAGACGGCCGTCCGGCAGAATCGCAGCTACGGTTTCGGGCAAAGCGGGTACAATGTTTGGACGGGTGGCTTTGGAGTAATGTTTGATCGCCGCAATGACCGGCTTGACCTGCAAAGTTGCCGTGACCGGAATCTGTTCCATGCCGTAAATCATGTTGCCGTTGATCTGGTATTCTCCTGGATTATTATAGATTTCTTCCGTAATTTCATCCCATTTTACAATCAGAGAAGCGTTTTTGTTGTCGCTTGTGACAGCGGCTACCTTTGTTTGCAGGGATGGTTTTGTTCCCATATCAAACTGATACTCGGTTTTCAGGTCATAGCTTTTGATATAAGGCTGTGCTTCTGCTGAATTTACCGTATTCACCTGAACTGTTTTTGCGTCCATGCCGTCAGATTCTACTTTTAAAGTAAAACCGCCTGCAGTTTCCGTGCTTTTTATAATAACGAGAGCTTTTCCGCTGAACGCGTTGATATTTGCGTTCTTCGAATTTGTCAAAACGGATTTCTGCTGGAATTTATCGACGGTGGAAGCATTTCCGTTGTCTACGCCGGCAATTTCTCCATGACCGGTCAGTGTAAAACGAATATTGTTGTCTGCCTGGCTTGCAAACTCTCCGTTGCGGTCTGTGATATCAACAGTGATATAAGCAAGACTGGAACCGTCTGCGGCAATTTCTGTTTTTTCCGGAGTTACGACCAGTTTGGAGCCTTCGTCGCTGTTGGTTTTTACCTGTTTGATTCCAAGTGTATCGGTAATTTCATTGTTATTTTCATCATATGCTTTCGCGCTTAATGTTCCGGCTTCGTATTTTACCTGAAACTGTGCCGCCATGTTGCCTGCGGTATTGTTATCCGCTGTATTGCTGGCGGTGCATTTCGACGGGTTTTCGGAGGTTGTACGGTACATGCCGTATGCATAACCGGCGTCGGTGGTGATCGACTCTCTTGTTGCACTTCCGATTAATTCTCCGTTTAAATACAATTCTACTTTTGCTGCGTTTGAGTAAAGATCTACCGGGACTTTGCCGCCGGAAACGACCAGGTCATCCTCATTCCAGCAGCCCGGAACGATATGCATGGTGGTTTTATCATCTCTCCATTGGCTCGTATAGAAATAGAAAGAATCCTTCGGGAAACCCGCCGTGTCAATAATTCCAAAATACGAGGAGTTTGGGATCGCTTTTGCATCTCCGCTGACAGAACCTGTGTTTAACCCGTTCCAGTTTGTCGGTTCGCCGATATAATCAAATCCGGTCCAGACGAATGTTCCGGACATAAAATCATTTTTAATGACAGGCAGCCATGCGTTTCTTGCCGTCTGGCCCCAGTCTACGGCATGGGTGTCATAAGCGGTATTCTGGTAATTGCCGGTCTGTGAGAACTGACTTTTCGTAGAATAGATCCCGCGGCTGTTGATGGCAGAAACGGTTTCGGATCCTACGAGACACCAGTCCGGCTTCCTTTGGTGGAGAGAACCGTAAACTCCGGGCGAGTAATTCAAACCTACGACGCCGCCTGAAGCGGCAAGAAGTTCATCTACGTGGGTGCGCAGGTCGGATGCATTGCCGGCAACATTGTTATCGCCGTGGGTAATCGGTTTTGTTGGATCAATGTCCTGAATCCATTGGATCATGTTGGAAGCGTAACCTTCATATTCGGTTACATAAGTCGGATTCGTTGTGCCTGGCACGCCGAAATTAATTTCATTACCGATGGACCACATCACAACAGACGGGTCGTTTTTATCACGGTTGACAAAGGATTCCAGAGCGAACTGATACCATTTTTCGTCTGAGGAACCGCCGATTAAATGGTTGTTTTCGCCGAGCGTTTGATTAAAGTATTTGGAGAAGTCGTTGGAATTGCCGTTTTTTGCATAAGCCCATCCGTCGTACACTTCATCCATCATCAGCATGCCAAGTTCGTTACAGGCTTCCAGCAATATTTTGCTTGGGGCATTGTGGCTGGCACGGATTGCATTACAGCCCATTTCTTTCAGGATTTCTACCTGACGGTAAACGGCGTCGCGGTAAGCTGCAGCGCCGAGAGCGCCCTGGTCATGGTGCATACATACGCCTTTCATCTTCATCTTCGTTCCGTTTAAAGAAAAACCGGTATTTGCGTCATATGCAAAATAACGGAAGCCGAATTCTGTCGTATAGGTATCGACTACTTTACCGCCGACTAAAATTTCCGTTTTTACATCATACAGATTCGGATTGTCGCAATCCCAGAGTTTTGGTTTGTTTACGGTTATTTCCTGCGTTTGTTTTTCGGAATTTTCTGCAGCAATGGATAAAGTGTTTTCTGCGGGAGACTTAGATACCGTAGTTCCCTTGGCATCCAGTATTGTAGTCCGTACGGCAGCGTTTATCTGTGTATTGCTGTCATTTTGTACGGTGGTTTCTACTTTTACCGTAACGTCGCCGTCTTTTTGCGCTTCCAGCTGCGGCGTTGTAACGTATGTGCCGTTTAATCCCACATGTACCGGATCTGCTACCGTTAAAGTAACGTCTCGATAAATACCTGCGCCGGAATACCAGCGGCTGGACGGGAATTCACTGACTGCTTTTACGGCAATGACATTTTCCGACGTACCGTCGCATGTGATCAGGTCCGAAATGTCAAAGGAGAAATTGGTATAGCCGTAGTGATGCTCTCCGATTTTCGTGCCGTTTATGTAGACATAGGCATTGTTGTATACACCGTCAAAGTTTAAAATTACGGATTTTCCGCCATAGCTTGCGGGAAATACGACGTTTTTGCGGTACCAGCCTGTACCGCCCGGCAAGAATCCGGATTCGGCTTCATAGTCGTTGGAAAACTCCTGTGTAATGCTGAAATCGTGCGGAATCTGAACGTTTTCCCAGGAAGAATCGTTGTAATCTTTTCCTCCTGCGTCTACGTGCTCTGTTTCGTCGAATAAGAATTTCCAATCCTTATTAAAATTGATTTCCCGATCTGTCGAATCCTGTAAGATTTCTGCCGTTGTTTCTGCTGCCTGTGCAGAATCCGCAGTTATCGCGGGACTGCCAAGCGTCAGCACGGCCGCCATCAGGACGGACAGCCATTGTTTCATACGTTTGTTTTTCATGTGTTACCTCCTGTTTTTGCTTTGCATCATACCCATAAAGTGGTTTTCTGAATCAGAAAACACCGTTGAATTTTGAAAATTCAAACTATTTTTATTATATAATAAATTTGTAAAAACGTAAAGGCGGCAGAAACGCTATTTGAAATAAAATAAGATCCAAATAAGACCGGCTGCCGTTGCTTTGAGGCATATCAGAAGGATATGTCCGGCTCCAGTATCCTTACGGTAAAAAACTTTTTCCGGAGGTATCGTGCAGGATTCGTTTTCGGTACTGGTTTGGGGGAAGACCTATAATTGTACGGAACAGTTTGGAAAAATGCTGGGAATCTTTCAGGCCTACCTGGGCGGAAATGTGGGTCAGCGTCAAATCCGTGTTCAGCATCAGGTCGATTGCCTGGTTGATACGGTAGATATTGATGTAATTTAAAATGGTAAGGTTCATATGCTGAAAAAAAACTTTGCTTAAATAACGCGAAGATATATTCAGATGGTCGGCTATGTCTTTCACCAGAATCTTCCTGTCAAAATTTTCATGGATATAAGAAAGTGCGTAAGAAACATAGCGGATCTGTTCCGGCGACAGAGAATCTGAGACTGTGAGCAGTGCGTGGTTTTTGCGGGTCAGCTTCATCAGTTCCAAAAGCAGTTCCGTCAGATGCAGATTGGCCAATGCCAGATGCAGGGAATCGTTTTCGGCGGTTTCTTCTATAATATTGTCAATCAGGGAAGAGAACGTTTCATTGGAGGCCAGATGGAAACAATGTCCGTACGGAACCGTCAATGCCGTGATCATGTCAAACGAATCTGTTTCGCTCCGATTCAGATACAGCCGGGAAAACGGAGCGGGATCGAAATGGATATGCCGAAACAGACAGGTATCCGGAGCGTCCAGATAAAACGAATGGACGGTATTCGGAAGGATCATGACAAAATCTCCGGCAGTACAAGATAGTTTCCGGTTGTTTATATCCATAGCGCAGCTGCCCGAATCGATCAGATAAATCTCGATGGATCGGTGAATGTGTTTCATAAAATGGTAGGGATAGTTTCGGGTTTGCCTGGCAGCGCTGATGATCACCTGTGCACCCAAATGAATTTCGCCGGAAGAAAAAGAAGAAATCTCTGGTTGGTGTTTTTCTGTCATAATGAGGACCTCCGAGTTCCGATTTATACAAAAAAGATATAAAAATGGACGGTTTTAAACAAGAAAAAGGAACAACAAAATGATATAATAGGATGTAAAGAAAGTCAATTGTATTGTGAAAAGTGAATAGGAGTTATGCGAGTGAAGAAAAAAATATGTGTAATTAGTACAATTATTATTCTTGTAATTCTGATTTTTCTGATTTTTTTCATTTCAAGGAATCGTTTTTCCCTGTCAATAGATGGAAACAAAATAGACAAAGAAGAGTTTTTGGACGCAGCGTTGTTAAGGCGGTATGATGTCACCGGTTATTTTACTCAAAAAGGCGGGGGAACGGTAGATGCCGGTTTTTGGGAGCGGGAGAGTGCGGGAGAAATTCCCTACCGGAAATTAACGGAAGAGACGCTGGAAGAATTGAAATATTTTTATGCGGTCTATGGGCTTGCAAAAGAGAAAGGGTATGTGCAGGACAGCAGTTATACGGCGTTTTTGGAGCGCTGGGAAGCGGAAAACACTTCCCGCAAAGAAAAGATTGCAAAAGGAGAGCCCGTCTATGGGCTGGCGGAGTATACGAAGGAGCTGTATCGGGAATACGAAATGGATATGATTCAGAAGAGTTATTGTGAGAACCCGGATAATGAAGGGATGGAAATTTCTGATGAAGAACGGAAGGAATATTATGCCGCGCATGCAGACGCATACCGGCAGGAGGACGACAGGGTTTTGGATTATGTGAAAATTCCGTATGAACAGGAAGGGATGGGGGAAGCAGAGGTCAAAGAACACAAAGAAACCCTGACAAAAATTTACAAACAGACAGATAAAGAACATTCTCTGGCACAGCTGGCAAAGAAGGAGGAGAGTGTTGCAGGCTATCTGGAACATGCCGATGTGACGGCGTCGGATTTAAAAATGTATTCCAGGAGCATCAGTGATATTCTGGAATATGCCTGGGACTTGAGTGCGGGAGAATCCACGGCGGTTCTGGATGAAAATGGCTGTCTGTATCTG
>BLMD01000292.1 GCA_011959925.1 Lachnospiraceae bacterium
TATACCTTGCTCTGTAAAGAGCGTCACTGCTAATGCCTTAACTAAATGACATTGGGTTTCGGTAAGGGCTTTTTTGAAGTCCAATCCGAACATCTATGCCGTCTGCAAGGTACAGGTGTCGGAAAAAGCCGGGATTTCCGAGACGGAGACAGGGCGCCGTACGGCTCCGGCAGGAAGTGTCACGCAGGTTTCACCCGCCAAACCGACAAAAAGCGCCGATACGTTCGATGGTTCTGCGGGTCGGGCATATGTTTGGTCGGGTGTGCTGCTGCTTGGAATTTTTATCCTCCGCAGGGTAAAATTTTAATTTGCAGTCAGTATTGTAGAACCGAAAAAATTGTGCTACACTTGAACTGTTATCGGACATTGGTTGTCCGGGCAAATGAGACTGTGACCGGAAGAACCGGAACCGTTATTCATCAGCAGTATGCAGCAGAAATAGAAGGGATAGTAGGACATGAAGAAATTGAAAAGACTGATTTCATTGGCACTCGTATGTTTTATGATTGTTACAGCAGATGCAGGCAGCATATTTGCCGCAGAATTGCCGGAAGAGAATAAACCGCTGGTCAACTATCTGCTTGTGCAGGAACCATATCTGGAAACGCCGGGGAAACAGACGGTCATGATTGGAATCGGAGACGGTTCCGCAGCGATCGATTCTGCGGTTTTAACTTACCGGAATGAGCAGACGGACCGGATGTATGAAACAGAAGCAACCGAGATCCTTAACGATTTTGTTCTGTTTGAAATGGAATATACCAATGACAGCGATGCGGGAACGTACCGGTTGGAAGAGATTTCTTATTCTGCAGAAGGTACAAAGAGCATAGCGTCTTTTAAAGAAATGGGAATAGAAGCATCCTTTGGCGTGGACAGAATCGCCGAAAATGAACCGGACGACGTATTTTTGTCGGATGAAGAGGTGGAAGCCCTGGCGGCAGAGAGCGAAATGAGCATTGTTTCTTTGGATGAAAACGGCAAACCGGTTTCCGGCGAGACGCTGGAAGAAGCGCTTGAGGAGGCCGGGTGTTCTGCAGAAGAAGGACTTCGGGCGATCCAAAAAGGCGCGGCAAAAACGGGCGCAGAGTTCAGAGGGATGAAAAGTCTGGTCGTCGTACTGGATGCGGGCCACGGCGGTTCCGATCCGGGCGCGCAGAAGAACGGGATCGTGGAAAAGACGGTCAATCTGAAAATTGCCCAGTATTGTAAAGAGGAACTTGGGCAGTACGCCGGGATCGTGGTATATATGACAAGAAACAGCGACACTTATTTAACGCTGGCACAGCGTGCACAGGTAGCGATCAATAAAAAGGCGGATCTGTTTGTCAGCCTGCACAATAATTCCAATGAAAGTTCCGGACCAAACGGAGCGAACGTATATTATCCAAACTCCAATTACAATGCGAATGTCGGCAAGACGGGAATGGAGCTGGCGTCGATCATTGAATCCAAGCTGACGGACCTTGGCCTGGCAAGCGGAGGGATTCATATCCGAAATTCGGAAAACAACACAAGATATCCGGACGGATCTCTTGCGGACTATTACGGTGTGATCAAACGATGCAAGGAGTACGGTATCCCGGGACTGATCGTAGAGCATGCATTTATTTCCAACGCCGGAGACGCTCAGAAGTATTTAAGTTCGGACGCGTCCCTTAAGAAACTCGGTATTGCCGACGCGACAGGCATTGCAGAATATTTCGGGCTGAAGAAGGGATTGGGTTTTAACAGCATTTTATCTTCGGCAAGCACGACGATGGATCTGACATGGACTCAAGTCAAAAACGTAACCGGTTACTGTATTTCCCGGAGTACGCAGAGCGGCAGCGGATTCCAGGAAGTGGCGCGGGTTTCTCCCGCTACGAAGACTTCGTGGAAAGATACCGGACTGACCCCGGGCGTTACTTATTATTATAAGATTCGTACCTATACGAAGTCGGGTTCCGATATTAAGTACGGGAAATATTCTCCGGTAGCGTCGGGTACGACGATGATCCGGCCGGTGATCTCTTCCATCAAATCCAAAAACAGCAAAGCGCTGGTGATCAGCTGGAATACCGTCAATAACGCCGCCAATTATGAAATTTACCGCGCGACGAAGAAAAACGGTACATACAGCCGGATTGCAATGCTTACGGGGATCAACCGCGTCAGCTATACAGATACGAAGGTAAAGGCTGGGAAGAAATATTTCTATAAAATCCGTTCCGCAGAACCGGCTGGCGGATCTACGATTTACAGCGATTACAGCGATATTGTTGCGGCAAGGACGGCAAAAATTCCTTCCGGTGTGGCGGTAAAATCCCAGGCGAGCAATACGCTTCGGGTGTCCTGGAAAGCAGATAAGAACGCAGCGGGCTATGTGATCAAACGTGCGGATTCCGCAGGCGGAAAATATAAAAAAGTCGGAACTGCAAGCGGCGGTACGACAGGGTATTATGACGATGCTACCGTAAAATTAAATAAAACCTATTATTATAAAGTACAGGCGTTTAATTACAACGACGGCGTCAAGGGAGTAAGCGGATACGGATCGGCTGCATCCGGTAAGACGATACGGAAGACATCGATCACGAAAATCGCAAATCTTTCTCCGACCAGTCAGAAGATCAGTTGGAAAAAAGCGAAAGATGTAGACGGATATATCGTTTATCAGAGCACGTCTCAAAACGGAGTCTATAAGAAGATAAAGACAATTAAGTCAGCCAAGACGACGTCTTTGAAGGTATCCAATTTAGTTCCCGGAACGAGATATTTTTATAAAGTCAGAACCAGGAAAAAAGTAAAAGGAAAATACGGATACGGTTCCTATTCTGCCGTTCGGAACGTTTGGACGGCAAATACGCCGAAAATTACAGCCGTTACAGGCAATTCGGGATCTTCGACTGAGGTTTTCTGGGAGCCGTCAGGCGGAGCGGAACGATATGATATTTATCGTGCAGCTTCGGCAAACGGATCTTATCAAAAGATTGCGTCCGTTGCAGATACCGCCGTGTCTTACATAGACCGAAATTTAAATATGACGCAGCAGTATTTCTATAAGATCGAAGCTTATATCAAAGGGTATAAAACTGCAAGCGTAAAAAGTATGAGTGCCGCTGCGGGCGGCAGTCCGGTCTCAGTTACGAGTCTTACTTCTGCGGCGCCGGATGCGGGAGGAAAACTTGCGATTGCATGGAAAGAAGTAAAAGATATCACGGGATATCAGATTTACCGGAGTACGGAAGAGAACGGAGCGTATACGCTTCTTGAGACAATATCCAATCCTTCCGTAACCGTTTATACAGACGCGTCGGCAGCTGCGGGAACGTCATATTATTATAAGATTGTACTGGTAAACAAATATAACGGACAGACGGTATACGGACAGTATTCCGACGCTGTGCGCGGTGTGCTGCCGGCGCCGGTTTCACCGGAGGCACCGTAAATAGGGCAGCCAAATAAAAAACAGGAGAATGAGATGAGAAAAATATATAAGATGGGCCTGCTGTTGTTCGGCATCCTGTGTTTGTCGTTTTCTTCGCATAAGAATACATACGCTGCCGGAGGCGTACAGGCAACTGCAGCCGCGCTTTCCAGCAATAAAATCGAGTTGAAGTGGAATCCCGTTCCTTCGGCGGGAGGATATGAAGTCTACAGGAGAAGTGCTTCGTAAGCATCTTTTGTACAGATCGGCACGACGACCGGTACGGCTTATCAGGATACAAATGTCAGTGCGGCAGTCAATTATTATTACAAGATTGTTCCGCTTGGCCAGAGGAACGAAGGGCAGGCCGAGGCAATGCTGAAAGTAAAAGCTCCGGCAAAAGCGTCAATTGAGAAGGTTAAAGTGAAATCGCCGACAAAGTTAGAGGTCAGCTGGAAGCCGGCGGCAGGAAGCAACGGTTATCAGGTGCTTCGTTCGGAGACCAGAAACGGCGGATATACGGAAGTCGACCGGGTCAGCGGGAAAACAGCCTGCAGTTATACAGACGTTACGGTTACGCCGGGAAAAACATATTATTACAAAGTACGTTCTATGGATAGCCGCCTAAACAGCTTCGGTTCCTATTCTGCACCTATGAAAGGAAAGACGCTTGCAAAAACGAGGATTACTTCCATTGCATCCTTATCATCGGAAAAAATGCAGATCCGATGGAAAAAAGTCAGTGACGCCCAGACTTACGAGGTTTACCGCAGCGCTCAGAAAAAAGGCGGTTACAGAAAAATCGCTTCGCTGAGGAAAGGAAAACGGGTGTACACGGATTTGACCGTAAAAAGCGGCAAAAAGTATTATTATAAGGTTGCGGTTACGGGAATGATCGACGGAACAAAAATCTCCAGCGGCTATTCGGAGCCGGCGTCGTTCCGCGCATTAAAGCAGGTAAAGATTTCTTCGGTGAAACTGATGGCGGACGATACCGTTCGGATTAAATGGGGAAAAGTTACCGGGGCTACAAAATATAAAATATTCCGCGCGACTTCCAAATCCGGTTCTTATAAACGGATTGCAACGGTAAACGGCGCGTCTGTCACAAATTATACCGATAAAAAAGTAATTTCCGGTAAAACATATTATTATAAAGTGCAGGCATATTCGGACGGCAGCGGCATAGTCGCATCCGGCAGCGGAAACAAATCCGATGCAAAAGGAACGACGAGTGCATATGCGATCATGGGAAATACAACGGTAACGGCAGACCAGATGGCGGCGCTTTTCAAAGCGTCCGGAAGATCGTATCCTTCGGGGATTTATAAGAGCAAAGGCGCGGGAAGTCTCAAAAAATTCTGCGAGATCGTAATAGATGAGAGCAGGAGAGAAGGGGTAAAGGCAGAAGTTATTTTTGCGCAGGTCTGTCTGGAAACCGGATATCTGTCGTTCGGAGGACAGGTTTCTGCCGAACAGTGCAATTTTTCCGGTCTGGGCGCTACGGATGACGGCGCTGCCGGAGCGACGTTTCCGGATGTCAAAACGGGTATCCGCGCGCAGGTGCAGCATTTGAAAGGGTACGCGTCCAAAGACAGTTTAAACGGAAAATGTGTAGATCCCCGGTTCGGGTATCTTTCGTATAAACGCGGCTGTGCAAAATACGTTCAGGATCTTGGCGGCGGAAACTGGGCGACAGACCCAAATTATGCCACAAAGCTGATGATTTTGATCAAAGCGATGAAGAGTTATTAACAGATACCTGGAGGTGAGGCGATGTCCAGCAGAAAAAAGCGGGAGGCAGAATTTCAATATTATGAAATTCCCCATGGAGAGCGTCTGTTGGCACTGCCCAATCAGCGGGTTGCATGGGATTACGGAAATATACAGGAGTCTGATAAACGGCATTTCCACAATCTTCTTGAAATCGGATGCTGTATCTCAGGCAGCGGCAGGATTTTTTTTCAGTCTCACGCGATAGATTACGGACCGGGAATGATTACCGTGATACCCCAGAATATATTACATGAAACGGTGAGCCGGACGCATACCGGGAGCCGCTGGGATTATTTTTATATCAATCCGGGAGACCTGCTTCGGGAATTTTATCCGGACAATCCGTTGTTTGTGAAACGTATTTTAGAACGGGTAAATAGCCGGGAGCAGTATTATCCGGAGGCGCTGCATGCATCCCTGGCATCTTTGGTGCGGTTGATCAACGACGGATGCAAAGTACGGGCGGATTATTCCGGAGAATATATCAGAGGATTGCTTCTGGCTCTTTTGACGGCAGTCGGAAACGGCGGTGCGAAATACGAACACCGTACGGAATATGAAAAACCGCGGGAAGATCTTTGCCAGATTTCCGGAGCGCTGGAATATATCGGAACGAATTATATGGAACATATTAGGCTGAAGGCTCTGGCAGACGCCTGTAATTTAAGCGAAACGCATTTTCGAAGGCTGTTTGTGGCCTACATGCACATGACGCCGGTAGAATACATCAATTTGGTTCGGATCAAGCAGGCCTGTACCATGATTGAAAGAACAGACTGCTCAATGGAAGAGGCGGCGGAACAGGCGGGGTATACAGCCGTTTCCACATTTAATCGGAATTTCCGCAAGATTGTAGGGACGTCGCCTTACCAATACAGAAAAAACAGCAGAGACCGTAACGGGAAGCATGTATTATGAATTTGGTAAGTTGCACAAAATATATAGTGATTATTCAGTAAAAAGAGTGGATTCGACTAAGAAAATGGTCGGATACGCTCTTTTTTTGGTTGAATATGAAAACAATGAAGTATAAAAAATTGGTATAATACACACATAAACAAAATGGAAATAAGTAAAATGTGGGATAATCTCATAATATCATTTGGCCAAATGAAATTTCCTTGTTTATGATTTCATCTATTGCAAAAAGGCATGGAGAGCGTATTACAGTCTCATCGTGCAGACGAAAAAGCACAGAGAAATCTTTAAAAAACTCAGCAAATCGTTTTGGGAGGAAACAAGAATGAAAAGAAAAGTAATGTCGCTTTTATTAGCAGGCACCATGGTTGCGACCATGTTTGCAGGCTGCGGTGATAAGAAAGAAGAAGCACCGGCAACAGACAACAACAATGATACCGTAGAAGATACCAGTGCACCGGCAGACGATGCAGCAAACGAAGAAGACAATGCTGCAGAAGAGCAGACACTGAAAGTAGCAGCTTTGGAAAGCGGATACGGCGCAGATATGTGGACAGAAGTAGCAGCAGCATTTGAGGCTTCTCATCCGGGCGTTACCGTAGAACTTACAACCGACAAAAAATTAGAGGACGTGATCAGCCCGAATATGCGTGCCGGAGAATATCCGGATGTTGTACATCTTGCAACAGGACGTGAAGCAGGCCTGACAGAGACTTTGACAAAAGAAAAAGCATTGATGCCTTTGACAGACGTATTGGATATGACCGTACCTGGCGAAGACGTAACCGTAAAAGATAAAGTGATTCCGGGATTCCTTGATACACTTGGAACCAACCCATACGGCGATGGCGTTACCTACTACGCTCCGATGTTCTACAGCCCCTGCGGATTATTCTACAATGCAGGTCTTTTAAAAGAAAAAGGCTGGGATCTTCCTACTACCTGGGATGAGATGTGGGAGTTAGGCGACAAAGCGAAGGCAGAAGGCATCGCATTATTCACATATCCGACAACCGGATACTTTGATGCATTTACATATGCTCTGTTAGCTTCTTCAGGCGGATCTGATTTCTACAACAAGTGCATGACTTATGAAGACGGCATTTGGGAAAGCCCAGAAGCTACGAAAGTATTTGAAATCGTTGGCAAATTGGCACAGTATACAGAAGGCACGACAGTTGCAAACGCAAATGACGAAGGCTTTACAAAGAACCAGCAGTTAATCCTTGACAACAAAGCAATCTTCTGCCCGAACGGTACATGGTTAGTTGGCGAGATGGCTGAGGCTCCGAGAGCAGAAGGATTTGAGTGGGGCTTTACGGCAGTTCCGGCAGTAAACGACGGCGAGAACGGAAGTTCTTTCACATTCTTTGAGCAGTTATGGGTACCTGCAGAAGCAGCAAATCCGGATCTTGCAAAAGAATTCGTAGCTTATATGTATTCAGACGAAGCAGCACAGATTTTTGCTAAATCTGCTGCAATTCAGCCGATCGCTGGCATCAGTGATTCTTTAGAAGGCGACAACAAAATGTTCTACAGCATCTATGACAACGGCGCAACCGCAGTTATGGGCGGATTTGCAGCTACAGCTCCTGTAGAAGGCGTATCTATGGCAGATACATTGTTCGGAACCGTGAACAGTATTGTAAGCGGAGACAAGACAGTTGAAGAATGGCAGGCAGCAGTAGAAGCAGCAAGCGATCAGTTAAGAGACGCAATGGAATAAAGCATAACAGCAGGCGTTCCGAAGGTTCTTGCCTTCGGGACGCTTTTTTAGAGCATGCCGGTAAAAGTGACCGGTAAAACAGGAATGGAGGTATGGATGTGAAAAAGGGCAAAGCAAGAAGTGTTTTTATTGGGGTATGCGTGGCGCCGGCCGTCATTTTATTTTTCATTTTTATGATCATCCCCACATTCAATGTATTTAAAATGTCGCTTTACAAATGGGGCGGATTTTCCAACAACAAGCAGTTTGTCGGACTGGAAAATTTTAAAAAGTTAATGTCAGATACAATTTTTTTGCGTACGTTCCAGAATTCAATTCTTTTGGTAGTTTGTGTAACTGTAATTACAATGGCTCTTTCTCTGATCTTTGCAGCAATTATTTCCAGAGAGAAAATTAAGGGAGAGAATTTTTTCCGAATTATTTTTTACATACCAAATATTTTATCAATCGTTATTATTTCGGCAATTTTTTCGGCGATTTATGATCCTAATACGGGATTGTTAAACAGTCTGTTAAGCATTTTCCGTGGAGAAAAAGATCCGATCCTATGGTTGGGTGATCAGAAAATCGTTATTTTCAGCCTTGTGATTGCTTTAATCTGGCAGGCAATTGGTTATTATATGGTTATGTATATGGCAAGTATGGCAAGCGTGCCAGAAAGTCTCTATGAATCAGCAGACTTAGAAGGGGCAAATCATGTACAGCAATTCTTTTCCATTACACTGCCTTTGATTTGGACTAATATCAGGACAACATTGTCCTTTTTCGTGATCAGTACGATCAACTTAAGCTTCCAGCTTGTGAAAGTACTTACAAACGGCGGACCGGACGGGGCTACGGAGGTATTCTTAAGTTATATGTACAATCAGGCGTATACGAACTCATCCTATGGCTACGGCATGGCAATCGGCGTTATGGTATTCTTGTTTTCCTTTGGCCTGGCAGCAATGATCAGTTTTGTTACCAAGCGGGAACCGTTAGAATTTTAAGGAGGAGCGCAAATGAAAAAGAAAAATGGAATGAGTTTAAAAACTTTATACAGAATATTTGTTTACGTTGTGCTTCTGGCGTTGGCAGTCAGCATTTTTGTGCCTGTGGCATGGGTATTTTTGGCATCCATCAAGGAGAATTCAGAATTTTACGGCAGTCCGTGGACGATGCCGAAAGGGTTCTATATTCAGAACTTTATCGACGCGTTTGAAAAAGCAAATATGGGACAGTATTTCCTGAATTCGATTCTGGTAACGGCTATGGCGCTTGTTTTGCTGCTGGTCATTGCTTTACCGGCATCTTACGTACTTGCAAGATATCGCTTTATCGGAAGCAAGATTTTGAACGTATTGTTTATGGGCGGTCTCTTTATCAATGTAAACTACATTGTAGTTCCGATCTTTTTGATGTTTGTAGACGCAGATACATTTATCAGAAAGATGGGCTTTAGTGAAGGATTTTTCCTGAACAATCTTTTTATTCTGGCATTGGTATATGCATCCACCGCATTGCCGTTTACCATTTATCTGCTTTCCGGTTTCTTTATTACGATTCCAAGGGATTATGAGGAAGCGGCGCATGTGGATGGCAGCGGTTATTTCAGAACTATGGTGCAGATTATGATGCCTATGGCTTTGCCGAGCATCATTACGGTTATTTTGTTCAATTTCTTATCATTCTGGAATGAATATATCATTGCTATGACGCTGTTGACCAAAGATGCCAAAACACTGCCGGTAGGTCTGATGAACCTGACGCAGGCACAGAGGGGGGCAGCGAATTATGGGCAGCTGTATGCAGGTCTCGTGATTGTAATGCTTCCGACACTGATTTTATATATTATGGTTCAAAAGAAACTGACGCAGGGAATGAGTCTTGGCGGATTAAAGGGTTAATAAGGAGGAATCGATATGGAAGAGAACAAAAAATGGATTGTTGTATTGATCAATACCGTACTCTTTATTGCTTGTATGGCGCTTGTGATTGTAGGACAGCGCAGAATTGAAGCGGCCGGACTGATAATGCAGATGGTCGGTTTGGTTGGAATTCTGTTATTGATCTATTTCTACAATAGAAAATATCAATAGACACAGTAATATGAAAAATGGGACAGAAAAGGCTTTTCTGGGAAGAAAAGTCTTTTCTGTTTTTATACATGTTTTTTAGGAGGAGATATAGGATGGGTCTGGTAAAGCGATGGGTGAGCGCTTTTTTGGCAGGAGCTGTGGTTTTTTGCGGGATGCCGGTACAGGCGCAGGCTGCGCCTGAGATTGTGGCAGGAAATTATGAGATTGATATGGAGCGGATTCCGCAGGTACATTTTGCGGAGCATAAGAATTGGGAGTATTTGTATCAGACGGCGTGGGAGAGTCATAAGAGCAATATCCGGGCGGTTTCAAAAGGATTGAATCCGGAACTTACTACGGATGAAAAGCAGTCATATTATGTGGACGAAGCGTTTGACGACAGAATTTTCCAATGGGATACGCTGTTTATGATGCTTTTTGATAAATACGGGCTGCATGAATTTCCGACTTTGAATTCCATGGATAATTTTTATTATCATCAGTATGATACGGAGGACGAATCGGACGGATTTATTTCGAGAATGATTTATGAGGCGGATGGACGGGATCATTACCAGGATTATCGGAACGTGGATGCGATCAATCCGCCGATGTTTGCGTGGGCAGAGTGGGAACAGTATAAGATCCATGGAGATATTGAGCGATTTTTAAAAACCGTGAAAGGCAAACCGATTATTGACAGGCTGGATTCCTATTATCAGTTTATCAAGCGCACGCGCAGGCATAAAACGGGGCCTGCAGCCGGATTGTATGTGTCAAACGGTCAGGGGAGCGGACTCGATAACACGCCGGATCAGGATTATCAGGGCTGGGGGCAGGCTGTAAAAGATATGTCATTCCAGCAGGTACAGGCGGCTGTCTACCTGCAATTGATTGCTGCGGAAATTTTAGAAAAGAAAACGGGATTGACGGCAGATGAGAGACAAAAATACGAAGATTTGAAAGAGAAATACAAGCAGGAAGAGGAAGAACTCACGGCGTTGATTCAGGAAAAACTGTGGTCCGAAGAAAAAGGATGTTTTTTTAATATGGACAGCAGGACGGGAGAATTAAAAGACGTGGTAACGCCGATGGCGTTTTGGTCGCTGGCAGCCGGGATTGCGACAAAGGAACAGGCGGACCGCATGATAGAAGGCTATGCGTTCAATTCCAATAAAATGTTCCGTCCAAACGGTCTTTCTACGGTCTGTTATGATTATCCTTCTTTTAAATCATCCGGCGGATACTGGAATGGCGCCATGTGGTCGCCGGCATCGTTTCAGTGGTTAAAAGGGCTTCAAAATTACGGATATGATGCAATTGCATTTGAAGAGGCGGTGCGGCATGTCAACGGTATGGCAGACGTCTGCAGCAAAGGAGCCTATGACAGAAACGGAAATTTTTTACATACGCTTTGGGAAAATTATTCTACAGAATACGCTATGCCGGGTTCCACCGAGTTTTCCGACACACAGCCGGCACGGGCTAATTTTGTAGGATGGGCGGGTGCGATCGGAATCGGTTCCCTCATAGAAGATATCATGGGAATTACTATAAAAGGAAACGAAAATGTCATAGAGTGGAAAATCCGTCTGACGGAAGCGTTCGGTATAGACCATTTGTATTTTAACGGGCCGAACGGTGAAAATTTCGTGGATTTAGCCTGTGCAGAACGTGTGAGCGCGTCTTCGGGCGCAAAATTGACTGTAAAGGCAGAGCATGCGTTTAAACTGCGCGTCAGTGTCGGAGGACATAGTGAAATGATACAGGTAGAAGCCGGAGAGCATCAGTATCTGGTGGACGGGACGGATGGAAGAGAAAGTTATCTTGGAATAAAAACGACAAAAGCGCCGGAGAAATATTTTACGGCGGATCAAATGAAGAAAGCGGACAGCGCCGTTTCTTTTGGCGCAGAAGGAAATTCTTCCAGGCAAGACGGACTGCCTGGTCAGATAGAATCCGGAAACGGCAGGATTTTTAATGTGAATACGGTGGGACATTATCGAACGAATGGCAGTTATCCGACAGAGCTGCGCGATAGCGCCGTAATGAAGAGCTTTGGGACGAAAGACGCCATGGAGTATGTGAAGGCGACGTCGCCTTTCGGAGCGGAAGGGTTTATGTTTCTGGTTCCCGCTTCCAATTCCATGCAGACGGTAAAAGTTCTGGTAGGTGTAAAAAACGGAACTGCGGAAGTAGAAGCGGATTTGCTGGACGCGTCAGAACTGACGGAAGCGGTAAAGCTTCAGGGAGGCAGTGAAGAAAGCGTTTATGCCGTTGAAATTCCGAACTGTGCAGCGGGAGAGACAAATATGATGGTGACGATTGCCATGGAAGAAACCGGCGGCGTACAGGGAGAGATCAGTTTAAAGGCAATATTGCTGGAAAACGACGGGAAGGAAGTTTTGCAGGCTCCAGAGGATGTGAGCGCAGTGTCTGCGGATACGGCGCTTATGGTGAACGCTCGCGCTCCTGAAGGGACGAAGTATGACGGTTACCGCATTTATTATAAGAAAAGAGATGCATATGAATGGCAGACAAAAGAGACTTCCGGTATGCCCTTTTTGCTGCAGGGCCTGGAAAATTTCAATCGTTATGATATTTTTGTAACCGGCGTAAAAGACGGCAGGGAATCAACAGATTCACAGACGGTTTCGCAGATTCCGGAACAGACGGTGCAGACAGATGCAAAGCGCGCATACCAGGACTGGATCCGCGTGCAGGAACAGGTCTTAAATGGAAATGAGGCATTTTCCCAAGTTGCAGACGATTTGAATTTTAATGTAGGCGGTACGACGTATGGTACAACGTTTACTTTTTCCAGCAACAGCCATCTGGCGAAATACGGGCTGCGGAATGACGGGACGGTAGTGAATCCGATTCTTCCGCAAAAAAATTTGGAAACTGTGCTTAAGGTTACGGCGGTCTGCGGAGATACCAAAATTACGATTACGGTTCCGCTCACTGTTCTTGCCGTAACTTCAGAGGAAATTCCGGATCCGGACGATTCGGATACGCAGGTAAAATTCATGCAGACTGCGCAGCCGCAGACGGTCAATTTGACAGAAGAAGGAAGTATGGACTGGAAGCTGTTTACGCAGACCGATTTGGCACGGATTGAGAGGAAAGCGAACGGCAGCGGAATTTCAAATCTTTCGGCAATTCAGGAAGTGACCAAGCAAAACGGCGATCCGTCAGATGCGGTCTTTCATTATACGGACGGATCCGGCAATCCGGAAGGGTTGTATAACAAAGGGATTGTCTTTGAGAAAGAAGGAAACGGGATTCGGTTTGATCTTCCATACCGCCAGGGAAGACAGAAAGCCGGCATATACCTAGGCGCATGGTCTGCAAAAGTAAAAATCAATGCTGCGGTAATGAAGGAAGACAGGATTGTAAAGGAGTATACGGAATATTTTGATACCGGCAAGCTGGATTCTAACGCTCCTGCCGTTTATCAAACCGTTTATCTGGATTATTCGCTGGAAGATCCGGATGCCATACTGCGGGTAGAATTGAGCAATGCCGCATTATACGATAGTACATGGGGAAATTTTAATTTGGGCGCGATTACGTTAAACGGCAGCTTTTTTGCAGAAGCTGAAGCGGCAGAACACGGAACGCTGATCATCACCAATCCCATCGCATCTGCCGGAGAAGAGGTAACGGTGTTCGCCGTTCCCGGCGAAGGATATTGCCTGAAACCGGGAAGTTTGAGATATTGCCGAAAAGAGGACGGGCAGGAAACTTTGATCGAAGGAGAGTCTTTTTATATGCCGGCAGGAGACGTCACGGTGAAAGCGGACTTTATTAAGGAGCGGGCGCCGCTTGTCACATCCATAACCGTAAGCCTGGAACGATCTGTTTTGGCGGTTGGAGAGCGCACAAAGGCCATAGCCCGGATTGTTCCGGAAGACGCCGTAAAAACGGTTGTATGGTCTTCTTCCAACCAGGCGGTTGCAACGATCAATGCGGACGGCGTCATTACGGCGGCGGGAGAGGGAACCGCAAAGATTACTGCCGCGGCGGCCGATGAAAGCGGGATATCTCAAAGCGTAAATCTTACGGTAACGCAGGGAAAGAAACCGGTTTTGGGAAACGTGTACGAAAGCGGAGGATATCGTTATAAAATTACGAATTTAGAGAAAAAAACCGCTGAAGTTGTCGGAAGCAGCAGTAAAAAGATGAAACATATCACGGTGCCGGATTATGCGACGATTTTAGGGCAGAGGTATCAGGTGACGGCAGTCGGGCCGAAGGCGTTTCGGAATTGTAAACAGGCCTCCAAAGCCGTAATCGGAAAATACGTGTTAAAAATTGGAAAACAGGCGTTTGAAGGATGTACGGCAATGAAGAAAGCAGCTTTGAAAAGCAGCAAACTGACGGAAATCGGAAGCAAGGCGTTTTACCGCTGTAAGGCTCTGCGAACGGTTACAGTAAAAAGTAAGAAGCTTAAGAAAGTGGGGAAACATGCGTTTAAGGGAATCCATAAACATGCGGTATGCAAGGCACCTGCCGGTAAGAGAGCTTCCTATCGAAAACTGCTTGGATGGAAATAAAAATAGGCTATTCTCAAATGGACAAATCTATGATATAATACAAAAAACATGAAATCAGCTTAGAAAAGGAAGTAGATAATATGACAGAAAGCGGATTGTTGATATTTTTGGGAATCATTGTTCTGTTTGTCGTCGTTGTCGCAGTGGTAACGGTCGTATCGGCAGTGACAAGCGCCGTAGCAGCCGTTGCGCAGAAAAATTTTGAGGACGAAGAATAAAATAAGAACCTGCTTTACAGTAATTCAGAATGTTAAAAAGTCTGAAACCTTGCATGCGTGCATATGGTTTCAGACTTTTTTGCAGTTTGTTTTATTTCTTTTCTTTTTTCATTGGCTTCATGTCTACGCCGCGGCTTGCATCCGCGTTCGGATTTTCACCAAACGTATAATCTTTGCCCGGAAGAACGGCGTTCAAAAAGATGCCTGCGATTGCGGCAATGGCAAGACCGGTTAACGTGATGGACGTACCGGAAACGGAAAACGTCAGACCGGAGGAAAAACCAAGTCCGGAGACCAAAATAACCGCTGCAATGATTAAATTTCTGGATTTGGTGAAATCCACATGATTTTCGACCACGTTGCGTACGCCGATGGCAGAGATCATTCCGTAGAGCATAAAGCTGACGCCGCCGATGATTGCGGCGGGAAGCGAACTGATGATTTCGGAAAATTTCGGCAGGAAGCTTAAGATGATGGCATAGACGGCGGCAAGGCGGATCACTTTCGGATCGTATACCTTACTCAGCTCTAATACGCCGGTATTTTCTCCATACGTGGTATTGGCAGGACCGCCGATACACGCAGAAAATGAAGTTGCCAGCCCGTCGCCGATCAACGTGCGGTGCAGACCCGGATTTTCGATAAAATTTTCACCGACGGTAGCGGAAATGGCGGACATATCCCCGATATGCTCCATCATAGTCGCGAGGGCGATCGGTGCCATCACTAAAATTGCCGTCACATCAAATTTACACCACTGAAACGGCGGAAGCCCTACCACGGACGCTGCCGCTACATTTGTAAAGTCTAAAATTGCCGAACCGTCCGGGTTTGTAATTCCGCAGGCATTCATTAAAAGAGCGGCTCCGTAGGAAATAGTGACTCCCAGCAAGATCGGGATAATCCGGAACATTCCTTTTCCCCAGATATTAAAAATGATAATGACGGAAAGTGCGATCAATGCCAGAAACCAGTTGGAAGATGCGTTTGTCACGGCCGATGGTGCAAGGCTTAATCCGATACAGATAATAATCGGACCGGTTACAACCGGAGGCAAAAAGCGCATGACTTTTTTAATGCCCGCCAGTTTAATGACAAGTGCAAGAATGAGATATAGCAATCCGGCAATTACAATGCCTCCGCAGGCATAGGGGAGTTTTTCTCCCATAGACATATCTTTAAAAATTCCGGTCTCTAAGTTTGCAACAGTGGAAAAACCGCCTAAAAATGCAAAGGACGAGCCAAGAAAAGCCGGGACTTTCAACTTGGAACACAGGTGGAAAAATAAGGTTCCCACACCTGCGCAGATCAAAGTTACCTGGATCGATAAGCCTTCGCCCTCAAAATAATTGTTTACCAGAATAGGTACTAAAATGGTAGCACCGAACATAGCGAACATATGCTGCAGGCCTAAAATCAGCATCTTGGGTACGCCAAGGACTGCGGCGTCGCGGATCGGTTCTGTTTCGTGGTTCATTTGTAAACTCCCTCCTGTAATATTACATAGACTAACACTTCTCCGGCTGCGGATACATTTCGCCAAACGTTTCTACCGTAACTTTTTTTATTTTCTGCGTCTCCATGGGACGATCGTTGTAGTCGACTGTGGTTTCCGCAATCTTATCGACAACGTCCATGCCTTCTGTAATTTTACCAAAAGCCGCATAAGCGCCGTCTAAATGAGGGGCGTCTTTGTGCATGATGAAAAATTGGCTTCCGGCGGAGTCGGGCATCATAGAACGTGCCATGGACAGTATGCCCGCCGTGTGTTTTAAGTCGTTTTCAAAGCCGTTTTGGGCAAATTCTCCTTTGATTGCGTAGCCGGGGCCGCCCATGCCGGTTCCTTCCGGGTCGCCGCCCTGAATCATAAAGCCGCGGATCACGCGATGGAAGATCAGTCCGTCGTAAAAACCGCTGCCTGCTAAGGAAATAAAGTTGTGTACGGTGTTTGGTGCAAGATTGGGGTAAAGCTCGGCTTTCATGATGTCGCCGTTTTCCATTTCAAATGTTACAATTGGATATTGTGTCATGTCAGACCTCCTTTTTGTTTTCTGCAACACATTGTAGCATATAATATAGAAAAAACAAAATTTTTTTGTGACAGAATAGGAAGAAAGTATCGCCGTATTCTGTAAAAATCCGTTGCGATTCTTCTTTTTTCCCCGTATAATAGAAAAGAACTTTCAATTTATAAAAAAAGAAACAAAGGAGAAGCAATGAGTATTTACGATACATTAAATGAACCGCAAAGGCAGGCGGTACTTCAGACAGAAGGTCCCGTTTTGATTCTGGCAGGGGCAGGAAGCGGAAAAACGAAGGCATTGACCTGCCGGGCGGCATATTTAATAGAAGAAAAGGGCGTCAGTCCGTATCAGATCATGGCGATTACATTTACCAATAAAGCTGCGGGAGAGATGCGGGAGCGGATCAGCCAGATGGTCGGATGCGGTTCGGAGGGCATTTGGGTGACGACGTTCCATTCTACCTGTGTTCGGATTTTGAGACGGTATATCGACAGGATTGGGTTTGATACGAATTTTAGTATTTATGATGCAGACGATCAGAAGACGTTGATGAAAGAGCTGTGTAAAAGACTGGAGGTCGATACGAAAATATACAAAGAAAGAGCACTGCTGGCAGCAATTTCTTCTGCAAAAGACGAACTGATCGGACCGATGGAATTTGCAAAAAACGCGGGTTCGGATTACATAAAACAAAAGCAGGCGCAGGTTTACCTGGAATATCAGAAAGCGTTAAAGAAGAATAATGCGCTGGATTTTGACGATTTGATTTTTTATACGGTAGAGCTGTTCCGCAAAGACGAGGAAGTGCTTGCCGGTTACCAGGAGCGGTTTCGTTATATTATGGTCGATGAATATCAGGATACCAATACGGCGCAGTTTCAGCTGATCCGTCTGCTGGCAGACCGCTATAAAAACTTATGCGTCGTAGGAGATGACGATCAGTCTATTTATAAGTTCCGCGGCGCCAATATCTACAACATTTTAAATTTTGAAACCTATTTTCCACAGGCGGTTGTCATCAAATTGGAACAAAATTACCGTTCCACACAGAATATTTTGGATGCGGCGAATGAAGTGATTGCCAATAACCGCAGTCGAAAAGCAAAAAGGCTGTGGACGGCAAATGAAACGGGAGACAGGATCCGTTTCTATCCGTTTGAAACGGCATACGAAGAGGCTGAATTTACGGCAAAAGATATTATGCAGAAAGTCTATAAGCAGGGATACCAGTACCGTGACTGTGCAATTTTATACCGCACCAACGCGCAGTCCCGTCTGTTTGAAGAGAAATTTGTCGTGTCCAATATTCCGTATAAAATCGTAGGCGGAATTAATTTCTATGCAAGGAAAGAGATCAAAGACCTTCTTGCGTATTTAAAAACGATTGACAACGGCAGCGACGACCTGGCAGTACGGCGCATTATCAATGTGCCCAAACGAGGCATCGGAGCCACGACGTTAAATCGTGTACAGGAGTATGCCATTGCCAGGGAACTCAGTTTTTATGATGCGTTAAAGGCGGCGGACGATATTCCTTCGATCGGAAAGGCGAGTGCGAAAATACGTCCGTTTGTCCTGTTGATTCAGTCCATGCGCAGCAAACTCGGTCTGATCGGCGTGACGGAACTGCTGGAAGAAGTCATCGAAACAACGGGATATGTGAAAGAGCTGGAAGAGGAAGGAACGGAAGAAGCGGCGGCGCGCATTGAAAATATTGATGAACTGATCAGTAAGGCGGCTGCTTATGAGGAAGCGGAGGAAGAACCTTCGTTAAGCGGATTTTTAGAGGAAATAGCGCTTGTGGCAGATATTGACAGTTTGGAGGAGGACAGTAATTATGTCGTTCTGATGACAATGCACTCCGCAAAAGGGCTCGAATTTTCCAATGTATACCTTGCCGGGATGGAAGACGGATTATTTCCGAGCTATCGGTCGATCGTATCGGATACGCCGATCGAAGACATGGAAGAAGAGCGGCGTCTGGCATATGTGGGAATTACCAGGGCAAAAGAACATCTGACGATAACGAGCGCAAGGATGCGTATGGTTCGCGGAGAAACCCAGTTTAATAAAGTGTCCCGTTTTGTGAAAGAAATTCCAAAAGAACTGCTGGAAGAGGGGGCGGCGCATGAAAGAGCCAAAGAACGTCTCAGCGAAGAACAACGTCCGAGAGAAGAAAACCGTAAGAGAGAAATGTTCCGGAAAGCAAAAGAAACGCTGCACCGGAAACCTATAGCGGCGGGAACCTATGATATGTCAAGGAATTTCGGCAGCGCACAAAAAGAAGCCCTGGATTACCAGGTCGGCGACCGCGTACGCCATATAAAATTCGGAGAAGGTATCGTCACACAGATTGCCGACGGCGGCAGAGATTATGAAGTGACGGTGGATTTTGATACCGCCGGGGTGAAAAAGATGTTTGCTGTCTTTGCAAAGCTGAAAAAAGTATAAAAATTCTAAAAAGTGTAATTTTTTATTTGTGAATAGGAAAAGATATGTTATAATAAATATGATGTATCATGCGAGGTCAGAAAAACGACAGATGTTTTTCTAAAAATAAACAAAAAGGAGTGGAAAGCATGAATAAAGTAGATGAGTTCTTGACGATGACGAAGTTAAATGACTTGCTGAAAAAGAAAGATGACGACGAGAAGAAAGCGACAAAAGTGATCTGGATTTTTGCAATTGTCGGAATCGTTGCAGCGATTGCAGCAGCAGCGTATGGAATTTACCGTTTCTTTACGCCGGATTATCTGGACGATTTTGAAGATGATTTAGAAGATGAGTTTGAAGATGATTTCTTTGACGATGACGAAGAGGAAGAAAGCGATAAATAATCCGAAGATCGGAAGATAGCAGAAAGAGCCGCAGATCAGCGGCTCTTTTTTCAGGCTGTCGGAAGATCACGGACAGTTACAGGAAAGGATCAACACAGAGATGAAAAAAGGACAGATAGCGGAAGGATTTGTGACAGAACTTGTATTTCCGAATAAAGGGATTGCATCAGTAGAAGACGGAAGCGAAGTCGTTGTAAAACATACGCTTCCGGGACAGAAAGTTTCTTTTGCCGTTCAAAAAGCGCGCAGAGGGAAATATGAAGGAAGGCTTCTGGAAGTTTTGGAAAAATCGCCGATCGAATTGGCGGAGCCCGCATGCAGGCATTTCGGCATCTGCGGCGGCTGTACTTATCAGAATGTGGCTTATGAGACACAGTTAAAACTGAAAGAAGAACAGGTGAGAAAATTGCTTTTGCCCGTATTGGCGGACGGCGGCATGGATTTTGATGCACTGTTTGAAGGGATCAAGAAAAGTCCGCGGGAGAGGGCCTATCGAAATAAAATGGAGTATTCGTTCGGAGATGAGCATAAGGACGGGCCGCTCGCACTTGGCATGCATAAAAGAGACAGTTTTTATGACATTGCCAATGTGGACGGATGCCGGATCACGGATTTGGATTTCAGCAGGATTTTAGCGTGTGCGCGCGATTTCTTTAGTGAACAGGGAGTTTCTTTTTACCATAAAATGCGTCATGAGGGTTATTTACGCCATCTGCTCGTGCGCAAGGCGGCTAAAACCGGAGAAATATTAGTCGATCTTGTGACAAGCACGCAGACACAGGGGTTAGAGGAGCCGGTGCTTTTGCATGAGATGAAAGAGCGTATGACCAGACTTTCTTTGGATGGGAAGATTGTTGGGATTCTTCACACAAGAAACGATAGTCTTGCAGATGTGATACAGGACGACGGAACGGATATTTTATTTGGGCAGGATTATTTTTACGAGGAACTTCTGGGACTGCGTTTTATGATTACGCCGTTTTCCTTTTTTCAGACCAATTCCCTGGGGGCGGAAGTGCTTTATCAGACAGTCCGGGAGTATATCGAGGATGTAATGCAGGCGTTCGGGGAAAGGAACTGTACGGTATTTGACCTTTACAGCGGAACGGGAACGATTGCGCAGCTGCTTTCTGCTTCGGCAGACAAGGTGGTCGGCGTGGAAATCGTAGCGGAAGCCGTAGCAGCGGCAAGAGAAAATGCCAGAAGGAACGGGCTTTCCAATTGTAAATTTATAGCGGGGGATGTGCTGAAGGTTCTCGATACAGTGGAAGAGGAACCGGATGTTATTGTATTAGATCCGCCCAGAGACGGAATACATCCAAAAGCGCTCAAAAAGATCATTTCCTACGGCGTGGAACGAATGGTTTATATTTCCTGCAAACCGACGAGCCTCGCGAGAGATTTGGTTCTGCTTCAGGGAGCAGGGTATGCGGTTGAGAGGCTTTGCTGTGTAGATATGTTTCCGTTTACGGGGAATGTGGAAAGTATCGCCTTGCTTTCCAAACTTAAATCAACTAAGATGAAGCATATTAATGTGGAATTAGAGATGGATGAACTTGATTTGACGGCGGCGGAGAGTAAAGCAACCTATGAGGAAATCAAGGAGTATGTTCTGAAACAAAGCGGATTGAAAGTCAGCAACTTGTATATTGCACAGGTAAAACAGAAATGCGGTATTATTGAGAGAGCAAATTATAACCTGCCGAAATCGGAAAACTCCAGACAGCCGAAGTGTCCGCTAGAGAAAGAACTATTGATTGAAGATGCATTAAGGCATTTTAAGATGATTTGATTGCTTTTCGTTAGTTTGTTCTTGGTAGGTGTAGTTATTTTTAAGGATAAAGGAGGAGATAAGATTATGCAACCTTATAAAGTTTGGTTGTTTTCAGATTTAATCGAAAAAAACAAAAGAGTATTTAAAGTTCCTGTTTATCAGCGAAATTATGATTGGTCTAATATACAATGTGAAAAGCTATATCAAGACATTATGGCGGCAGGTGAAAGGGATCATAAGCATTTCACGGGAACTATAGTATATATAGTCGGTCTTGATGGAAGCACATTAAACGAAGTGTTGATTATAGACGGACAGCAGCGACTTACCACAATGTATATTCTTTTGAAAGCGCTTTACGATGCTGCCAAAGATGTATCTGTCAGGATAGAAGTCGAAATAGAAGAAGTAATGTTCAACAGAAATTGTGATGAAAAATACAAGTTGAAATTAAAACCCGTAAAATCAGATAATGAGCAGTTGATACTGTTGATTCAAGATAAAATTGATGATATGGATAGAAATTCTAATATCTATAAGAATTACATTACATTTAAAAATTTGATTGAAAGCATAGTGGCATCGGGATATGAGTTGAATGATATTCTTAATGGGATTAAGAAACTGGAAATGGTAGAAATTGTTCTTGATAAATCTCAAGGTGATGAACCACAGAAAATTTTTGAGTCAATTAATTCAACGGGATTGGATTTAAGTTTAGCGGATTTAATTAGAAATTATCTGCTTATGGATGATGTCAATCAAGATGAACTATATGAGAATTACTGGTCTGTAATTGAAAAGAATGTAGGTTATCGTAATCTTGGAGATTTTGTTATTAACTTCTTGAATTCTCAGATAAGCAAATCTGTGAATAGTAAAAATGCATATCGCTTATTTAAAGAGCATTGTGAAGAAAATAATTTGAGCCATGAAGATGTACTGAAAGAATTAAAAAGAACTTCAAAATATTATGGCGCTTATATAGGAGAAAATCATTACTATAGTGCAGAAATATCAAATTATCTCAAGGTATTTTATACCATAAAGCAAACAACAATTCTCCCGTTTCTTTTCAGAGTTTTTAATGACTATGAGAATATTATTATAGATGAAGAAACTCTTTGTAAAGTATTAGATTATTTGCTTACGTATCTTGTTAGAATCACAGCTTGTGAAATCAATAAGAATCTATCAAAATTTATGAAATCAATGTATGATAGAGTTATTGATGGAAACTATGTCCATTACTATGAAAAAATAGTGATTTTCCTTAACGATTTAAGGGCAAATGACCGTATGCCGACAGACAAGGAATTTGAAGAGGCACTTATTCATAAGCCATTATATAAAAAGCCGATTTGTAAGTTTGTACTCTCTGTAATTGAAAATTCTACAAAGGAACATATTGATATTAGCAATCTTACAATAGAGCATATCTTACCCCAGAAAGAAAATGCTGCTGTATGGAAAAAAGAAGTTGGTAAAGATTATGGAAGAGTATATGAGATATACTTACATACGCTTGGCAATTTGACTATTACGGGACATAATAGTGAACTTGGAACAAAATCATTTAATGATAAGAAGAATATCATTCGTGAAAACTCAAAAGCAAATATTTTAAATAAAGAAGTTTTGTCAGCAGAGAAATGGAATGAAACGTCAATTCTGAATAGAGCAAAGGTGCTTTCTCGTATCTTGATTAGAAAATTTAATTATGTTGAAATGCATTCTGATGTTGACGAAGCGCATGAATTAAGCTTTGGCGTTGATAGTGACATAGATGTTTCTAACACTAAACCGGATGGTTTTGCATTTGTCGGCGAGTATACAAAGGTATCAAGCTGGGTTGATCTACTTACTAAGTTTATGAACCTTGCCTATGATTTAGATACAGAAACGATGGGCGATTTGGCAGCAAAAGATTATTCCATTTCAAGCGCGGATAAAACATACATAAGTAATGATGAGAGAAAGTTCCGTAAAGCGAAACAAATTGATAACAGTGGTATCTTCTTTGAAACTAATCTGTCCTCAAAAAATATCATTTCGTTTATTAAGGACTTGCTATTAAATATGAATTTGGATACAGATGATTTTAGTTTCTCACTTTCAGAAGTACCATTTGATATTAATGATGAAAATACATGGGAAGAAGGGATGTTGCCGGTTGCTAAATTATTCTATAATTTAATGGAGGAACTTATAGACAAGTCCAAGATTACAGCAGAGGAAGTTGAAAAACTGAAAACGAAGGAATACACAAAGAGATTATTCAAAGCAACAGATTATCCGGCAGTTGCGAATAAGAGAACAGATAATAGGGGAAATTCCACGCTTATGCGATATAGAACTAAAAAATTAGATTTTAATGGTGCGGATATTTATATTTCTACGCAATTTTTTGAATCAGATAGGGAAGCTGTAATCGAATGGTATAAAGAACATTTGAGATGATTATTTTTGCTCAAAACATTTATTGTTCCTTGGTTCATGAAATCTAAAAAGTGATTAATGATTGAAAGAAGAAGTAAAAATTATCAAAAAGAGGTAACGAAGTGAATAATCAGGATAATATGAATCAGAAATCGAATATAATTATTTATACAACACAAGATGGTTTGACAAAAATCGAAACGACTTTTGACGAAGATACTGTATGGTTATCCATTGACCAGATGGCTGAATTATTCCAAAGGAATAAATCAACGATTTCAAGACATATAAAAAACATTTTTTCTGAAGAAGAACTAATGAGAGAATCAGTTGTTGCAAATTTTGCAACAACTGCATCGGACGGAAAAACCTATCAAGTTGACTACTATAATTTGGATGTCATTATTTCTGTGGGCTATCGTGTGAAATCCAAACGCGGCACGCAGTTCAGGATCTGGGCGACTAATATACTGAAAGAATATATGCGAAAAGGTTTTGCGTTGGATGATGAACGATTGAAAAATCTGGGTGGCGGCGGTTACTTTAAAGAATTACTTGAAAGAATCCGAGACATTCGTGCTTCTGAAAAGGTATTTTACAGGCAAGTTCTAGAGATTTACGCTACTAGCATTGATTACGATCCCAAAGCGGAAATATCCATTCTCTTTTTCAAAAAAGTGCAGAATAAAATTCATTATGCTATTCATGGTCAAACGGCGGCGGAGGTTATTTACACAAGGGTAGATGCTGAAAAAGAGTTTATGGGACTTACAACATTTGTTGGAAATCAGCCCACATTGAAAGAAGCTGTTGTTGCAAAAAATTATTTGGATGAAAAAGAACTTCGAGCAATGGGTCAACTGGTGTCAGGGTATTTAGATTTTGCGGAACGTCAGGCGGAACGTGAACAGGCAATGACCATGAAAAATTGGGCAGAACATTTGGATCGTATTCTTACAATGACTGGAGAGCAGTTATTGCAGGGAAATGGAAGTGTCTCTCATAAGCAGGCTGTTAATAAGGCAACAGATGAATATAAGAAATATAAAGCTAGAACCATTAGTGATGTAGAAGAGGACTATTTGAACTCAATAAAAATGTTGGAACAAAAGGCAGATAAGAAATAAAAAGATATATGATGAGGTTTGGACAATAGTGAATATGTTGAGACGGCTGTAATGCTTTCTCACAAAAAACCTGACAGCGTAATCAACTAAAAGTGGAGTTTGGCGAGGGTGAGGGCAAAGTGCCGCTTGATAATATCGCCAAGAGAGCCGCCGCATACAAGCCAAAAGAGCGAGTTACATACAAGATGATTAAGGAGTACATAGAAGCGAAATATGGCTTCAAAGTACATACCGCATATATTACAGAGGTAAAAAGAGAGTTAGGATTGCCGATGTATGATGCCCCTAATGCGGTAGAAGAATTGAAACAGCCGAGGAAACATCCGACGGCAGAGAAAGTGGAAGCCATAAAGGATGCCTTGAAACATTTTGAGGTAATTTGAATAGACAATATACCGATTTATAAGGCAGTAAAGGCAAATATGGGGGAATGAAAAGATGTTAAATAAGAAACTATTATTTATTAGTCATGCAGAAAAGGATAGTGTATTAGTTGAAAAGTTTATTGATTTGCTTTACGATATGGGAGTTCCAGAGGATTCTATGTTTTGCAGTTCAATAACGGAGATTGGGGTTCCGGTTAAAGAGGATATTTACGAATATTTGCGTAATTTGTTAGATTCTGAACAAGTTATTCCTATTTTTATGTTATCAGATAACTATTATGCCAGTGCGGCATGTTTGAATGAAATGGGAGCGGTATGGATGAAACAGAAAGATTATTATACGTTTCTATTACCTGATTTTGAGTTTTCTAAAATAAAGGGGGCGATTAATCCTAGTAAAAGAGGTATTTCATTATGGTATAAATCAGAAAGAGAATTACAAAATTTGAAAGAGGATTTAAATCAATTCAGAGAGCAAATGTGTAATATTCTTTACATAGAAAAACAAAAAAATTGGGAACGAAAGAGGGATGGATTTATTAAACAAATTCAAGGATTTAAAATGGATAGGGATATTATTGTTATCAATTTAGAAGAGTGTGAGGGTTTTTGTATTGGGGAATATGAGAATAGTGGCTGTAGTGTGATATATGATAACGTCAAAGATAAAATCGATTCCTACATTGATTTTACAAGAACAAAAGCCGAGATATGTTCGGTCGTTATTTTTGTCGGAGAATTGGATGTAAGTTGTCAGTATAGCATTGGCAAAAAAATAATGTTTGAGTTAAAAGCTGCTGATAGTATATCGAATATAGAAGTAGAATGCAGGTTGAAAAATAGAGATGTTCGTAAAAAGGTTGTAACGTCGTCAGATTGGGAAAGGTATAGTATACCTTTGTCTGAATTTGGAGGAGATATATCAGAATGGAAATCCTTAAAAGAAATTAAATTTTTACTAAGAAGGAAGAATAATTCTGGTGGAAAAATCGAAATAAGAAATATGAAGATAAAATGATTTTGGAGGATTAGATGACAAAAAAGAAAGTGGATGTAACCATTCATAGTTCTGCGGCTGAATATTTGACATATATTGCGGCTGTTGGAGATACGGCTGAAAATATGGAAATGCGTTATGAAGATGAAAATATATGGCTGACACAGAAAATGATGGCGCAGCTTTATGATGTAAGCTTATCAACTATAAATGAACACATTAAAAAAATATATGGGGATAATGAGCTTACCGAGACGGCAACTATTCGAAAATTCCGAATAGTTCAAATGGAAGGCTCAAGGCAGGTGAACCGTGACGTTATCCATTATAATTTGCAGATGATAATTGCTGTCGGTTTTAAGGTAAACAATGACCGTGCAGTCCGTTTTCGTAAATGGTCAGGGCAAATTGTGAAGGATTATACAATCCAGGGTTGGACGATGGATAAGGAACGTTTGAAAAGAGGGCATGTGTTCACAGATGAATATTTTGAACGGCAGTTACAGAATATTCGTGAGATACGGTTCTCTGAGCGCAAATTTTATCAAAAAGTTACTGACCTCTATGCTACGGCTTTTGACTATGACAAAGATGCTAAAACGACCAGACAGTTTTTTCAGACAGTGCAGAACAAAATGCATTGGGCTGTTCATAGGCATACAGCGGCAGAACTTATCGCCGAACGAGCAAATGCAGAAAAAGAGCATATGGGATTGACGACATGGGAATCAGCCCCAAATGGAAAAATTGTAAAAACCGATGTTTCAATTGCTAAAAATTATTTGAGTGATGAAGAAATGTCTTATATGGAAAGAATTGTGTCTTTGTATCTTGATTATGCAGAACTGCAGGCTGAACGTCAAATTCCTATGAGTATGGAAGACTGGGCAAAGCGGCTGGATGGATTTCTGGAATTTAACGGAAATGAGATACTTACGGGCGCTGGTAAAATTAGTGCAGAACAGGCAAAACTTTATGCGGAGACAGAATTTGAAAAGTATCGTGTTGTACAAGACCGAATATTTATGTCTGATTATGATAAGTTTTTAATTGAAATGGAAGAAAAATCAAAGTAGATTTATAGAGTTAAAATAGTGGGAGATATAATTAATTATGCAATAGTGTGCCGCATTTTGTGGGAAAAGGGATGCACGCACGGTATTAGTATTGTAAAAAAATTGCCCATATTTCCGCAATTTTGTGGGGATATGTTCTAATTTGGTACGCATGTGGAGACCATCATACTTTTGTCCTATAAATCATCAGATAGTATTATTAATGTAAAGTGGAATTTGGAAAAGGTAAGGGGAAAGTGCCCGTGAATGCGATTGCAGAGCGGGCAAAGAAATATCAGCCGAAACCGAAAATTACATATAAAATTATACAGGAGGAATATGTTGAAAAGAAATATGGATTTAAAGTACATACCATTTATATCGCAGAGGTAAAAAGGTCTTTGGGGTTTAACAATGTATGATGCTTCTAATGCAATAGAAGAATTAAAACATCCGAGCAAACATCCACCGAAAGAAAAAGTAGAAGCAATAACGGATGCAGACTGTGGAGGTTTCTGAATATGATGAACAGCTTGTACGTCAGCTGATTGAAAGGGTTACAGTCTACGAAGAAAAGTTCGAAGTGGAATTTAAATCTGGTGACAATATCATGGGATGACGATGGATGTGGAGAGATAAGTATTACAAAAAAGTATATCAGCGTCTTGTAGAAACACAGGGCGTTTTTTATATTTTTGTAAATTTTCTCAGGAGGATATTGAGTTTGTCAACCAGACGGTTTATAATATTTGTGTAATAGTGGAGGTATATCATGACAACATCGGATATGATAAGAGAGTTGTGTGAGAAAATGAATATTAGTCTTGCGGAACTTTGCAGACGTATTGGGCAAACTCCGCAGAATTTTAATAAAAAGCTGAAGCGTGGAACAGTTTCCTTTGATGAAATGATGGCTATTGCAGAAGCTTTGGGTGTTAAATATGAGCAGACGTTTGTATTGCCAAATGGGGAGAAAATAAGCCTATATTAATCAATATATATTTTTTCTGCTAGGTAAAATAACTTCTCGGAATCTCAATGAATGAGATTCCAACCGAAGATTGACAAGTGAA
>BLMD01000293.1 GCA_011959925.1 Lachnospiraceae bacterium
GCTGCAATTGAGATGAATAAGCAGGCTTATGAAGTGAATTGTATATATTGCCCTTCTGCCCTGCATCCATAATCGTTCCTTATAGCCATTACACACGACTGCATCTGACAACCCGACGCTGTTTCTTTGACTTACAAGGTATTCTTCTGAAATTTTATCATCTTGATCCAAAAAAACCACATAGGCACCCTTCGCTCTATGATATCCATAAACACGTGCTCCATGTATTCCTCTATTTTCTTTTAGGTTATAAATTGTTACCTCGAATTTGCAATCCGGCAACTCCAATTTTTCTTCCGGGTAGTCATTTACAAAAATTGCTTCGCAATGTGATTTGTACTCTCTTTGATATTTTTTCAAATTCTCGGATAAAATTTCCACCCAATAGGTAAGATACTTTCTCCCTTTATAAAGAGGAATTATTATAGAAACATCAACCATAATCACATTTACTCCTTTTCGTAATTAATCACCCGCTTTGTTCAGACTCTTTTCTATTTAAGTAACTGCCAGCATTTTCTTACATCCCTTTTCCTGCAGTTTTTTTCTTATCTCTTTTCTCAACTTTACTGCAATAACAACTCCTACTTCTGAAGTTATTTCAATCTCCGACAAATAATAAACTGGATAAATATACAAACAATCCTTTTTTGGCTGCCCATCTGAAACAATTATTCCCTTAATGGCAATTCCTCTAAAAAATAATTCTTCAACGATATGTCTTGCATAAGTACCGGCTCCATATACATAAACCAAATCATTTAACTCACAAAATTTTATCACCTCATTTAATTTATATTCTCTCGCCATCAATCCTTCTGCACTGTTGAATCCAAATCTCCTGCATATACAATTCACTTCATAAGCCTGCTTATTCATCTCAATTGCAGCACTTTCTGCACACATTACGGTTCCCCATAAACCTCCAATTTTCTCCGTATATGTAACCGCACATTCACCTATATCGTTCATCCAATTTTGACAGGTTTTGACTGTTACTAAAACATCGCATAGCAATTGAGATCTGATCCAAAACATGCTTTTCCCCTGTCTCCAAAAAAGTGCCTTCAGATACTTTTTCCGTTCAAAAATCCCAATAATTTTATTCATATAGGTATTATTATTTATTAGGTTCACAAATATATAATCTATCTCCATCTGTGGTATAAACATAGACATATCCGAACGATATATCTTGTCCTGCACACAACAAATATATTTATACTTTTTGCTGATATTATCCATTAATTTTATACAAGAATTCGTGCTTTTAAATGTATAAACATTCATAGCATCTAGATGCAACTGAACATCATTATGTATCAGAAAATAACAGTTAAAATCAATTGAACCCTCGGATAACTTTTTCTCTATATAAGAGATATTCTCCTCGTGCACAATGAAAATAACCGCTGCATCTTTTTCATGTCCGCTCATATTTCCCCTGGCATCTAATACATAATCGAAATTCAAGTTTGTTTCCCTGCCATATCTTTTCCGTATATCATGTAAAACGTAATCAATATTATAATTTGTTTCATAATATATATAATCTAAAGCTCTCGCTGTCTCATTAAAAATATACTTTCTTGATTCACTCCATTCAAAAGCCTTCCTTTTCAAAACGGGCAACTGAATCTTCTGTAATGCACTGTAAGGATTTTTATAAATATCTAATGCTTCGCCTTTTCGTCTTTCGTCTGTTTTGTCCGTATAAACATTCCAACAATACCCTATATCTTCAAAATACCAGGTAAATCTCCATTCAAAATTATGGATTGTTTCTGTTATTACCTCAACATCTGATTCTAACTCAACCCAAAAATTCCAAAAATTTAAACTATGCAGCA
>BLMD01000294.1 GCA_011959925.1 Lachnospiraceae bacterium
GCATTTAAAGCCGTGCAGGAGGGCAAGCAGGTGGTTTATCTGGTTCCGACAACCATTCTTGCACAGCAGCATTACAATACATTTGTCCAGCGGATGAAAGATTTCCCGGTGGCAGTGGATCTGCTCTGCCGCTTTAAAAGCGCTGCGGAACAGAAAAAGACCGTGGCGGAATTAAAACGCGGCATGGTGGATATTGTCATCGGAACACATCGAGTGCTTTCTTCCGATATTGAATTTAAGGATCTGGGTCTTTTGATTATCGATGAGGAACAGCGATTTGGCGTTTCTCATAAGGAAAAGATCAAGCAGATGAAATATTCGGTAGACGTACTCACACTGACGGCAACGCCGATTCCAAGAACGCTTCATATGAGCCTGATCGGCATCCGGGATATGAGTATTTTAGAAGAGCCGCCGTTAGACCGCCTGCCGATTCAGACGTATGTGATGGAATATAATGAAGAAATGGTGCGCGAGGCAATTGCAAGAGAGCTTGCCAGAGACGGCCAGGTGTATTATGTATTTAACCGTGTCAGGCAGATTGCGGATATTACGGCAAAGCTTGCGGGACTTCTGCCGGATGCAGTCGTGGAGTTTGCGCACGGGCAGATGAAAGAGCGGGAACTGGAAAATATTATGTACCGGTTTATCAATGGAGAGATTGATGTGCTGGTATCTACGACGATCATTGAAACCGGACTGGATATTGCAAACGTCAATACGATGATTATTCATGACGCGGACAATATGGGACTGTCCCAGTTATACCAGCTGCGGGGAAGAGTGGGCAGGTCCAACCGGACTTCGTATGCATTTTTTATGTATAAGAGGGATAAAATGTTAAAAGAAACAGCGGAAAAGAGGCTTGCAGCAATCAAAGAATATACGGAACTGGGCAGCGGGTTTAAAATCGCAATGCGGGATCTGGAAATCCGCGGAGCGGGAAGCCTGCTCGGTGTCAGCCAGCATGGGCATATGGAAGCGGTAGGATATGATCTTTACTGCAAGATGCTGAATGAAGCCGTAAAAGCGGCAAAAGGAATGGAACCTGCCAAAGCGTATGAAACTTCCGTTGATATCGATATCGACGCCTATCTTCCGGTTTCTTATATTGCAAACGAAGCGCAGAAACTGGATCTGTATAAACGGATCGCGGGAATCGAAAATACGCAGGAGAAAGAAGAAATGCAGGAAGAGCTGACGGATCGGTTCGGAGACCTTCCCAAAGCGGTCGAAAATCTTCTGACACTTGCCGAATATAAAGCCAAAGCGCATAAACATTATATTACCGAAATTACACAGAAGGGGGATGAGATCCGTTTTGTTCTGTTTGAACGCGCAGATCTGGATCCTGCAAAGATACCGCAATTCGTATCGCTTTATCAGGGAAAAGTGAAATTTTATGCAGATAAACGGATGCCGTATTTTATCTATCGGTTAAAAATGAATTCTAAACAGAAAGAGAACGCCATGGATGCGGTTGCGGACGTACTGGAGAAGATGAAGCTGCTCTGCGGCGATCTGGGGGATCGGAAAGAAGATCCGCGGGAACGATGAAACGGCAGGCGGAATCGCGCAGATCCATACGTGAAAAAATGATGAAATATCTTGCGGGATGCTGAAAAAAGAACTATAATAGAAAAAGCGACCGGCTAAAGCCGGAGAGGATAGTAGGAGGAACATATGAGAAGCAAAAAGATGATCGCATGCCTGCTGGCGGGAGCGGCGTGCATAGGACTGGCATTTGGCGGATGCGGC
>BLMD01000295.1 GCA_011959925.1 Lachnospiraceae bacterium
TAGGGTATCTCGACCAGTACGCCCAAATTGAAAAAAGCGTGGCGATGAGGGAGTTCCTGCAATCCGCATTTTCTGGGCTGTATGAGATAGAAAACAGAATGAATGAGCTGTATTGCCAGTCTGCGGACGGGGATATGGCGAAACTAAACATGGCGGCAAGGTATCAGGAAGAATTAGAACGCAAAGAGTTTTATTTGATTGATACAAAGATAGAACAGGTAGCAACAGGTCTGGGCTTAACGGCAATCGGGTTAGACAGACCGATTGAACAGATGAGCGGCGGGCAGAGGGCAAAGGTCATACTGGCAAAATTACTGCTTGAAAAGCCAGATATTTTGCTTTTGGACGAGCCGACAAACTTTTTGGACAAAGAACACGTTACATGGCTTGCCGAATATCTTTCCAGCCTGCCAAATGCTTTTCTGGCAGTATCGCATGACTATGACTTTTTAGAGAAAATATCCACAAGGATATGCGACATTGACAACGAGAAGATTACAAAATATTTTGGCACTTATTCAGAGTTTACAAGAAAAAAGGCACTGCTCCGTGAGGATTACATCAGACAGTATGCCGCACAGCAGAAAACAATCAAAAAGACGGAAGAATTTATCCGCAGGAATATTGCAGGGAGAAAGTCAAAAATGGCTCGTGGCAGGCAGAAACAGCTTGATCGAATGGATAAGATGGAAGCTCTGGAACAGAAAGAAATCAAGCCGCATTTTCGGTTTGAAGCTCTCCCGCTGACTACAACAGAGCATCTAAAAGTAAAGCATCTGGATGTTGGCTACCACTATCCTGTTTTGTCGGACATCAGTTTTTCCATAAAAGGGGGAGAAAAAATTGTTATGACGGGATTTAACGGCATCGGCAAATCCACCCTGCTAAAAACGCTTATCAGTCAAATACCCTCATTAAGCGGGGGCTTCCGTTTTTCGGAGCAGGTAAAGATTGGGTATTTTGAGCAGGAGCTGGCATGGGCGGATATAGAAAAAACGCCCATTCAGATTGTTTCCGATGCTTACCCATCGCTTACGATAAAAGATGTGAGAAAATGTCTTGCAGGCTGCGGTATCTCAAGCAAACACGCCATGCAGGAAATCGGGACTTTGAGTGGAGGGGAACAGGCAAAGGTTAAAATGTGCCTGCTCATGATGAAGCCATGCAATTTCCTTATCATGGACGAGCCGACAAACCATCTTGATGCACTGGCAAAAGAATCATTGAAAACCGCACTGGAAGAATTTGAGGGGACAGTGCTATTAGTATCGCATGAGGAAGCGTTTTACCGAGATTGGACGCAGAAAGTGATAAACATAGAAAAGAAAATATAGGTGAAAGGCACATTTTTAAATAGTGCCAGAGGTAAGGGGAAGCTCGCCAAATAAAAAAAACAGTGTTTGGTGGGCTGCTTTGCCATGCCAAACATAAAACTCCTTCGTAATTGGTTCTGAAATATTTGCGCCTTTGTAAATACCTGCCCCGGACTGGTGGTAAGGTAACAGAACTACATTGGACAAGGGCATAAAAGGATAATGGTCTGACGGTATGCCCGCCGTCAGATTTTCCACTCAATTTGCAGCTTCTCGCTGGTGGCACGAATGACGGTAATCATTAAATCCACCACCTGCTGCTTGTCCTCAAAACTGACATTCTCCCAATCGGCCAGGTAGTTGGAAATCGTGTCAATCTGCTCCGGGGACACCGCCTCGGCGGTCAGTTTGGCAATCTCGCAGGCAAGGGACTGACGGCGGTTGTCCAATTCCTCAATCTTGGCATTGGCGTAGGAGATCAGCACCGGGGTCGCGCCTGTCAGCGTGTCCAGCAGCTTTTCAATCTCGCTCTCCACCTGGGCCAGTTCCATCTGCTTTGCCGTCAGCTTCGGGTTGGCGGCCTTTTTCTTTTTGCGGCCCGTCAGTGTTTTGTAGTCCTCCAGCTTCTTCACCATCTGCTGGTAAACTAACGCCTCCAACTCCCGCATTTTAATCGTGCCGCAACCGGGGCAGGATTTGTTTTCAGCGTGTTTCGTACAGCGCAGATAGAGATACCCGCAGGAGTGGGCCGACATCAGAGCGTAACCGCAATTCCCGCATTTGATTTTCCCCGCCATCCAGGTATTGCGGGCTTTTCTCGCGGGCTGGTAGCTTTGGCTCGCCATGATTTTCTTCCGCACCCGAAGCCACAAATCAGACGGGATGAAACCCTCGCTGGGGGCAAGCACCAACATCTGGCCTTGCAGATACTTGTGCTTGTTATCGGTGCTGCCCTTGCTCCGATAATAGTAGCAGCCGTTGGTTCCAGCGAAGTCAGCGGCATCGTTGTAAATCTCCGTTCCCTGGCTCTTGAAAAACTCGTAAATGTCCAAATCAGCCATTGCGTAAATTGGATTGCGGAGGATTAGGCTGATTGTTGACCTGGAAAACGGTTTTCCATAGAATGACCTCACGCCTTGGGCCGTAAGCTGGGTGGCGATGTCGTGGAGCGAAATGCGCGGGTCGATATACATATCGTACATCTTGCGAACGAACGCCGCTTCGGTTGGCTCAATCACCAGCTTCTTTGTATGGATGCCGTCAATGATGATTGGCTCCGTCCGAAATCCATACGGCGCTCTCCCGCCCATTTTGAAACCTCGCTGACACCGGGCGTACCATGCGTCCTGCACCCGCTTCTGGATAGTCTCTCGCTCCAACTGCGCGAACACAATGCAGATGTTCAGCATCGCCCGGCCCATGGGTGTGGACGTGTCAAACTTCTCTGTTGAGGATATGAACTCCACGTTGTATTCCTGGAACAGCGCCATCATGTTTGCGAAGTCGAGAATGGAACGGCTGATGCGGTCGAGCTTGTAAACAACCACCCTGGCAATCAGTCCGCGCTTGATGTCCTCCACCAGCATTTGAAACTGGGGCCTATCCGTATTCTTGCCGCTGTAACCCTTGTCTTGATATTCCTTACAACTACCGCCTCTCAATTCGTATTTGCAAAATTCAATCTGACTTTCGATGGAAATACTGTCCTTCTTGTCAATGGATTGTCTTGCATAAATCGCGTCAATTCGATTGTTCATTTTGCGCTCCCTTTCTGAAAAGAAACGGAGCTGCTGACAGCTTCATTATACCGTCAGCAGCCCCGCAAATCAATCTCTATCTGAAAAAATCACGAGGCGGGTGTTTCCCGCTGCTGGTACTTACGGAACACCTCATAGAGCCGCTGCTCCAACTCCCGGCGCTTTGCCGCCTCCTGCTCCGGGGAGAGAATGGGCGTGAGGTTTTCCAGCGGGATTTCCCGGCCCTGGAAATTGACAATTTCGGTCTGCGTCTTGTAGCCGATATGATCCATAGGCAACTCCTTGTTTTCAAAATTTTCATGGTGGACATTTGTCCGAAAAATGGGCGCTATTTACTCCCACTCGTTTGATTTATTTATTTGTTTCTATTTGTTTGATTTGGGGGTAGTTTTCTATCTGCGGAAGGTCTTGTTTTCTAACTATTCCGAAGGTCATTTTCTGCCCCCGTGATGGACAATCCTTTGTCCGTCTGGGATGGGACAATTCTTTGTCCATCTGGCAGTTTCACATAAATCAGATTGGGCAAGAACTGTCCCCGTCGCTTCCGCTCAATCAGCCCTGCCACTGACAACTCACCCAATGCGTTCTTGGCTGATGAAAGGCTGCGTTTCAGCGCCGCCGCAATCTTCTCCACGGGGAAAATGAGATAGACCCGCCCGGCCTCGTCTGTCCATCCATTAAGCTGGGAGAGGTGCGCCCTGTCCAGCAGGAGCGCATAGGTCAGGGCAGCAGTATGGGACAGCGGCATATCCATCAGGAATTGAGGGTAGGGGAAATAGGGCGGCAAATCGGTATCTACCGCCATGTAGTCAGTCATGGTGTTGGCCTCCTTGGTGTGGGGCTGTCAGACCGCCGGGGCCGTTAGAGGCCCGTTTTCGGGAGTGGAAAGGAAATGTATCAGGCCCCCATTGAGGGCGGTCTTGAAAGCCCTGATATTACTGCATTTTCAGCGGGTACTTTTTCTACACATCAGCCCGGTTTTTCCTGGCCCAGGCCCGCTTGCTCCGTTTGGCGCGTTCTGCGGCACAGGCGGAGCAGTAGAGTGTGTTGTGCCTGGGTGGGACAAATGTCCTTCCACACTCCCGGCAGCACCGCCGTCTGACAGCGGGCGGAGGGAACAGCGCGGCGCACAGGCCAGCGTCCAGGGGAAGGACAGCGGCGCGGAACCATTTGCAGATCAGGGAGTAGGTGATACTCTGCGGACAGACACATTCCTCGCTGTTGTCCAGGAGCAGGCAGTTTCCGCAGTCATAGTTGCAGCACTCATGCACCAGCCTCCGGGCTGTGCGGTATTGCTGATAGGTCATGTGGGGAATTTGGGAAAACACCATTTCACACGCTCCTCCAGCAAAATCCTAAAAACGTCAGATTTGCGTTTTTAACGTGAGCGCCAATCTGGCACTGACGATACCTGACCCGCAGAAAAGGAACAGACGCAAAGCGGGTGTTCCTTTTCTGCGGGTGTGCAAGGGGTTTGGGGAGTGCAGCTCCCCATCGCGTCCGAAGGACGCAACGCCCCCGGCAGGGCGCACGACACCGGAACGGTGTATAAGTGCGCCGTAAGAAACGGACGCACTTTTGCCGAAGCTGATTTATCGCTGACATTCTGGCCTCCTTGACATAGGAGGGACAAGCCGCCGGGGCAGCTTGTCCCTCCCGGTGATGGGGCGGTTGCCCCTCACCTGGTAGCCATCATGCCGGGGTGATCGTCAGGGTGGTCAGCGGAAAAATTTGAAAAACTTTTTCCGAACGCCCTCGATGCTCTCATGGACTGCGGCCTTGGAGCAGCCGCACATCCGCCCAATCTCCGCATAGCTGAAATCGTACAGCGCATAGAGCAGAAACCGCTCCCGCTGGGTAGGCGTACAGAGGGCCAGCACCGCCAGAATTTCCTCCAGCGTTTCCTGCTGGCAGACCAATTCCTCCGGGGTGGCGCAGTAGGGCAGACGGCCCTGGGCGGCAATTATGTACTCGTCACACTCGCGCCCGCCCCAATGCCGCCGCTGCTCCCGGTCGAGGCTCCGCTCGGTGCGTTTGGCCAACTCCCAGAACTCGTCCAGGGTGACGGCATCCTCATAGGTCAGTTTGCGGCTATATCTCTTGATGGTGATCTCCATCGTGTTGTCCTCCTGTTCAGATTTGTGGTAAACGAAATCTGAACAGGAGGGGTGGGCCGCGACACCGGGGCCGGATGGGACAGCCCACATAAAAAGTAAAAGCGCCCGAACAGCACAAGGCTATTCGGGCGCTGGGGGTGGCAGTATGTGTAGACTGGAAACGACTGTTTTCGCAAGCCTGGGTAGAGGTCGCCGTTACGAGGGTTAGGCTTTTTTTGACAAGTGCCTATCTATTCGTAGTCGCATGGCGGCATCCTCCTAATTGCCGCCAAAACAAAAAGCAGCGGCTTTGAAAAATCAAAACCGCTGTCAAAAACATCATTTGGACATGGGAAATTACTCTGCCCGGCAGCGGTTTTTTTCTTTTCTGCCGCTGGGCAGATGAAACTTATATCAGCAAAATTACCGGGTACGAATCCTCTTTAGCAGGACTCCGCATAGTATAACCGCTATGAGAAAAATACCGAGCAAGGGGCAGAGCGTTTGCAGAGAAAACGCAGAGTCAGTCATCAATTTATATCCCCATGTTGCAGGAAACAGTTTTCCAACAATGGCAAATGCCTGCGGAAGCATTTCGCTCGGAAACATAATTCCCGACAGCATAGTGGACGGGATAAAAAGCAGGATGGAAAACATGGATGTATTTGCTGTATCTTTTACAGCTAACCCGATGATACTGGCAATGCTAAGCGAAACAGCAATCAGAATAACCAGCCCGCCTAAATATGTTTCCAGGTGCTCTGGAATTTTGGCGCCAAAGAGAATTGGCGCGAGTACATAGAGAATGGCGCTCATGATGAGCAAATGCACAAACGCAGAAATATTTATCAAGATCAACCCCAGCGACAGCGGCACACCGTTTGCCTGATAAGCATTTTTAATATCGCTCCGATATATCTCCGCAAGAGAGGGCGGCAATCCAATCAGCGCCCCCATGGTAACAGCAAAGACGGTCATGGACTGAATCAACGTCTCTTTGCTCTCCGGCATGACAGAGGTGAAAATCCCGCCCATAACCGCAAAGAACAGGAGTGGAACCGCATAACAGGTAATCAACATGGTTCGGCTACGTAAGTCCAGTTTCCACTGTAATGTAAATCCATATAAAAATCCGTTCACTGCCTATTCTCCCTTCGCAATTTTCAGAAAATGCTGTTCCAGTGACCCCCGGTCAACCCGAATGTCTTGAATGACGGTGTCCTTTTCCTCATAACTTTTGAGTATTGTTATCAGGCTGGCTCTAATATCATCCGATTCATAAGTCTCTAAGCCTTGGCCCGTCCGAATTTGGATGTTATAGTGCTTTCCGATTTTCTCGGTCAATGCGATAACTGTTCCAGCAAAAGCGATCTCCCCATCCCTCAGAATCGCGATGCTGTCACATAGGCTCTCTACTTCGGCCATGTCATGGCTGGCTAAAATAATCGTTTTTCCCTGCGCTTTCAAATTGCGAATATATTCGTGGAGAGAAATTCGGCCCTCAATATCAAGTCCGGCGGTGGGTTCATCAAGGAACACAATATCCGGGTCGCAAATAAGCGCCAGTGCCAGATGAAGCCGCCGCTTCTGTCCAGTGGACATTGCCTGGTATTGCTTATTCGCAATGCTGTCTACGCCCAGCGCCGCCAGCATAGAGGTGTCTGCGGGTTTTCGGTTCCACTTTGCGAAAAGCCGCACAGCTTCCCCTCCCTTGATGTGTGCGGGCAATGCCGCCGACTGCAACTGAATCCCGATTCTGCCGTTTACGGATATTGTTCCGCCGTCATACTTTCGGAGTCCCTCAATACACTCAAGGGTCGTCGTTTTCCCAGCGCCGTTTACGCCTAACAGCGCAAAAATATCTCCCCGGCGTACATACAGGTCAATTCCTTTTAACACCACTTTTTCGCCGTAGCTTTTACGCAATCCCTTCACTTCTAACGCATTTGTCATGGTATCGCCTCCTGAAATGGATCTATCCCCTCGTTTGAAAAGTAAGCACCTAATGCTGGTTCAATAAAGGCGTTTGCTTTGGCCTGCTTCTGCGTCCACTCCTGACCGAATTCATCATTTTGTCCCATCTGTATGAGTTTAGGGAGCATATCGGTATCCCCTCCGGTGAATTCTATAATCAAGGCCCAGTAATCTTTTGCAAATTGCTGTCCTCGTTGGCTCTCTGCCGGGATGCCATCTGCTTGCAGTTGAATCGCCTCGTCTTGCAGACGCAAGAACCGCTGCATAAACACGATGCCGCTCTCTTTATCGAATCGGTTGCGGATATGATCCAACGTTTCGCTGTCAAAATGCTTAATAAGCCAGTAGAAGCTGTTTTTCATTTCCAGATTAACGATGATGTCCGCATACTTTTTGAAATCTACCGATTGCATTTCCAGCACTTCGGTTTTCAGCGCCTCAATTCTTGAGAGTGATTCTGTCAGACTTGCAATTTTCTCCCGGACAATAGCCGCCTGCTCAGACAAAACCTGCGCCACACCTGCCGGAGTATCCAGCGGAATCAATCTGTCTCTGATGTCATCCAGGGAAAAACCCAGATGCTTCAGGGATAGTATTTGGTGGAGCTTGATAATGTCTTTATCGGTATATAGCCTGCGGCCACCTTCACTCATAGCTGACGGTGAGAGCAGTCCTTCCTTGTCATAATGCTGTAAGGTTCTGACCGTTACTCCCATTTTCTTTGCAACTGCACCTGCGGTCATATATCCCTGTGGAATCGCTCGGTATCTTTCCACGTTCAAAACACCTCCTGCGGGTAGTATACTTCATTACGTTACGTCATGAGCAAGACCTTTTTTGTATTTTCATGTATTATCGGCAAATTATTTGGAAGGGGATAGGTTCTAAGATACCAAAAGCTGGAAGGGGCTTGCCTTCCAGCTTTTGGTTTATTGTCAGCAACTCCGCATTATTTTGTGGTCTTGTCCATATCAGTGAAATGATTTTCCCACAGAACGGCGTCCGCTTCATTGCAATCAATGACGGCGTAGACAGCGCACAGGGCGAGAATGATTTTGCGCCCTTGCGTAACATTTTTAACGAATGGCTGGTGAGAGATACGAGCAAGAAAATCCGGGCGGTAAAACGCTCAAAAGGCATGAGTGGGAAGCCTGTCACAAGCAAGCCCGTGTACGGCTACCTCATGGACGAGGACGAAAAATTCATCATTGACGAGGAAGCCGCCCCCGTGGTGAAGCAGATATACAGCCTTTGCCTTGCCGGGAACGGTCCGACCAAGATAGCCCGTATGCTCACGGAGCAGGAAATCCCCACGCCGGGAACGCTGGAATACCGCCGGACAGGGAGAACCCGCCGCTACCACCCCGGCTATGAGTGCAAGTGGGCGGCGAACACCGTGGTACATATCCTTGAAAACCGGGAATACACGGGCTGCCTTGTGAACTTCAAGACCACCATCCAATCCTACAAGTGCAGCAAGATTATCTACAACAGCGAGGACAAACAGGCAATCTTCGAGAACCACCACGAGCAGATAATCGACAGGGACACATGGGAACGGGTGCAGGAGCTACGCAAGCAGCGCAAACGCCCCAACCGCTATGATGAAGTGGGCTTGTTCTCCGGCTTGCTCTTTTGTGCCGACTGCGGCAGCGTCATGTACCAGCAACGCTATCAGACGGACAAGCGGCGGCAGGACTGCTATATCTGCGGCAGCTACAAGAAGCGCACGGCAGACTGTACGGCGCACTTTATCCGCACCGACCTTTTAACCGCCGGAGTGACCGAGAACCTACGGAAAGTCACCAGCTACGCCGCCAGGCACGAAGCCCGGTTTATGAAGCTGTTGACCGAGCAGACCGAGAACGGGAGCAAACGCCGGAACGCCGCCAAGAAGAAAGAACTGGAAGCGGCAGAAAAACGGATTGCGGAACTCTCCGCTATCTTCAAGCGGCTGTATGAGGACAGCGTGACCGGGCGCATATCGGACGAGCGTTTCACGGAGCTTTCGGCAGACTACGAAGCCGAGCAAAAGGAACTGAAAGAGAAAGCCGCCGCTTTGCAGAGCGAACTTTCTAAAACGCTGGAAGCCACGGCAAACGCTGAAAAGTTTATGAAAGTGGTACGCAAGTATACCAGCTTTGAGGAACTTACCCCTACCCTGTTACGGGAGTTTGTGGAGAAAATCGTAATCCACGAATCGGAAGCCCTTGACGGGAAACGCCG
>BLMD01000296.1 GCA_011959925.1 Lachnospiraceae bacterium
AGAAAAAACTTTTTCAATTTCTCTCTTTTGCCAGTCGCAAGGCTGAACTGTTACAATTTTTAATTAAATCTAATCAAATACAGGCAGGATTTGTAATTTGTTAGATATTACAGTATACTGAATGAAAAAGAGGAGGGATGAACAGCATTGATTACCATAAGCCTTTGTATGATTGTAAAAAACGAAGCGGACGTTCTGCGCAGATGCCTGGTTTCGATTGCCGATCTGATGGATGAGATTATTATAGTAGATACGGGTTCCACGGACCGTACAAAAGAAATTGCGTCGGAATTTACCGATCGGATATATGATTATGTCTGGCAGGACGACTTTGCGGCAGCGAGGAATTTTGCGTTCTCCAAAGCGTCCATGGAATATATTTATTCGGCAGATGCCGACGAAGTGGTGGACTATTTTAACCATAAACGTTTTGCCGGGTTAAAGCAGGCGCTTTTACCGGAAATTGAAATCGTGCAGATGCATTATGTGACGCCTCCGGCGTTTAATACGACTGCAAACTATCGGAAAGAGTACCGTCCGAAGCTTTATAAGCGCCTGCGCCAATTTGTCTGGGAGGATGCAGTGCATGAGACCGTACGGCTGGAACCGGTGGTTTATGACAGTGAAATAGAGATTCAGCATCTGCCGAGAAATCTGCACAGCGGCAGGGATTTTCAGCTGTTTCGGCGGATATTTGAAAAGGAAGGGCGCCTGTCCGCCAAACTGCATGCGATGTTTGTCAAAGAGCTGTTTGTCAGCGGAAGAGAAGAGGATTTTCTAACAGTTGCCGAGCTGTTTGAGGCGGTCTTAAGACAGCCGGATGCATCGTTTGACATGAAACGGGAAGCTATCTGTGCGCTCTGCCATATCCATCGTGTGTCGGGAAATGCGGACAGGCTGTTTTCATTGGCGTTTAAACTGATGCCGGATGCCTTGTGTGCGGAGCTGTGCTGTGAAATCGGAAGTTATTTTCAGGCAAGGGAGGATTACCAAGAGGCCATTCAGTGGTTTGAACTGGCGGCGCATGGGGCGGAAGCGGTGATCGATGTCCGCAGAGGAGGAACGGTCCCGCTTGCCGCGCTTAAGGTATGTTACTGCAAGCTGGCGCAGCAGATGCAGGACGGCGGGGATTTGGATGAAGAAGCGGTGCGGTTTTATCTGGAGCAGTCAGAGCGTTATGGACAGGAAGCGGAGGACTGGACGATTCCCGAATCATAAAAACAGGAAAGAAGCGGAGGAGAACTATGGCGGTTGTAACATTGAAAAAAGGAGCGGGCAGAGGTATTAAGTCCGGAGGGATGTGGATCTATGACAATGAAATTGATGCGGCTGTGGGGAATTTTTGCAACGGCGATGTGGTAACGGTACATGATTTTGACGGTTATCCCATGGGCAGGGGATTTATCAATCAAAACTCAAAAATACGTATCCGCATGCTGACAAGAAATGCGAAAGAAGAAATTGACCGGGAATTTTTACGCAAGCGTGTTGCGGATGCCTGGGAGTACCGAAAACAGACGGTGGATACGTCAAGCTGCCGTATCATTTTCGGAGAAGCGGATTTTCTGCCGGGACTTGTGGTGGATAAATTTTCCGATGTGCTTGTCGTACAGTCTTTGGCGCTCGGGATTGACCGCCTGAAAGAAGAGATCCTGGAGCTTTTAAAGGAGAGGCTTCGATTGGACGGAATAGAAATTCGGGGCGTCTACGAACGGAGTGACGCAAAAGTCCGCCTGCAGGAAGGAATGGAGCGCAGCAAGGGGTTTCTCGGAGAAGAATTTGATACGAATGTGAAAATTATCGAGAACGGGGTAACGTATCTGGTAGATGTAAAAGACGGGCAGAAAACGGGGTTTTTCTTGGACCAGAAATACAACAGGCTTGCGGTCCAGAAACTGTGTCGGGATAAGACCGTGCTGGATTGCTTTACACATACGGGATCGTTTGCTTTAAATGCAGGGATTGCAGGGGCAAAGAGCGTGCTTGGCGTGGACGCGTCGGAGCATGCCGTCTGCCAGGCAAGGGAGAATGCAAAATTAAACGGATTGCAGGAGAGCGTTCGATTTTTGTGTAAGGATGTATTTGAACTGCTGCCGGAGCTGGAACAGAACGGGGAGAGGTATGACGTGGTGATTCTGGATCCTCCGGCGTTTGCCAAATCGAGAAATTCCGTGAAAAATGCCGTAAAGGGGTACCGGGAGATTAATCTGCGGGCGATGAAGCTGGTGAAACCGGGCGGGTTTTTGGCAACCTGTTCCTGTTCGCATTTTATGGATTATGAGTTGTTTACAAAAACGATTGCGCAGGCGGCGCGTAATGTGCATAAACGGCTGCGTCAGGTAGAATACCGCACGCAGGCGCCGGATCATCCGATTTTATGGGCTGCGGACGAGAGTAATTATTTGAAATTTTATATTTTTCAGGTGTGTGAGGAAAAATGACGGCAATCATGACCCGAAAAATGAGATGAAAAAACAGAAAAAACATCTTGTAGAAAATTTTGGACTGTGCTATAATTATACCAATGCGGATATAGTATATCGGTAGTACATCAGCTTCCCAAGCTGAGGGGGTGGGTTCGACTCCCATTATCCGCTGGATCAAACAGCGAAACAGCTGCAAAGTAGCTTCACTTTGCAGCTGTTTTTTTGCAGTCCAGATCCTTCTGAAACATGTAGAAATCAATCTATGCTCAGCCGGATCCCGCCGCGCCGTTCGGAAGGCTGTACGACAACGGACACCGGCTGGCTGCCGTTCCATTCAAAGGCATACGATTCTCCGGATGCCTGACCGATAAAATTTTTCCAGGAAATGTCGGTTTTTACCTGCGGGTCGCAGTACGTTCCCTGTCCCATCCAGCAGATCACGGCGTCCGGATCTACGGAAATGGTATTTTTGTTTTGGACATTGCTCAAAACGATCGGATTGCCGTTTGAGAGGACTGCAACATACGCATGGTTTCCGGTTCCGGTCAGCGTGGAAGTGGCGAGCCCTTTCTGTGAAATTACGCCGCATCCGATAAAACGGACGTCGTATTTGCAGTCGGAAGTGAATGCGAGGATATTTTCGGATTCCACGGAAACGGTTTCGCCTATGGCAAGCTGGTATACGACGACATGCTGTTCATAATCGGCATAGTAAGTAACGGAATCTCCGTTCATCGTCACTTTCATAAGCGGAAGGTTTTCTTTTGTGACGCGGCGCATCAGAGAGCCGAGCGCCGCCTGGGCAAGATTGGCCTGCGGTCCTAATAAGACCTTTTCGAATCGATAGTTCTTTCCGTTTGGGTTTTCTCCTGCGATAAAAGAGCCCGCTTTGGTAAACAGCACGTCGTTTCCCGTGCAGGTGACTTTTAACGTTAATTCATTGACTGTTTCAAATGTTAACATGTGAATTTTCCTCCTCTAATCGGTTACTTGTACTCCATAGAGCGTGCAAAGACCCGCTAAGTCTTTTGCCACTCCGTTTCCGACAGCGTTAAATTTCCAAGTGCCGTTATGACAATAGATTTCACCGATCATCATAGAAGTGACATTGGAATAGTAATCGGTCATTTTAAAACAGACCAGCTCCGTGTTGTCATTGGAATTTAAAATGCGGATCCAGGCGTCGGAAACCATTCCGAAATGAAGCTTATGTTCCAATGCCTCATAGATCGTCAAAACAAAGACAATTTTTTTGACGGACGGGTGCAGTCTGCGAAAATCAACGGTGACGCTTTCGGATCCTTCTGCCTGCCCGGCACAAAAGACGGTGCTTTGATCCGGACTGCGCGTTTGTCCGTAAAAGACAAACCAGTCGTCGCCCGGTACTTTTCCGTCTGCGCCCAGTAAAAATGCAGATACGTTGATATCGCACCGGGTATTTTTTGTCTTCCAGCCCAATCGGGCAGTGATACCGGTAAGAGAAGAGCCTAGGGAGATTTTCTGTCCTTTTAGAACGGATGAGATTACGGCTGACTCTTCTGTCTGGGGCTGCCTTTCGTTTTGTTTTTTGTTTAATGTATGCAGAGTAGTGCGGTTTACGGCGCTTTTGCACTTCATTGGAATATCGATCATACTGCCTCCTGAAGCTATGTAGTGTTCTCATTATAACGCAGAAACCGGGAGAAGGAAATGATTTTCTGGCTGAATTTCGCAAGTGCGGAACCGTAACAGCAGTCTGTTCCCTTTTTTAAACAGAGCGGATGCCGATTGGGAATACGGATCCGTTTCATGGCGCAGAATAATCAGGATCCATTCTTTGTATGGATCAGATCAATGGGCGCAATGCGAATGTGCGTACAGATTGGAGGGGATCTCATGGCTTCCATTTGGTTGGAAGATGTAACGTTACCGCAGTTTCCGTCATGGAACGGAGATAAAAAAACGGATGTGTTGATTGTCGGAGGCGGAATGGCGGGACTTTTATGCGCTTATTTTCTGCAGGAGGCGGGAGTAGATTATATGCTGGTAGAGGGAAGAAGAATCTGCGGCGGCGTTACCGCTGGTACGACGGCAAAAATTACGGCACAGCATGGGCTGTGTTACCAAAAACTGCTCAAGCACGCGGGATATGAACAGGCAAAAATGTATTTGGATATCAATTGTCATGCAGTGCAAAGATACAGGGAAATCGGATCATCGTTCGACTGTGATTTTGAGGAAAAAACTTCCTATATCTACACAACGGATCATCCGAAAAAACTGGAACAGGAGGAGCGGGCGCTTTTGCAGCTTGGATATCATCCAACGCTGACCGATGCCAAAGAGCTTCCGATTCCGACAGCGGGCGCGATTGGTTTTCTGCGCCAGGCACAGTTTCATCCGCTGAAATTTGCGGCGCAGATTGCCAAAGGGCTGCATATCTATGAAAATACGTTTGTTCAGAAATGGAAAGATCATACGGCTGTCTGCGAACAGGGGACGATTGCCTTTCGGAAAGCAATCTTTGCTTCCCATTTTCCCATTGTCAATACGCACGGCATGTATTTTCTGAAAATGTATCAGAGCCGGTCTTATGTGGCGGCGCTTGCAAACGGCGAAACATTGGACGGCATGTATATGGACGAAAACAAAAACGGTTTTTCTTTTCGCAGCTATAAAAACGATCTTCTGGTCGGCGGCGGAGCGCACAGGACAGGAAAGTGCAGGGGAAGGCGGGAGCATCTGCTGGAATTTGTTCAGACGCATTATCCCAAACCGCACATCCGGTTTGTCTGGGCGGCGCAGGATTGTATGACGCTAGATGGAATTCCTTACATCGGGCCTTATGCCAAACATATGCCGGATTGTTATGCAGCGACCGGTTTTCATAAATGGGGCATGACTTCCTCGATGGTATCGGCAATGATCCTTACGGATCTGGTTATGGAAAAGCAAAATCCGTATGCAGTGGTATTTTCTCCGTCCAGAAGTATGATAAAGCCGCAGCTTTTGGTCAACGGATGGGAAGCGGCGGTTCACCTTCTGCTTCCGGCAAAAAAGAGGTGTCCGCATCTTGGCTGCGGTTTGAAATGGAACCGTGTGGAGGAAAGCTGGGACTGTCCCTGCCATGGATCCCGTTTTGACAAAAACGGGAAGTTATTGAACAATCCCGCAAACGGGAATTTAAAGTAAAAGCAGAGCGGGGAAGATCCGGTTGAATCGTCAGACGATCTCTGCGCAGGAAAGCCGAATCTGCCGTGGTTCTTACCGGTTATCGATATGTGTTACGTTTTATTTTTCCTTTACGGTAACGGTCATGCGTTCTTTTGCACCGTCTTCTTTGGCATAAATATATGCCCGTCCCTTTGCTCTTGCAGTGATTCTGCCGTTTTCGGAAACCGAGGCGACATGGCTGTTGGAACTGGAAAATTCCGGTTTGTTTTTGGAAGAAACCGATACGTTTGCCGGAGCGGTTTCTCCTACAGTCAGCGTGACAGAATCTTTTGCAAAGCAAATCTGCGGTTTTTTGACGGTTACTTCGCAGGTTTTGCTGCAGCCGTCTACCGTAACGGTAATCGTAGCGGTTCCGTGTTTGACGGCAGTGACCGTTCCTTTTTGGTCGACTGTGGCAACGCTTTTTTTGTTGGTTTTCCATTTGGGTGTGCTTTTAGACGTGCTGGAGACAGAAAGTTTTACGACACCTTTGCGAAAAAGTGAGACAGAGCTTTTGCTCAGTTTCAGAGTCGGCTGTCTGACGGTCACCTGGCAGGCGGCGCTTGTGCGGTCCGCCGTTGCCGTAATCGTAGCGGTTCCCGGTTTTTTGGATGTGATTACGCCGTTTTCATCGACGGAAGCGACGCTTTTTTTACTTGATTTAAATGTTGCCGGATGCCCCGTAGATACGGTAACGTTTAATTTGGCGCTGCATCCGTTTTCCAAAGAAATTTTGCGCGCGCTTACTTCGATTTTCGTTTTTTGTACCGTAATTTTGCAGCGTGCTTCGCCGTTTCGGATTTTTACCGTGATTGTGGCGGTTCCCGCTTTTTTGGCAGTCACTTTGCCGTAAGTATTGACAGAAGCGACGGAAGAGCTGCTGGATGAAAAACTTGGTTTTTTCCCGTTGGATGTTACTGCGATCAGCTGAAATTCGTCTCCGATATTAAGGCTTTTCGAGTATTTGTTCAGAATAACAAATTCATAACCGGAAGCGGCATGTACAGTGGACGGTTGGTAAACGGAAAAAATCAGCATGGAAATCATGCATAGGACGGCAAATACTGCCGGAAAGATTTTTTTATACTGTGGCATAGAATTCCTCCATTTCAAACATGAATAATGCAGATGGTAAGAATGCCACGGCAAATCGGCTTGCACGAACTATAGCACAGGAGAACCGGTTTGTAAATTAGAAAAACTGCACAAAAAACAGCTGCCTTACAGAACATCCGGCAGCTGTTTTTTGTATCAAATCTGCAAAATGGGAGGGATTGCATGTTCGGCGATTTTTTTCAGGATTAGATTTTCAGGGTATACCATCCCGTGTGTTCGGGCAAATGAAGCATCCATTCGTCCATCATCCCCATGACCATAGCAAACAGCATCAAAATCAGAAGCAGGAACACCCCGCCTTTGTCATAGACGATGGAAGATGCGTTTTTAAAATTGCCGATCAGTATTTCAATCCCCAGCATAATAAAGATGCAGGGCCAGAGACGAAAGACAAACAGAAGGTTTACCATCGGAAAAACCATACGGAGCAAAAACAGAGCCCCGAAAACGATCAGCGCCATGCCGCAGGTAACGGTTCCCACGCGCCGTGTAGATAACTGTTTATTGTTTTCCATGAAAATCCTCCTCTTCTTTTGTCAAATCCTTCTTTTTTCCTCGGATCATCCAAATGCCGATTGCGATGACTGCAATGCCTGCGCACAGCCTTGGAACATGATAAGAAAGAATCCAGATAAAATCATACATGATACCCGGCAGAAATTCCCGCAGCAGTCCCCAGACACTGCGCCATGCTGACGTAATTCCGATAAAAATCAAAATGGCGGCAATGATGCTGCGGTTGTTTTGCAGCAGGGAAGTTTGGCTGGCGGAAAGATCCGTAAATCGGAACAGATACGTATCTTCTACGGAGTAAAATTCCTCATCCGAAAGACTTGCAAGATTGTGCACATGGAAAAAACTGTAAAACCATACGATGACGTCGGCGGTAATCAGTATTCCAAGCGAAAACGATGCGGCGGCAAAGATAATAAAGAAAAACAATGCCATAATGCTTACGCCCATTTTCAAAAATCCCATGTACATTTCTCCTGCGCCCGGGATCAGAGAAAACAGGAACCTCCAGAGTGCGTTTTTTTTGCTGGTCATTTTTTGGCCTCCTTGATAAAAATAGAATTTGTGGTTTCGAGTAAAAAGGAACAGAACTGATCGGTTTTCTGGCTGAATCGATCCAGCGGCGAGTCTTCTGCCCTGTGGAAAACGACAGGTGTGCGCGGCGCTTCATCCGGCGGATCCGCCGTCGGCAGAACAAACAGCAGAGCAATGGAAGCTGCGGCAGCGGCAATGACTTTGGCGCTGAAATACAAAAGAGTTTTCGTCTGTTTGGAACGGTCTTTTTTTGCAACGGTCCTTAAGATCTGTTCTTTCAGGTATTCCGGCGGATTTCGCGTAATACCGGTTTCCGCAGACTCGATGATCTGCAAAAGTTCTTCTTCGCTTACATAATTATGTTGCTTCATAGGCATGACGCTCCTTTTCATAGAGTTTCCGCAGCATCGCCCGCGCACGGTAAATCTGTGTCTGAACGGTTTTTACATTTTTGTTCTGATTAGAGGCAATTTCCTCTGCGTTTTTTTCTTCGCAAAAATACAGGATTGCGATTTTGTCGTAGGGCGGTTTCAATCCGCTGCAGCGTTTCAGCAGGGTTGTATAAATTTCATCTTCTAACGCAGATGCCTCCGGTCCCGCGGCGGCATCCGGCCTGGCTGCCCATGCGCTTTCTTCCGACGGAATCTGCCTGCGGGCGGCGGATTTTAAATAATCCGTGCATTTATTTGCGGCAATCCGGCAAAGATAAGCTTTTTCATTGCTTCCGGCAAACGATTCTATATGGCGGTATGCGGATAAAAAAGTTTCCTGCGTTAAATCCTCAGCGGCGAAATAGTCGCCGGTCATTTTGCAGCAGATGGAAAATATCAGATTTTGGTATAGGTCGATCAGTTCTGTCAAATGCCGTTGCTTATCGATACGTTCCACCTCCCCATGTGTTTGAAGTCAATCATATTATATAACGAGCGGGCAGATAAAAAATCTTCAGGTAAATGAAAATTTTTTTGTTTTTATAAATTTTTTTATAGAAAGGATTTTCATATGCTGTTGACAGATGCCGTTGAACGTATTATTGTATTAATTGTGCAATACAAACAAAATCTATCTATGGGAAAAGGAGCGGTAACAATGATTTTAGTAAATACGGATTACATTACGGGAAAAGAATTGGAAATGCTGGGTCTCGTCAAGGGAAGTACCATTCAGAGCAAGAATATAGGAAGAGATATTTCCCAGGGGTTAAAAACGCTTGTCGGAGGAGAACTGAAAGCGTACAATGAAATGATGACGGAAGCAAGAGCGCTGGCAACGAAACGCATGACAGAGGAAGCCGAGGCTATGGGAGCAGATGCGGTTGTCAATATCCGCTACGCTTCGGCAGCGGTGATGCAGGGAGCGGCAGAAGTCATTGCTTACGGGACTGCCGTAAAATTTTTAACATAAGATCAGATTATGCCGCCTATAAGCCTTCGGAATAATCTTGACACACAGAAAAAAAAGTATAATAATGATTTTCAGAAGAATCAGGACAAGAGAGTGAATCGGAGGTAAGGCTATGGATATCAGATTTGTGAAAAAGGAACAGTTGAAAGAAAAACCGGATCAGAAACATCTCGGGTTCGGAAAATATATGACGGATTATATGTTTGTCATGGATTGGACGGCAGAGGACGGCTGGATGGACGCGAGGATCGTGCCCTATGAGCCGATCGCACTGGATCCCGCCTGTGTGACGCTGCATTATGCGCAGGAGACGTTTGAGGGGATGAAAGCTTACCGTACAAAAGAAGGAAAGATCCAGTTGTTCCGTCCGGAAATGAATGCAAAACGCATGGTCATATCCAACGAAAGACTGTGTATGCCGGCATTTCCGGTCGATATGTTTGTGGAAGCAGTAAAAGAACTCGTGAAGGTAGAGCAGGAATGGGTTCCGTCCGAACCGGGGACATCTCTTTATATCCGTCCGTTTATGTTCGCAACAGAAAGTTTTTTAGGCGTTCATATGGCGACAAGTTATAAATTTATGGTAATCTGCTGTCCGGTCGGCGCATATTATCCGGAAGGGATCAATCCGGTGAAGATTTTAGTGGAAGACGAGCTGGTACGCGCCGTACAGGGAGGAACCGGTTTTACCAAATGCGGCGGCAATTATGCCGGTTCGATCTTAGGCCAGGTAAAAGCAGAGAAGATGGGCTGTACGCAGGTACTTTGGCTGGACGGCGTTCACCGCAAGTATGTGGAAGAAGTCGGAACGATGAATATTATGTTTAAGATCGCCGGCGAAATCTATACGGCGCCGATTGAAGGCACCGTGCTTGCAGGCGTTACGAGAGATTCCATTCTTCATATTTTAAGAGACTGGGGATATGAAGTTCATGAAACACATCTTTCCATTGACGATCTGATGAAGGCGGGGCATGACGGAACGCTGGAGGAAGCGTTCGGCACGGGTACGGCTGCCGTAATCTCTCCGGTCGGCGAGTTTGTTTATAAAGACGATACGGTAAAAGTAAACGATTTTGCGATCGGAAAGCTGACGCAGAAGCTGTATGATTATCTGACAGGCATACAATGGGGCGACGTGGAAGATAAGTACGGATGGACCGTTGAAATTGATGCATAATAAAATTTTGTGATAATAAAAAATCAAAAAAGATCCTGCTTCGCAGGGTCTTTTTTTGCGCAGAAGGATAAAACGAAAAAAACTGCATAATTTTAATTTTGAAACCGCATACTAACGGTAAAATTAAATTTACAGGAGCAAATCGATATGGCAAAAGAAACTTATTATATCGGAGAACAGAGCCTGACGTTTCCGAATGACGTCTATATTAGTTCCAGCGCGTCCGTAGTCGGTAAGAAAGAAGGCGAAGGACCTTTGGGAAATGCGTTTGACATGATATGCCAGGATGATAAATTCGGCGAAGATACCTGGGAAATGGCAGAGAGTACCCTGCAGAAGGAAGCGCTTTCGCTCGCATTGGGAAAAGCAGGCGTAAAGCCAGAGGATGTCCGTTATCTGTTTGCCGGGGATCTGCTGGGGCAGAATATTGCAACCTCTTTTGGTCTGATGGATTATGAAATTCCGCTTTTTGGTCTTTACGGCGCGTGTTCTACGGCGGGAGAATCTCTTTCGCTGGCCTCTATGTGCGTTGGCGCAGGATATGCCAAAACCGTGGCGGCGCTTACATCCAGCCACTTTGCCAGCGCGGAAAAGCAGTTTCGATTTCCCCTGGAGTATGCCAATCAAAGACCCGTATCGGCTACCTGGACCGTCACCGGAAGCGGAGCCTTTCTCCTGTCCGGCAAAAAAGGAGACGTACGAATTACCGGAATTACCACTGGTAAGATCGTCGATATGGGAATCAAAGACTCTATGAATATGGGAGCAGCGATGGCTCCGGCTGCTGCGGATCTGATTGCACAGAATCTGGACGATTTTAATAGATCCCCGCAGGACTATGATAAGATCGTAACGGGAGACTTAGGGTATGTCGGACAGGAAATTTTAATCAACCTTCTGAAAAAGAAAAAAATAGATATTTCCGGCGTACATGAAGACTGCGGGATCTTAATTTATGATAAAGACAGTCAGGGCACGGGTTCGGGCGGTTCCGGCTGCGGCTGTTCGGCGGTTACGCTGAGCGCGCATTATCTGCCGAAACTGCGCGACGGAAGCTTACAGAGAATTTTATTTGTTCCGACCGGCGCGCTTTTATCTACGGTCAGCTTTAACGAAGGACAGAGCGTGCCGGGGATTGCTCATGCGGTTGTTATAGAACATGCGAAAGAGGGGGCGTAGCCATGGATTATATCAATGCATTCTGGGTCGGCGGCGTGATCTGTGCGTTAACCCAGATTTTAATGGAAAAAACAAAAATGCTTCCGGGCAGAATTATGGTTCTTTTGGTCTGCAGCGGAGCGGTTCTGGGAGCGGTAGGGATCTATCAGCCTTTGATCGATTATGCCGGCGCGGGAGCCAGCGTGCCGCTGCTTGGTTTTGGAAATACGCTCTGGAAAGGAATCCGGGAAGCTGTGGATGAAAACGGGCTGCTGGGTATTTTTATGGGAGGCTTTACGGCAAGCGCAGTCGGGATCTCTGCGGCGCTGGTATTCGGTTATCTGGCTAGCCTGATTTTCGATCCCAAAATGAAATCGTAAGAAAACAGAATAGAAATACAAAATTTGCGCAGACTAACGGTGGAATCCGGTAAACGGAAATCCGATGAATTCCACATGAGCAGGAAAGGAGGAATCATTTCATCATGAAACAATGGAAGAAGCTGGCGCTGTGCGGTATCGTAAGCGTATCGTTATTGTCTTTGGCTGCCTGCGGCACAAAGGACGATACTACGGATAAAAACAATACTTCCACGGACAAAAATACGGAGGCCGGGGATACTGCTGGCGGAAACGCTGCTGACGATGCGGAAGATGCAGTGGACAAAACAGGAGATGCCATTATGGATGGAGCCGAGGATATCGGCAATGATTTGGAAGACGCTGTGGATGATGTGACAGGAAACGGCAATAACGGAACAAACAATGCTGTAGATAACACGGAAGATACGGGCAGTACAACAGAGGCGCCGAATAACGGCGGTAAAAAAGATAAGCCGCAGAACAGTAAGACGGCAAGATAACATCCAAAATAAGGAATCAAAACGCAAAAACAGCGGAAATGATTCTCAGAAAAGTGAAAATGGAGTAATCCATTTTCACTTTTTTGTTGCGTTCTTTTTTCAAATGAGATATCCTGAAACAAAAAACGGCGGGGAGTATGAGAACATGACACAGCAGCAATATGAAAAATGGTCGTATGTGTTTCGAAAAGAAGAAAAGAGGATTCGTTTTTTGAATCGGGCGGACCGGATGATCACGGCTTGTGTTTTTTTATCTTATCCCGGGCTTCTGCTGTATTTGTTCGGAACAAAACGTTTTTTTGAATTGTTTTTCTGCGCGGCAATCCCTGCGGTTTCGTTTGCGGCAGTATCTGCATTTCGTGCCGTATATTCTGCAAAACGCCCGTACGAGGTGTTGGATATACAGCCGCTGATAAAAAAAGAGACGGAAGGGAAATCATTTCCCAGCCGTCATGTCTTTTCCGTGTTTATCATCGGAATGTCTTTTTTTTATATTGCAGAGCCGATGGGGATCGCCGCCTTTGTATCCGGAACTGCCCTGGCATATCTTCGGGTCGTCGGCGGCGTCCATTTTCCAAAAGATGTAGCGGCAGGCGCGCTGTTTGGCATTTTATGCGGACTGCCGTACTTTTTTCTCTGACTGCCTACTCTTCGATAGAGTAGTTCGGCGCTTCTTTGGTGATATGGATATCATGCGGATGGCTTTCTTTCAAAGAAGCGGCGGAAATCTTAACAAATTTTGCGCGTTCATGCAATTGCGGGATCGTAGAGCAGCCGCAGTATCCCATGCCTGCACGGATGCCTCCGATCAGCTGGAAAATCGTATCTTCCACGCTTCCTTTATAAGCAACGCGTCCTTCTACGCCTTCCGGTACCAGTTTCTTGGCGTCTTCCTGGAAGTAGCGGTCTTTACTTCCGTTCTCCATTGCGGCGATTGAGCCCATGCCGCGGTATACCTTATATTTTCTTCCCTGGTATAATTCAAACGTTCCCGGAGATTCGTCGCATCCGGCGAACATGCTTCCCATCATACATACATCCGCGCCGCCTGCGAGCGCCTTCGTCATATCGCCTGAGTATTTGATGCCTCCGTCGGCAATGATCGGAATGCCGGATGTTTTTGCAACTTCATAGCAGTCCATAACGGCTGTCATCTGCGGTACGCCGATCCCTGCGACTACGCGGGTGGTGCAGATGGAACCCGGTCCGATACCCACTTTAATGGCGTCTGCTCCGGCTGCGATCAATGCCCTGGCAGCTTCTGCGGTTGCGATGTTGCCCGCGATCACCTGCAGGTTGGGATATTTGGCTTTGACCTGTGTGACTGCGGCGATGATATTTTTGGAATGGCCGTGTGCGGAATCTAAAACGATAACGTCTACATGTGCGCCTACTAAAGCGTCCACGCGTTCCATCATATTGCCGGTTATACCGACGCCTGCGCCGCAGAGCAGCCGTCCCATATCGTCTTTTGCAGACAGAGGGTAACGGATTTGTTTTTCGATATCTTTGATCGTGATCAGACCTTTGAGATTATATTCTTTGTCAACGAGCGGAAGCTTTTCTTTTCTGGCTTTGGCAAGAATCCGTTTGGCTTCGTCTAAAGAAATGCCGGTGGGGGCAGTAATCAGATGTTCGGATGTCATGGACTCACTGATTTTTTTTGTGAAATCCGTTTCAAATTTCAAGTCTCGGTTTGTAATGATACCGACGAGTTTTTTGCTTCCTTTTTCTACAATCGGAACGCCGGAAATCCTGAATTTACGCATCAGGTTTTCTGCGTCCTGTAAGGTATGTTCCGGATTCAGTGAAAATGGGTCGGTGATGACGCCGTTTTCGGAACGTTTTACTTTATCGACTTCGTCTGCCTGCGCTTCTATGGACATATTTTTGTGGATGATACCGATACCGCCCTGCCTTGCCATGGCGATCGCCATCCTGTGCTCCGTTACCGTATCCATGCTGGCGCTCATCATGGGGATGTTTAAAACAATTTTTTTTGTCAGATGTGTGGTCAGATCGATCATATTCGGTGTTACTTCAGAATATTGCGGAACCAGTAATACGTCGTCAAATGTGATTCCATCGCCGATAATTGTACCCATTTTAAATCCTCGCTTTCTTCAAACCGTATGTGTAAACTGTAATTTTAATTTTTTCATTTTAGCAAATATATTTTGACGTGTCAATTGAAAATAAAGATAAAATACGGAAAAACGCTGCACTGGGGAATGGCTTATAAAAGATAAGAAGTGTAACCGGTCCATCAAACGGAACCAAGCTTTCCAAAACTTAATTGGCAAGAATAACAAAAAAACACAGAAAATGGAGCGGAAAATTTACAGAATGAATATTGAATTTCAAAGGGCGCCATGATAAGATGAATTTTGTTTTGAAAAGATATTTTTTAAAATGAGGAGGAAACAATATGACAGAATTGAAACTAAAAGTACAAACCGGCTTTTTTAAGCGGGTGGCTGCTATAGCGATGGCAGTTTGTCTGAGCGTGGGGATGCTTCCGGAAGCTGTATCGGCTGAGAATGCGGCCGGCAAAGGAACGGTAGAGAGCATTTCTATTACGCCGAACGGACCGGTAGAGCTGACAGAAAAAGGACAGACGGTAACTTTGACAGCAAATGTAACTTATAAAAATGATGCTTCCGTTACCCCGTCTACTCCGGCAACACCGTCGACGCCATCCACCCCGGCAACGCCGTCCACTCCGTCGACGCCGTCTACACCGGTAACAGATCCGCAGCCGACGACAAAACCGGCTCCGGCAACGCCTGTGACTCCGGTAAGCGGACAGGGACAGGAGGAAGCCGTAGAATCGGTAAAAGCAGAGCTGGGTCAGATGGATGCGGCAGAGATCACCTGGACGTCCAGCGACAAAACGATTGCTTCTGTAAGAGGTAACGGAACAAACGCAACGGTTACGGCAGTAAAAAGCGGTAAAGCCGTAATTACGGCAAAAGCGGGTGACAAAACGGCATCTGTTAAAGTTACGGTAACGATTGAAAAAGAAGATGTTGCTGTTACAGAGGTGAAATTAAATAAAACGGCGCTTGTATTTGATGAAATCGGTGCGGTTCAGACGCTGACGGCAACCGTAAAACCGGACGATGCGGCAGGTAAGACGGTAACATGGTCTTCCGATAATGAAAAGGTAGCGACAGTAGAGAACGGAAAAGTTACGTCCAAAGGCAACGGAACGGCTGTCATTACTGCAAAGGCCGGAGAATGTACGGCAAAAGCGACCGTAACGGTCAGCCAGAAGACCACAGGCGTGAGCATTCTGTTAAACGGACAGGAGATCAAGGGAACGTTAAAGGCGAAAGTGAAGAAATCATATTCCCTGAAAGCAGTCGTTACACCGGATGATGCAGATGCAAAAAATGCAAAGGTTACCTGGTCAACATCCAATTCTAAAACGGCAACCGTAACCGCAACGGGAAAAGTAAAGATTAAAAAAGCGGGAACCGTTACGATTACGGCAGTTACTGCAGACGGCAGCAAAGCATCCGTGAAATTTAAATGCGGAAAAGCTGCGGTCAAGGTGAAAAAGTTAAAAATCAGCGGTACGAAAAAAATGAAGGCAAAAACAAGCCAGACATTAACACTCACCGTATTACCGGCAACTGCGGATAACCAGAAAGTAACATGGAAGTCTTCCAACAAGAAAGTTGCAACCGTAAACGGAAAAGGGAAAGTAAAGGCAAAGAAAAAAGGAAAAGCTACGATTACCGCAACCGCAAAAGACGGCAGCAGAAAGAAAGTAACATTTAAAATAGAAGTAAAATAACACAGCATAAACATAGGGGACAGCAGGGAGCAGATTTTTGTCTGTCCCCTGTTTTTATGAGGTAAACCATGGGAAAAAAGAAGAATAAAATAGCAGCAGTCAGCGTTCCGGATTTATTCGGCAAAGGAATTACCAATGTATATTTACTGGTGATGTTTGGATTATTTCCGGTATTTTATCCGGGCAGTTTAATCGGCATACATACGGTAAAAAAAGAGTTTTTTACGATATCTGCAGGCGTATATCTGTGTCTGATGCTGATACCGTTTCTGTGTAAAGCAAGTTTTGTCTTCAAGGGCAAGGAGCGTAAAAAAATTGACCGCAGCGATATCTTTGCGGGCCTGTTTTTGATCGCAGCCCTGGTTTCTACGGGGATCGCATTGAATCAAACGGAAGCGGTTTACGGAAATTCCACGGTACAGACAGGTTTGATCGTTATGCTTTTATGCATCGGCAGTTATTTCTTTGTAAAAAATTTCGCCGTGTGGGATAAAGGATTGATCTGGGCAAATCTTCTGGCGAGTTCGTTTATTTATCTCTGTGGGATTTTTATTGCCTGCAGAACGGATATTTTAAATATGCAGAAAGATATTATAGACGCACAGAAAGCTATGTTTGTCAGCCCGCTTGGCAATATCAATTTCAATGTCGCCTATATCAGCCTGGTTCTTCCGGCGGCGGCGGTCATGTTTCTTTTGTGTAAAGAGGTATTTACAAAGCGGGTGCTTGCCGCCTATTTGTTTGTCGGGTTTATGGATCTGTTTTGCCTGCGTGTAGACAGCGCCATCGTAATGATCCTGGTTGTGTTTCTGTTTTTGATTTATTTTTCCTTTGAACAGGAGACGTGGTTTCTGCGGTGTTTGTCCGTAATCGGCCTGTTTTTTGCGGCAAATATCGCCGTATTTATATTATCTGTTCTGTTAAAAGACCATATGTATCCGTTTAACAGTCTGGGCGCGTTGTTTGTCAGAACCGAGACGGTCGTTTTAGAATTTATTTTCTTATGCATATTCTTTGTCATGCAGAAGAAAGGGAATTTTACGAAAGAAAGGCTGTGGAAGGGACAGAAGATGTATAAAATTACCATGTTCGTTCTGCTGGGACTTTTCGTTGTGTTTGTGCTGGCGCTGAATTTCGCTTTTTCGGAACGAGTGGAAGGGACGCTGCTTTCCAATCTGGTTCTAAACGATGCGATGGGCAGCGGAAGAGGGTACGTATGGATTCGGACGGGCGGACGTTTTCTGGATCTTCCCTTTTTGAATCAGCTGTTCGGCTGCGGGCTGGGCTGCTTTTATGATTTTATCAACCCGTGGTATGACGATATGGTTGCAAAATTCGGTGCCGTATTTTACGATCCGCACAATGATTTCCTGCAGGTGCTTGTGACAACGGGAATTGTGGGAGTAGTCGGTTTTTTCGGAATGATTCTGCATACGATGGCGGCTGCTTTAAAGAAGAGAAAAAATCAGGAGATGTTTCTTGCCGTTTTTATCCTTCTTGCGGCGTATCTGGCGCAGGGGCTGATCAACAGCTACACGATTTTTTCGACGCCCATACTGTTTATCTTGCTGGGACTTGCAAATTCTTCGATGGGAAATACAGACTGACTATTCACAATTGCATAATTTTATGTTATTCTGATACAAAACGACGGAGTTCTGATAGGTGAGCTTCGTCGTTTTATCAAACAGGAAAGGAAGCAGTTTATGGAATTTCGCCCATGTATTGATATTCATAACGGGAAAGTCAAGCAGATTGTCGGGAGCAGTTTAAGGGATGAAGGAAATGCAGCGGTAGAAAATTTTGTTTCCGAGCAGGATGCGGCATTTTATGCTAAGTTTTACCGAAAAGACAACATCAGGGGCGGACATATCATTCTGCTCAATGCCAGGGACAGCGAATATTATTCCCAAACCAAACGGCAGGCGCTTTTGGCGCTGCAGGCATATCCGAACGGCTTTGGAGTCGGCGGAGGGATTACGGAGCAGAATGCGGAGGAATTTTTATCGGCGGGCGCAAGTCATGTGATCGTAACGTCTTATGTGTTTTCCAATGGAAAAGTGAATTATGAGAATTTAAGAAAACTGACCGCGGCAGTGGGAAAAGAACGTTTGATTTTAGATTTAAGCTGCCGTAAAAAAGACGGCTGCTACTATGTTGTGACAGACCGGTGGCAGAAGTTTACAAAAGAGAGGATCACGGACACGTTTTTGGATGAGATGGCGGAATATGCGGATGAATTTCTGATCCATGCGGCGGATGTGGAGGGAAAAGCATCCGGCATAGAAGCAAAGCTGGTGCGCACGCTTGGAAACTGGGCAAAGATTCCGATTACGTATGCCGGCGGTATCGGCAGTTTTCAGGATCTGCGTATGTTAAAAGAAATCGGGCGCGGCAGGCTGCATGTGACGATCGGAAGCGCATTGGACCTTTTCGGCGGGACTATGCCGTATGAAGACGTGCTGGATTTTGTAAAAAGAAGCAAAGAAGCGGAGTAACGATACCACACAGGACGGCTCCGTACGGCAGAAGGGGACGACGCAGAACTGCGTCTGCGCCTGATAGAACAGGGAACAGATTTTGGAGGGATACAATGAAATTTACGAAGATGCATGGAATCGGAAATGATTATATTTATGTCAACTGTCTGGAAGAGACGGTAGAATCTCCGTCTGAACTTGCCAGAAAGGTAAGCGACCGGCATTTTGGGATCGGAGGCGACGGGCTGATTTTGATCAAATCCTCGCATGTGGCGGATTTTAAAATGGAGATGTACAACGCCGACGGTTCGAGAGGCGAAATGTGCGGGAACGGGATTCGCTGTGTGGGAAAATATGTATACGACAAAGGGCTGACGGACCGGACGCGGATTTTTGTTGAGACGCTTGGCGGCATCAAGCAGCTGGATCTGACCGTAAAGGAAGGAAAAGCGGTTCTGATCCGGGTGGATATGGGAAGTCCGGAGTTTTTACCAAAGAAGATTCCTGTGCACATGGATGGAGAAACAGCCGTGAATGTTCCGCTTACGGCGGGTCAAAAGGAGTACCGCGTGACCTGTGTGTCGACGGGAAATCCGCACTGCGTGACATTTTTAAAGGAGGATATCGGGCGGCTCGACCTTAAGGCAATCGGTCCGTTGTTTGAACATCATGCAGCGTTTCCGAATCGGATCAATACGGAGTTTGTCAATGTGATCGATCGAAAAACGCTTCGTATGCGCGTTTGGGAACGGGGAAGCGGCGAGACGCTGGCATGCGGGACGGGAGCCTGCGCCGTTGCGGCCGCGGCGGTCGTCAACGGGATTTGCGACGAGGAAGTTCTGGTTCAGCTGCTCGGCGGAGATTTAAAGATTTCCTGGGACAGAAAAGAAAACCGGATGTATATGACGGGAGAAGCGGAAGAGGTTTTTGAAGGAGAAATTTTTTTGGGCAGGTAACACGGGCACGCTTCTTTGGAGCAGGCTTTTGGGATCATACAATTTATATCATGAGAGAAGAAAAGGAGAAATCAGAACATGTTTCAGATTAATGAAAACTACGGAAAATTACCGGGGAGTTATTTATTCAGCACAATAGCAAAAAAAGTATCGGCGTTTACCGAAGCAAATCCGGATGCGGAAATTATCCGTTTGGGAATCGGCGATGTGACGCAGCCGCTGGCGCCTGCCATTATTGCGGCGATGCATAAAGCCGTAGATGAAATGGGCAGTGCGTCTACGTTCCGCGGGTATGCACCGGATCTTGGATATGATTTTTTAAGGAGAGCGATTGCCGAACATGATTACAGGGCAAGAGGATGTGAGATTGCGGAAGATGAGATTTTTGTATCGGACGGCGCGAAAAGCGATTCCGCCAACATTCAGGAGATTTTTGCGGCGGATTCCCGTATTGCGGTCTGCGACCCGGTCTATCCGGTCTATGTGGATTCCAATGTGATGGCGGGGCGGACAGGCACATACGATGCGGAAACGGAACGGTGGAGCGATGTGATCTATATGCCGTGTACGGCGGAAAACGGGTTTGTTCCGGAATTTCCGAAAGAGACGCCGGATCTGATTTATCTGTGCCTGCCGAATAATCCTACCGGCACGACGCTGACCAAAGACCAGCTGCAGGAATGGGTGGATTATACAAACCGGACAGGCGCGGTGATTTTATATGACGGTGCGTATGAAGCGTATATTTCGGAAGCGGATGTGCCGCATTCGATCTATGAGTGCAGCGGTGCAAAGACCTGCGCGATCGAGTTAAAGAGTTTTTCCAAAAATGCCGGATTTACAGGCGTCCGTTTGGGTTATACGGTTGTTCCAAAAGAGCTTTTATGCAACGGCGTATCGCTTCGGGATATGTGGGCAAGGCGGCACGGAACGAAGTTTAACGGCGCTCCTTATATCGTACAGCGCGCCGGAGAAGCGGTGTATTCTAACGAAGGGAAGGCGCAGTTAAAAGAGCAGGTGGCATATTATATGCGAAACGCTTCTTTGATTAAAGAAGCATTAAAGAACGGCGGATATACCGTATTCGGAGGCGTCAACGCGCCGTATATCTGGTTAAAGACGCCGGATGCGATGACGTCCTGGGAATTTTTTGATTATCTGTTAGAAAAAGCGAATGTTGTGGGTACGCCTGGTTCGGGATTTGGACCGAGCGGGGAAGGCTATTTCAGGCTGACCGCATTTGGCAGCTATGAAAATACGTTGGCTGCAATCGAGAGGATCCAACGGTTATAGGAGGGCGTTATGTTATATATCGGAAGCCATATATCGGCGTCAAAAGGCTATGAAGCAATGGGAAAACAGGCGTTGAAGCTGGGAGCGAATACGTTTGCGTTTTTTACGAGAAATCCAAGGGGAGGAAAGGCGAAAGAGATCGATCCTGCGGATGTTGAAAAATTTCTTGCGTTAAAAGAAGCGCATTCGTTTGGTAAGCTGGTCGCGCATGCGCCGTATACGCTCAATGCCTGCGCCGCCAAAGAAGAGATCCGCAGGTTTGCCAGGGAAGTGATGGCGGACGATTTACTGCGGATGGAAGCAACGCCCGGTAATTATTATAATTTTCATCCGGGTTCCCATGTCGGGCAGGGAAGCGAGACCGGCATCGATTTAACGGCGGGGCTTTTAAACGAGGTATTAAAACCGGAGCAGACGACGGTCGTGCTGCTTGAGACAATGTCGGGCAAAGGCTCGGAGATCGGACGAAATTTTGAAGAATTAAGAGCCATTTTAGACCGCGTGAAATTAAAAGAGAAAATGGGCGTGTGCTTAGATACCTGTCATGTCTGGGACGGCGGTTATGATATCGTGCATGAGCTGGAATCCGTTTTGGATTCGTTTGACGCGGTGATCGGGTTAGAGCATTTAAAGGCAATTCATATGAATGACAGCATGAATCCTTTCGACAGCCACAAAGACCGTCATGAGAAAATCGGCGAGGGACAGATCGGGCTTCCTGCGATGGAACGCATCATAAACCATCCGAAACTGCAGGGCCTGCCGGTGATTTTAGAGACGCCGAATGACGATGCGGGCTGGGCGAAAGAAATTGCCCTGCTCAAGAGCCTGCATCATGCGCAATGACTGCAGTCGTATGCAAAGATGCATCGGCGGCAGGATGTTTTATGGAAGGAGACGGCATATGACGATGAAAAAAAGCAGAAGAACAGTATTTTTAGCGATCTGGACGCTGGTATTACTGCTTTGCACAGCAGGCTGTGCACAAACGAAAGATTTGGCAGCCCTGACTGCGGACCAGGCGTCTTATACACTGTCCGATGTGCCGGAATACAGCGGGGAACCTTATGTTACGCTCAATGAAAACCAACCGGATTTTTCCGAAGAGGATCTGACGGAAACATCCTTTGAAGCTTACAGTGAGCAGGATGCGCTGGGCAGATGCCAAAGCGCATGGGCGAATATCGGGCAGGATCTGATGCCGACCGGAGAACGAGGAAAAATCGGACACATCAAACCAACCGGATGGCATACGGTAAAATACGATTCGGTCGACGGAAAATATCTGTATAACCGCTGCCATTTGATCGGATTTCAGCTTACGGCAGAAAATGCAAACGAGAAGAATCTGATCACGGGGACGCGTTATATGAATGTAGAGGGTATGCTTCCGTTTGAAAATATGGTCGCCGATTATATCAAAGAGACGGGTTTTCATGTGCTCTATCGGGTAACGCCGGTATTTGAAGGAGATGATCTTCTGGCAAAGGGCGTGCAGATGGAAGCATATTCTGTGGAAGATCAGGGCGAGGGCATTTGTTTTCATGTATTTGTCTACAATGTCCAGCCTGGCATTTTCATCGATTATGCAACCGGAGAGAGCCGGCGTTCGGATGTGCCAGAGACACAGCAGGAGGCTGCGCAGACTTTGATACGGGGGAATACACGCTCTAAGATTTATCATTGTCCCGGACAGGCCGCTTATGAGGAGATGGCGGATTCTAAGAATCTGATTCTATTCTCTTCCGAGGAGGAGGCGATCGAAGCAGGGTACCGGAAAGCGAAACGGTAGGGAATTTGTAATTTAGAAACTCTTAAAAAGATATTAAAAAAATCAACCGCTATACTTAAAAAAGATTTGCTTGCGATATGATATACTATATGACAGGAAGTCAATCAAAAAACGTGTCGTCGATGAGCTGCCTGCCGGCAGACAGCGGCGTATTAGAAAATGAAAGAGGTGCAGAATGAATTGGAAGAAAATACTGACGGTTTTGGTTGCCGTATTTTGTTTTCTTATCGTAGGAGTTATCGTAAAAGCATATCTGGACGGAGAATTTGAGTCGGTAGAAACACTGCAGATCTATATAAAAAGTTTCGGATTATTTGCCCCATTGATTTTGATTGTAATTCAGGCGCTTCAGGTGATCATCCCGATTCTTCCCGGTTTTTTGGGCTGTGCGGTGGGAGCCGTGCTGTTTGGGAGCGCAGGAGGATTCTGGTGTAATTATATCGGGATATCGGTAGGATCGATCATTGCGTTTTTGCTGGCAAAAAAATACGGAGTAAAGCTGGTGGAACATTTATTTCCCAAAGAGCAGTATGAAAAATATTCGGGATGGGCGGGAAAAAGCAAGTCCTACATGATCTTTTTATTTTTGGGTATGGTACTGCCGTTGTTTCCGGATGATTTTTTCTGTTATTTTTCCGGTTTGACAAAGATGAAGGCGAGAAAATTTGCCGCCATTATCGTGCTCGGAAAGCCGTGGTGCATTCTGGCATACAGCGTTGCGTTTGCAGCGATTTCGTAAACGTTGAAGATACAGATGAAGCAATGCTGCCGTACTATGTGGATGTAGTGCGGCAGCATTGTTTTGTGTCAGCAGAGACGTTCCGCTTTCTAATCGAATACCAATAAGCAGGTCGATTATCGAGGAATCTTTAATACCTGCCCGATATTGATTACGTCGCCGGTCAGTCCGTTTAGCTTCTGGATTGCGTCAACCGTTGTACCGTATGTTCTTGCGATTGCCCAGAGGGTATCTCCGGCGCGTACGGTATATTTTGTATAAGAGGGCGTCTGTGAGGCAGGGATTTTCAGCACCTGTCCGATGCGAAGCATGTCGCTCGTTAAGCCGTTATAGCTTTTGAGCACGTCGACGGTTGTGCCGTATCTTCTTGCGATTGCCCAGAGGGTATCTCCCGCCTGTACGGTATATTCTATCGTACCGGGTTCCGGTTTCGGAATCGGGACATTTTCGCCGATTCCCAGATAGACCCGATACAGCTCCTGCCATGTTTTAGGTCCTGCGATGCCGTCCGGATCCAGGCGCATCAGCTGTTGAAACGCCCGTACCGCCTGCGCCGTGCCGCTTCCGAAAATGCCGTCCTGCGCGGGCGCGGGAATACCGGGATAATATTCGGAAATCACGTTTAAAAGATATTGCAGGGTAATGACATCCTGGCCTCTGCTTCCCTGACGGAGAACCGAGCCCGGCGGGACGGTTCCGATGCCGAGCGTCACACCTTCCCCGTTTAATTCCGCAAGCCGGGTAACTGCAGTGTAGAGGCTTGATATTTTGTACCATGTGCTTTTTCCGACGATGCCGTCCGCCGTCAGCTGAAACACACTTTGGAACTTTTTGACTGCCGCAGCTGTGCTGTTTCCGAATACACCGGGTTCGTCCGTAATCGCGGGAATCGCCGGATAATTTCGCCGGATCCGGTTGAGATAGGTCTGAATCGTCTGAACATCCAGTCCGCGGCTGCCCTGTCTGAGCGCGGAGCCGGGATAGGAAGAGAGTACGCCGGTGATAATATCCGTCTCTGCAATTTCGATATCTTTGGGATAATAGGAGCGCAGAATCTGAAGCGGTGTTTTTCCCTGGTCTGCAAGCGTTACGGTTCCCCATTGGGATAATCCCTGGCAGGTTGCCGTTGTGCCGTTGCAAAACGAGGTAAAATACGGATTGTTCTGTCCTCTTCTGCGCACATATTCGTTAAATATTTCATCGACAATCCGGCTGATGGAGGAATAAATCGGACGGCCCTTTACAAAATACTGGTCATAGGCGGTACTGTTCGTAATATCAAAGGGATATCCCTTACTGCGGTACCATTCCGTGAAAACCCGGTTTAATGCAAATGTAATAATGGCATAGATATTTGCCCGCAGAGCGGCATCCGGCCAGGTGGGATAAATTTCACTGCTTGCCACGTTCTTTACATAATCCGGAAAAGAAACGCTTACGTTGGATGCCGAAGAAGACGGGGAACCAAGATGTACGGTAATGGGGTTTGGTATGACGACCTGCCGTAAGACATAGGCACCGGACGGAGCTCCTGTTTGGGTTCGGGGCGCTGCCATAGCGACAGCAGGTTTTCCGACGTATATTTCCGACAGCAGCGGCGTGCGCTGATTTTCCTCCATGGGGAGAAGCGTAAGCGGCAGAATTGCCGTTTCTCCTTCATAAATGGGGATATCTGCGACAGAGAGGCTTTGAAAACCCGGTTTCTGTGCCATAACATAATAGCTGATATAAGGAGTTTCGGAGTAATACGGGTTTCTGGAAAAATCTCCGCTGATAGTTTCTAACGGGACTTTTTCGCTTTCCCCGCTTTCATCTGTCGTCAGTTCATACACGCGGTTGCCAAGGCCGTCTAAAATGCGGATATTCACGCCGCTGAGCGGGACGGCATCGTGAGCGGTTCTTGCCTGGAGTATCATATAACCGATAGCCATAAAAATCTCCTTTTTTTGTTCTATATAATTTATGAAGAAAGCAGATAACAGTGACAGAAAGTCTCTGTATATTCAACTGCCGGCTTTTTCAATCCAGAGACGATGGTACACGGATGACCGAAGGTTGTAATTTACAAAACATTTACAAAACCTTATAGTTTTCCCAAACATACTATATTATACTATACGAAAGGCGTCTGCCTGGCAGGACGTTTTAAAAATTATGCTATAGAAAACGGAGACAAAAATGAAAAAAATATTGGTGATTGAAGATGAAATTGCGATCAATGATTTGATCTGCATGAACTTGGAGATTGCGGGTTATACGCCGGTTCCGTTTTTTGACGGGGCGGAATTTGACCTTCATTTAAAAGAAAACGACAGCTACGATCTGGCGCTGCTTGATATCATGCTGCCAGGGAAAGACGGGTTTGAACTTTTGAAAGAATTAAAAGCGCACAAAATCCCTGTGATCTATCTTACGGCAAAAGGCGATCTGCCGAGCAAAGTCAAAGGTTTAAAAAGCGGCGCCGAAGATTATATTGTAAAGCCTTTTGAAATGCTGGAGCTTCTTGTACGGATGGATAACGTCTTAAAACGCTGCGGCGGCAGAGAACCGGAAGAAATCCATATAAAAGACGTTGTGATCGACGAAAAAAAGCGGACCGTGTCAAAAGGCGGAGCGGTAATTCCCATGCAGCCAATGGAATACGATTGCCTGATGGCGTTCTGGAAATACAGAAACCGGGTGATGACCAGGGAGTTTCTGCTGAATCTGCTCTGGGGCGTGAATTTTGAAGGGGAGAGCCGGACGATCGACGTGCATGTAGCGAATATTCGTAAAAAGCTGGATTTTTTTGACGTTATTATCACCGTGCCGAGAGTCGGCTACCGCATGGAGGTTTCAGAATGAATATGATAAAAAAAATTGCATGCACTGCGTCAATTCTGTTGTTTGTATTGGCGCAGGTTTTTTCTTTTTATGTGATTTATACCAGCCATACGGAAAAAATTGAATTGATCCGGGAAAAAGAAGGAAAATCTTTTGCAGAGGCGGTTCATAGATTTTCCATAGCAGTGACAAATCTGAACAGAAAAACGGAAGTGCGCGATTATATGGTTACGCATTGTTTTCGGGAAAATATGATGAGGGACAGTGCGTTATATAAAGGAGAAGAGGAGCTGTTTAACAGCAGTTCCTATGACTTTGACGTAACGAAGACAGATTGGGAGATGAAGGAATATCCGGTTCCGTTTGCAGCGGAGCAGCCGGGCGAACGCCATGTGCTGATCTTTTATACCGAATATCAACACGGGGAAACGTATTATCTGTATCATATATCGGATATTACTTCCGTGTATTCCAAAAGTTTTTCCCTGATCGTGCGCCAGCTTCTCGTTTCCTCTCTGGCGTCTTTAGGAATGGCGGTTTTGCTGACGCATCTGATTAAGAAAATTACAAAGCCGCTTTGGGCGGTCAACGAAGCCCAGCGGCAGCTCATCGGCAGTATGTCTCATGAATTGAAAACACCGCTGACCGCGATCAAAGGCTATTCGGAGACGCTGCTTGCGGTAAAGCTTTCCAAAGAGCAGCAGGAAAAAGCGCTGCGGTATATCCATGGGGAGAGCGGAAGGCTTTCGCGTCTGTCGGAAAAGATGATGGAGTTAACGCGGCTTTACGAGCCGGAATGTAAGATTGATCTGACAGAAGTTTCCGTGGAAGCGCTGTTTGATGCAGTGGAGAAAAGCGTGAAACACAGCCTCTGCGAAAAGAACATGACGCTGATAAAAGAAGGCGGATACCAGGGGGAAACAAAGCGCATGGACATGGACCTGATGACCAGTTTTTTAATCAACCTGGTAAATAACAGCATTCTTGCGTCCGCGGAAGGAAGCCGGATTTATATGGGGGCAGATGCCGATTCGCTGTGGGTGAGAGATGAGGGATGCGGCATTTTGCCGGAAGAATTGGAGAAAGTAAGGAAGGCATTCTATCGGGTGGATCCGTCGCGTTCCAGAAAAAGTGGAAATATGGGACTGGGGCTTGCCCTCTGTGATCAGATTGCCTCCGCGCATCAGGGAAAGCTTGAACTGGAAAGTGAAGTCGGAGTCGGAACGAAAGCGGTTCTGTTTTTTAAAGGCAGTTTTACAAATCCTTAACAATAGAATGAATACTTGAAAAAGAAACATGGATAAAATGGTCTCAGGAAAAACAAAAAGCAAAACATCAGGTTTAACAATTCAATTCAGGAGGCGCATATGAAGAAAAAAATTACGGCAATTGTTTTATGCCTTGGCATGGGAAGCACGCTGCTTGCCGGATGCGAGAAAACACCGAAAGAGTCGATCGTAAGGGAGAAAGGAGCCGACAGCATCGATAAGTACGAAAGCGGGGAAGATATAAAAGGAGCACTGCGGGAACGCCTGAAAGCGCCCGAACATTATAAAAACGAGAGTGTTTATGAAAACGGAGGACTCATTGTCGATACCGACGCGGATGTGTTTGTACCGGATGTAGATACGGTCAATACCTACGCAGTCTCCGCGAAGGAAGTGAATCAGGAACTGATCGATCAGGTAACGAACGCGTTTTTTAAAGAAGATAAGATTTATCAGAGTTATTCGTATTTTGAATGGACAAAAGATGATTTGCAGCAGATGATCACAAGACTTAAAAAATATAAATCCGAAGGAAATTTAGATCCTTATGATCACGGGAAGGATGAGAACGGTAATTTACAGTACGATATAGACGCAATGATTGCAAGTTACGAAGAACGGTTAAAAACCGCGCCGGAGCAACGGGAAAAAGTGGAGGTAAAGCCCGCGCTGAATCTGGAATACTGGAGCAAAGGCGAGGGAGAACGCGTAAAAGAAGTAGATCAGGATCGTTTTAGCGGTGCAGCGGAGACGGAACACGGCACGTATCAATATACCGTGGATTACGCATTAAAACCGGACATAAAGTTTTGCATCTCAAAGATCAAAGACGAGCAAAAGGATCCGATGGAATTTTCCGACTGGACGGAAGCGGAATTTGTTTTGTCGGATCCGGACAGCCCGAATTACATTCCGGAAGCGTCCATTCAGAAGATGTTAAACATTTCATATGAGGATGCGAAGAAAATTGCGGAAGAGACGGTAGAAGAGCTGGGTTGGGGACTTGATTTTACAGACTGGGATTACAGTGTATTCTGCCATGGAGAACAGGGCGCGAGCGAAGACGGCATGCTCGACGCGGGTTATCAGTTTGTGTTTACCAGAAATCTTAACGGTGTGCCGATTACGTATGAATTAAGCAGCGGAGGAGGACTGGAGGATATGGACAGCACGCTTGTTCCCTGGAGCTATGAACGCTGTTTGGTCATAGTCGGAGATGACGGCATCCAGGAGGTAACGCTGCTTAATCCGTATGACATTGGAGAAATCAAAACAGAGAATGTGAAACTGATGGATTTTGAAAGCGTGATAAATATATATGAACAGATGATGGAAGTCTCGAATGCGGATATTTTAAATTATGAATCGAAGCGGACATTTCATATTCGAAAGATCAAATTTGGCTATACGAGGATCTACGATCCGGCTTCGGATAACGAGACGGGGTTGCTGGTTCCGGTCTGGGATTTTTTCGGAGGTTTTGATGCGGTGAGTTCCGACGGGACGCAGTCGCAGCACAATACCGGCGAACGATCCAGCTATAGCTTTCTGACGATTAACGCCATAGACGGATCCATCATCGACCGCGGTCTTGGGTATTAGGATATGAAATCGGTTTTTGCCGTGCTGCGATGGAATTTTCTTGGTTTTCTGAAAAATCCCAGGATACTCCTTACGTTTTTATTCTCCTTTATTCTCTGCTTTTTTTTAAGCGAACGTGCCATGCAGGCAGCAGAATATTACGATTCTCCGATGCAGGCGTTTGAACCGTTTATCTGGACGTTTGGGGATACGGTGTCGATCCTTTTGTGCACCATGCTTTTGATCCTTTTGTTTATCGATTTGCCGAAATTAAGCCCGTTCACACCGTATCTGCTGCTTCGGATGAAAAAAAGCCAGTGGCTGTTTGCACAGTTTCTCTATATAATCTGCGCCGCATTGCTGTATATGGGGTATGTATTCTTTGTGACCGGAATTTTGTGTATGAAAAAAACATACATCGGAAATATCTGGAGCAAAACGGCGGCGCTGCTTGCCTATTCTGAAATGGGAAAACAGATGTCCGTGCCGTCTACCGTGAAAGTAATGGAAAGCACGTCTCCGGCTGCCTGCAGCCTTCAGATTATGCTGCTTTTCGTCTGTTATGCGCTGACGCTTGGTTTTCTGATGCTGTTCTTTCAAATGAAAATCGGTAAAAAAGCGTCGGTTGCCGCCGGGCTTTCTTACAGCCTGATCGGATTTTTACTGGATCCGGACACACTGGCGCATCTGCTGCAGAAGGAAGAATACCAGATGTACCAGATGCGGCGGCTGGTCGGCTGGATCAGTCCCTTAAACCATGCAACTTACGGGATGCACGATTTCGGCTACGATGCGCTGCCTTCTATTTGGCAGTCCTGCGCGGTATTTCTCGGGATTCTTCTGGTGTTTGCATATCTTTCTTTTCGGACGTTGAAGCAATATCATTTTCATTCGTTTACGGGGGAATAGTCCATGGGAGAAATCGGAAAAGAAAAGGCGTTTTATCTTATGACGGCATCCTGTTTTTTTGCGGCTGCGGCATCTGTTCCTTTTTCTAAGATGGAGTTTCCGCTTGCCGCCGGAAGTTTTTTACAGTATGTGAAATCGGCGTTTTCCTCACAGGGAATGTTGTTTTTGATTCCGATCGTTTCGGTTCTGACTGCGGGGGCGTCTTATGTAAGAGAATCGTCCGGCGGTTTTTTAAAATTGTACGCGGTTCGGATCAGCCGTGCGGAGTATATCAGACGAAAGACGATGCAGGTCTATGCGGGCGGATTTCTCCCGTTTTTTTTCGCGGGACTTTTGTCTCTTACAATGGGATTTTTATTTTTATATCCGCTGGAATACAAAGGGACGATCGAAATGAAGACGGTGTGGGACGCCGTGCTTCTGCTGTTGCGCATTTGCCTGACGGGAGGAATTACGGCAGAGGTATCCGGGATTTTTGCCGCGGCTTTCTGCAATTATTATATGGCGTACGGCCTGCCGTTTGTCTGTTTTTATCTGCTGATTATTTTAAAAGACAGATATCTGCAGGATTTGTATGTGATAGATCCGAAGGAGTGGATACTGACAGAGAACTACTGGGGAGCGGGCGGAAACGGAATATGGGTATTTTTTCTCGTAAGCTCTGTGTTCTTTTGTCTGCTGCACGGATTGCTGTTAGGGTATCGCCTGCGGGAGATTTAAAGGCAGAGCGTACCCGGTTTAGATGCGTACGATTTGGAAACGCATTCATTTGAAACTGTCAGATGGGAAATCAGATCTGGAGGCCAGCGGAATATGAAACATATAAAATTACCGAAAAAAAATACGGTCATGCCGTCCGGCGAATATGTAATCATCCGCCACTTGATAAAAAAGTTCGGCGAAGATATCGTACTCTCAGACATTAATATGACGATGGAAGAGGGGATGGTTTATGGAATTTCCGGAAACAACGGTTCCGGAAAAACGGTATTGATGAAATGTATCTGCGGTTTTGTTCCGGTTACCGAAGGAAGCATTACGGTCGGAGGAAAAATGATCGGTACACAAATCGATTTTCCGGAGAGTATCGGTGTGATCATTGAGACGCCCGGATTTCTGACGAATTTGACCGGGATACGGAATCTGGAGATTCTGGCGGGACTGAAGGGAAACATTTCAAAAGAGGATATTCGCGCCGCAATCCAGAAAGCGGGGTTAGATCCGGACTTAAAAAAATCTGTCGGGAAATACTCTCTGGGGATGCGGCAGCGTCTGGGCATTGCCCAGGCAATTATGGAGGATCCCAAGTTTTTGATTCTGGATGAGCCGTTTAACGGTTTGGATAAGCACGGCGTAGCAGATATCCGTGCGTTGATACTTGGGTTAAAGGAACAGGGGAAAACGATTCTTCTGGCGAGTCACAACAGCGAAGATATCCGGCTGTTGTGTGATAAAGTGTTTGAAATGGACGGAGGGAGGATGCGGGAGTTATGAGAAGCAGAAGGAAATGGGTGCTTTTTATTTCAATCTGTATAGGGATTGCCTGTGTTTTTGGCTCTGCCGTTATTGTCCGGGCGGAGGGGACGGTCAGGATCGACGCCAATAAAAAATATAAGGGCATGAACGCTTCGTTTGCCAAAGGATATACGCCTTCGATAAAAAAAGATACGATGCAGCTGGTGATTCCGTTTCGGACGGACGGGGCGCCTGAAGGCCAGACGCTTTTGGTCGGCGTGGTGTTTGAACGGGAGGAAAACAGTCCGTTTTACTTTAAAACGTATCAGAAACAGGTAAAGCGGTCCAAAAACGGCGTTTATTTGTATCGATGCCGGATCCGGCTGAAAAAGTACAGGGTAAACGGGCAGTATCCGCTGCAGTTGTATGCATTGGTGAAAACGCCGCAGGGTACGGTCCGGGAAGAATTTACGATTTATGTGGAAATTTCAGACGGACGTGCGGCGTTTGATCTGTATGAAGAGAATGCGGAAGAGAGCACGGGATTCGACGGCGGAGAGAAAGAAGAGACAATGGAAGCATCCGGTCAAAAAGAAGAGACCATACGCCAGCCGAAGATTCTGCTGGAGCAAAACAGCCTGCAGAACCAGGAGGTGCTGGCGGGAAGCAGTCAGGCATGGACGTTGAAAGCAAAAAACTGCAGCGCGGATCAGGAAATCCAGAATATGAAAGTGACGCTGCTTGCGGATGAGCAAGATATCGTTTTTGAGAAAAATGCCTGGTATTTTGACCGGATAGGCGCCGGTGACACGGCAGATTTGTCACAAAATATTACGGCAGGAAAAAAAGCTTTGGAGAAAGCTCTGCCGATCCAGTTTCAATTTGATTATGAAGATAAGAAAGGGACGGCATATTCGACAACGGAAACGGTGTATCTGTCGATCCGGCAGATGCAGCAGGCGAGCCTTGTTCATTTTGCCGTCCCGGAGAGTTTTTATGAGTCCGATACGCATTCCGTGGAGTTTCAGGTACAAAATACAGGGCTTGCCGTTATTTACAATGCAAAAGTCCGACTGGAAGGGCAGGGACTGTTTGCAGGAGAGGTATTTCTCGGTAACATAGAAGCCGGAACGTCGCAGGACGCACAGATGCAGATTTTTGCGGGAACGCTGAATATGGACGCACAGGGAAACGTTGCGGATGAACATGCAGAAAAATACGGAGATGTCTCCGGCAGAGTTGTTTTTTCCTATGAAAACGAACAGGGAGAGGTAATCGAACAGGAACAGGCCTTTACTACGGCAATCCGAAAGCCCCAGACGATAGATCTGGTAATTGAGGAGGAAGCGCCCGAGACGAATCAGTGGTGGGTGACAATCGTTATATTGACAATCCTGACGCTGCTTTTAGCGATTGCTCTGCTGTATTTTAGAATGAAGCATTATCAGAGGATAGGACGGGAAATCTATGAAAGAACGAAATATTTATAAGGATATTGTCTGGGCTGTGTTATTTTGTATCATTGCAGCGGCAGCGGCACGCTGGGGCAGGGAATATGCCAAGGAGAACAGGGCGTATGGGTTATGGATTCAGGCGGCAGAGGATTTGAAGAAGGAACTTGTGGAGGAATTTCGGAAAATTTCTGGTTTCTGCCGTTTTCTTCCTGCAAAGACAGCGTGGGTTACAATACAGATCGATACGTATACGATGCAGGCAGAAGTGATCGGGGTGGATATTCGGCAGTATCCCGTCAAATGGGAAAAGATATCCGGCGCACAGGAAGAAATTGCGATGGGCAATACGCCGCTGTTATTTTTTGGAAAAGATGCGTTTACGGAATTGGAAGACCAGATGGGGTACGCGCCGTTAGAAAGTAAAATCAAACAGTGGATACAGGAGTATCCGACGCTTAAAGTGAGCGTAACGGACGAAAATGGACAGAAAAGAACGGCGAAAATCTGCGGTATTCTGTCGCAGCCGGAGAATAAAATTTATATGGATCACCGGCAGATGCAGGAAGTGTTTGGTACCGCTTCACATTGCAGCGGCGGATTTCTTGAAATCTACGGATATAAAAATACAAAAAAAGCCCGCGGCCTTTTGGAGGACGCGGGTTTTATAACAGAGGATGACCGGACGTTTTGCCGGGACTAAAGCAAAGGGATCCCGTTTTCTCTGCATTTGGCCAAGATATTTTCCGGCCAGAGAGAAGACTGCACTTCTCCGATATGTGCTTTTCTTAAGAAAAACATACAGATCCGGGATTGTCCGATGCCGCCGCCGATGGTAAACGGCAGTTTGCCGTCGATGACTGCTTTCTGGAACGGCAGACCGGCGCGTTCCATGCATCCGGCTTTTTCCAACTGAGATAACAGCGCTTCTTTGTCCACGCGGATTCCCATAGAGGAAAGCTCCAATGCGATATCAAGGATCGGGTAGTATACGACAATGTCGGCATTTAACGCCCAGTCGTCGTAATCCGGCGCGCGTCCGTCATGCGGTTTGCCGTTTTCTAACACGTCGCCGATCTGCAGAACACATACGGCGCCTTTTTCCTTGGAAATCCGATACTCACGTTCTTTCGGAGAAAGGTCGGGAAAGAGGCGTTCCAGCTCTTTTGTTGTGATAAAGAAAATATCATGAGGAAGGATTTCTTCGATATAGTCATACTGAATGGACATATATTTTTCTGTTTTTCTCAGGCACTTGTAAACCGAACGCACGGTTTCTTTCAGAACATCCGGCGTACGGTCTTCTTTTCGGATAATTTTTTCCCAGTCCCATTGGTCGACAAAAATGGAGTGGATATTGTCCGTATCTTCGTCCCGCCGTATGGCGTTCATGTCCGTATAGATGCCTTCTCCCTCGCAAAATCCGTATTTCTGTAATGCATATCGTTTCCATTTGGCAAGCGAATGCACGACTTCTGCCCGTTTTTCATTCTGTTCTTTAATACCGAACGAAACCGGCCGTTCCACACCGTTTAGATTATCGTTTAATCCGGTAGCGGGATCCACGAAAAGCGGCGCGGAGACGCGGGCGAGATTTAAGCGCTGGGCTAACAGGTTCTGGAAAAAGTCTTTCACCGTCTTAATGGCGATCTGTGTGTCGTGCAGATTCAGCGGAGAATGGTAATCTGCAGGAATGATCAAATTTTTCATAATGTAAATAGCTCCTTATATCCATAGTTTCTATCGTATATTTTGCATTTTTCTGTGGGAGAAGTCAAGGATAAACTATTAAGAATTTGTGAATTCCTGTCAATTATTAACAAAAAAATTGAAAAATGTGTTATGATAAAAAAATACAAAGACTTAAAAACGTATGAGATCACAGACGATCAAAAAGTCATAGAAATGGCAGTGATGGGGGTTTTGTAGATGATTCATCGTACACATAATCTTGCGATTGGGGAAGACGTAGACAGTTGGAAGACGATGATGCTGATTTATAACAGCGCATTGAAAGAAGTCGGTACGAAGCTTGAGATTTTAAATGACGAATTTCAGCATATTCACCAGTACAATCCGATCGAATATATCAAATCTAGGATCAAGTCGCCGGAGAGCATCGTAAAGAAACTAAAACGCGGCGGTCATGAGAGCACGATTTCAAATATGACAGAGTTTGTCAATGATATTGCGGGTATCCGTATTGTGTGTTCCTTTGTGTCAGATATTTACCGGCTGGCAGAGATGATCGGCAGGCAGAACGATCTGACGGTAGTATCGTTAAAAGACTATATTAAGCATCCGAAACAAAGCGGCTATAAAAGCTACCATATGCTCGTTACGGTTCCGATCTTTTTATCCGACCGTGTGGAGGATGCAAAAGTGGAAATACAGATCCGCACAATCGCAATGGATTTCTGGGCAAGCCTGGAGCATAAGATTTACTACAAATTTGAAGGCAATGCTCCCGATTATATCAGCAGGGATCTGCGGGAATGCTCCGGCCTGGTTTCTATGCTGGACGCTAAGATGCTGACGCTTAATGATGCGATCATCCGGGCGAAAGAAGAGCAGGCGGGAAAACAGAAGAGATAACAACACAAAAAACGGATTCTTCTTCAATCGGAAGAATCCGTTTTTAAATTACGGAAATTTAAGTGTTTTCTTATTCGGCGTCGGAAGCGGAAACATCCGTGCCGTTTTTCCATGCGTCGAATTTTTTCATGACAGCGTCATAGGTTCTCTGCGAAATATCCGGAAGCGTCTTGCCCCAGCTTTTGGTAGCCTGTTCAAAACCTTTTTTAAATGCTGCGATCATCTTGTCCGCTTTTTCCGAATCGCCGCCGCTGAGCGCTTTTGCAAAATCTACGATACGGTCGGAGGTCTGCTCTACGCCCCAGTAGCCGTCATCCGCAATATCTTTCTGCGCCTGTGCTTTGACATCGGCGGAAACCGTAAAGTTGCCGCCTGCTAAAAACCGCCACATACTGTCTGCTTTGCCGATCGCAGAACCCTGCTTTGACATCATCTGCTCTACGATATTTTTCATCTGGGAAAGCCTTGCGTCTGTGTCCGCCTGCAGCTGTTTGATCAGGGAAGCGTTTTTCTTTACATAGTTTGTGTTTTTGGTAGAAGAACTTCTTTCGTATACGACGCCTTCGTTTTTCTTTGCGGTATCCGCAGCTTCTTTCGTCGTTTCTTTTTCAGTTGTTTTTGCGGAAGTATCTGCTGCAGCCGTATAATAAGAAGAATTTTGAATTGCACCGACATTGCTCATAATACGAACCCTCCTTGGCATAATAAAATATATCCATATATTTGGTATCAATACTTGTATCGGCTGACCGGAAGAAAAAATAAAGTGGAATTGACCTTTTTTTTCAGAAATGGTAAAATCCCGTCTTTGACAGTTAGCAAAAGAAAAAATCGCTG
>BLMD01000297.1 GCA_011959925.1 Lachnospiraceae bacterium
TTTTATGGGACAGGATTACCTGGAATCGGGGATTGCGGCATCGGGAATGAAGGAGTAGGAAATGAGAAAACAAAAAGAACGCGCGGTGCGGTATTTCGGACTGTTTCTGGCAGCTATGCTGGTCTGCACGATTGTATCCAGAGGGATATATGCCAGCAAAATGCCCAAAATCAAAGCCGGAAGTATAGAAACGAAAACTTTGGTGCATGAAATCAAAGCAAACGGTACGATTCTGACAAAAGAAGAAGTTCCCGTTGTAACGGAGGCCGGCGTATTGGTCGAAAAAGTCTGTGTCGTGGAGGGCCAGAAGGTAGAACCCGGGGATGTACTGCTTCAGGTAGAAGCAGAGGATTTGAATCGGCTGCTGCAGCAGGCAGACGTTCAGATTCAGACGGAAGAGGCAAAGCTTGCCCAGCTGAATGCAGACGGTAGTACGGCGGTAAATCGTGCCAGCCAGGATTTAAAGGATATTACGGACACGGCGTCCGGAGAGGTCAGCCGTGCCGACGAAGCGTATCAGGCGGCGGTGAGAGATAGAGATTCGTTGCCGTCCAAAGAAGCATATAAAAAAAGAGCATATCAAACAGATGCCGAATACCAGAAACTTTGGAGGGCGTCTCAGAAAAAGAAGGCATCAAAGGAGGACCGGGATGCGTTTGCTTCCTATAAAAAGAGCCTGGACGCAAATTTGTCCGAACGTTATGAGCAGGAACGGGAAGCGCTGGAAGCCGCCGTTGCAGAAAAAGAAGCCGCGCTTCATGCGGCTGACAGCAGCAAAAGCGACGCCGTGAAGCAGGCGCAGCGGGCTTTGGAGGACGCAAAAAACGGAGGCGGAGAGGCCGGTACGAGAAAAGAGCAGCAAAGTCAGATAGCGCAGCTCAAAGAAAACAGGGACCGCCTGTGGAAGTTAAAAGAAGCGGAAGGGAAAATTCTTTCGGAACGATCGGGGTATGTGAGCCGAATTTTAGTACGTTCCGGAGAACGTACGTCAGATGCATCGGCGCTTGTGCTGAGCGATGCAGCCGGCGAGAAGCTGTTTCAGGCAGTGCTTCCCCAGGAAGAAAAATCGTATCTGGTACCCGGAGACAAGATCAGCGTCACATTTTCAAACGGAGGAAAAACGCTTTCCGGAATTTTGATTGAGGCAGTCGGGGAACTGGAAGACAAAAGCTGTCAGATTACCGCAAAAATTTCAGATCCGCAGGCGACGATCGGACAGACGGCAGAAATGCAGATAAACAAGGAAATCGGAAGGTATGCCTGCAGTATTCCGCTTTCGGCGTTATATCAGGAGAGTAACGGCGATTACGTGTATTTGATCGAAGAACAGAATACGATTCTCGGCGTGGAGCTGACCGTAAGAAAGCGGAAAGTAAGAGTATTAGACAAAGACGCGTCGTACGCGGCTCTGGAGGACGATACGTTTACGGAAGAAGAACGCATTGTCACGGAGTCGGATCAAGATTTAAAAGACGGAATGCGCGTACGGTATACGGAGGAGTAACCGAAAGGAACGAGAAAGATCCCCAGAAACTCCTCCGTATGCTTTTGCGGATTATATCTTTCGGCAGGAGTCCCGGATCAAAAGCCCCGGTTCTAAAATATTATTCCGGTTGACGTCCGTTTTTCCGTTTAAAATATCAATCAGAGTGGTAGAGATCAAAGACCCGAGAATCGCGGGCTTTTGGTCTACGGTCGTCATAGAAGGATAGGTGTATTGGGATGCGGCGGAGCCGCTGAATCCGATGACCGAAATATCGTTCGGAATCGAGAGGCCGTTCATGGCAATGCCGTAGTAAACGCCGACGGCAATCGTATCGCCGCCTGTTACGATGGCGGTCGGAGGGTCCGATTGGTTTAACAGCATGTTGGCGCCGCGCGCGCCGCCTGCATAATCGGGACTTACCACAACCGTGTATTTCTGTGCCATATCGGTCAGGCGGAGTTCTTCCATGGTCTGTTTGTAGCCGATCTCTTTATAATAGTGAGAAATCAGGGACGGAGAACCGTTGACAAAAGCGATTTTTCGATGTCCCAGGTCATATAAATAGTGAACTGCGTCAGAAATGCCGGCGGCTTCATTGATTCGTACGCAGTACATATTGCAGTTGTTTGTATAGTCTACCATCAGAGTAGGAATTGTGCGTGCAACATCATCCAACAGAGAGTCGTTTTCTGTCGTATTGCGCCGCGTCCCCAGCAGGATCATGCCGGAGACGCGTTTTTGCAGCATCAGATTGACCAGGCGCGTTTCCTTCTGCGGATTGTGGTTTGTAATGGCAAGGAACATGGAATAATCATGCTCTTCCAGATCTGAGGATAAAATAGAAATAATCTCTGAGGTAAACAGATTGCTGATATCGGGCGCAAGTACGCCGATCAGGTGCGATTCGTTCCGCTGGAGGGAACGGGCTATGTCGTTGGGATGATAGTTTAATTGTTTGATTGCATCCAGAACGATTGTCCTGCGCTTTTCGGAAACGCGTTCCGGTGAATTGATTACACGGGAAACAGTAGCAATGGAAACGTTTGCTAACTGTGCTACATCTTTGATCGATACCATAAGCGACTCCTGGAAATGTTTTTTGTCAGGAATGGACAGGCAGTTCCAATGGGACAAAAGCTGTAATTTTAGTAAGAAATCCTGTACATTCGTCTTTTTCTTCATTTTAATTCATAAAATTTGAAAAAGCAACCCTTTTTTGAGAGACAATTTTCGACAGTGAATAGCAGGAAGAAAACACAGTAATATTAAAAGAAAAGGGAAGTGCCAAAAATGATTACGTTTACATGAAAAACACGCAAAGAAGGAAATGTCAGAGAAAAAATCGATCAAACGGAAAATCATTGGTTAAATTAAACAAAAAAATGATAAAAATACTGTAAATTATGATGAATAAGTAAAAAAATATTGAGATTTC
>BLMD01000298.1 GCA_011959925.1 Lachnospiraceae bacterium
TTCCGGCTTTTCTATTGATTACTCGGATAATAATTCTACTAGGATAATTCAGATTATCTGAGAACTCAGATAATCTGAAGAAAGGATTAGGCAAAACTCTGGATTGCTATATTTGAGGCTAAATGCAGGGATAAGGTTGCCAAACAAACTAAAGTCCGATAACTGCACGGAACTGTATTTAGTATTTATGGAGTGGGTATAAGAGGGAAAGAGCGTGTGAGTACCCGGGGAGGTCTCGTGGACGCGTCCAATGCAATAAAACATTTGTGGAAGTGTCCGTCTATCAGCGGATTACTGAAAACAACGACATCATCACGGACTTTTGGACGGACAATTTACTGGAATTGATTTTGCGGAAAGACAACTTAAACAAGGCATATAAGAAAGTAAAATCAAACAAAGGCAAAGGCGGGATTGATGGAATGCAGGTGGGTGGACTTCTACCCTGCCTGAAAGAAAACCAGAGCGAAATGATCCAGCAGATACGGAAGGGAAAATACAAGCCTAACCCAGTCCGCAGGGTAGAGATACCCAAGGAAGAGAAAGGCAGGGTCAGAAAATTAGGAATACCAACAGTCGTAGACCGCCTGATACAGCAGGCGGTTACCCAAGAACTAACACCACTGTTTGAACCGCAGTTTTTCAGAGAACAGCTGCGGGTTCAGACCGGGAAGGAGCCAGCACGACGTATTAAGAGCCTGTAAGAAGAATGTAGAGGAAGGGTATACGGATGATGCGCTGATATTCTGCAAGAGCAGGAAGAGTGCGGAGAGGACGCTGGGAAATATCATCCCATATATAGAGGGAGAACTATTCCTAAAAGTGAACCGAGCCAAGACAACAGTAACCCATGTGAGCAAAATAAAATATCTGGGATATGCATTTTACAGGAACAGAGGGAAGTGCAGATTCCGGGTACACCTGAAGAGCGACCAAAAGATGAAAGGCAGGACAAGGGAGATAACTCAGAAAAACAAAGGGTGGAGTAATGACTACCGAAGACAGAAACTGGCGGAGTATGTCAGAGGGTGGATAAATTACTACAAACTTGCAGACATGAAAGGACTGATGGCGGAGACAGATGAATGGCTCCGGCGCAGGATACGGGCAATCTATTGGAAACAATGGAAAAAGGTAAAGACGAGGTACCGAAACCTAAGGGCGTTAAAGCTTGAAGAAAGGCAGGTGCATCAGATAGCCAACAGCCGAAAGGGTTACCGGAGGACAGCGCAGATGCTAAGCGAAGCCCTTACCAATACAATAATAGCCAAGCTGGGATATATCTCCATGCTTGATTATTATCTGAAAGTTGCGTGAAAACTATTGAACCGCTGTATACCGAACGGTACGTACAGTGGCTTGCGTACCACAATTTGATACAATGCACCCAAGCATGACTTTGGGTGCAAATTTTAACGATAGGAATATCGCCTGTGTCGGAAGCAATAACCTTGGTATCCCAAAGCACTCCAATACCTAATAGGGCATAGCGATATCGGTGTCACGCTGAATACCTATACGCACCTTGGCTTGGGGAATGCCGCAGACGAACTTCGGAGGATGGAAGAGCTGGAGAATGCCAGAAAGGAACTGGAAAAGAACAAGGAGGAGAAGCTCGTTTCATAGAAAATGTTTCGAGCAATTTGATATATGGAGAGTTTGTGTGCCCTGCTTCGGCAGGGCATTTTTTATGTAAATATATGGTGGTAGGGGTGAAATGTTTCTGATATAATTATTCTAAAAATGAGCAAGCATTTACTTGGGAGTTTGAAGTATGTATGATGATAAAATTGAAGAAATAAAGAAAACCTTACGCGAATTAGCCTTGATAATGCTAAATTTAAAAAGAGGTGCTAATTTAGAAGAATATGAATTTATCAATTTTCAGACAAATCTTGCAGAATGTTTATATAATGCAATGTCTGTGTATAGGGAGATATCTCAAAAAGAACGGGAATATATAGAAATGAAAGAATCCTTAGATAAAGAGGATTTTTTAGAAAAAATGCAAAAATGGAAAAATCAAAAGCTAGAAATTAAAGAAGTGATTAGCATAGGGAAAAGTATTGGAGATTCATTTGCCTATATATTTTATAGAGACAGTATTGAGGAATTAGAAAAACATTATAAGCATCCAGATAATGGATTATTTGTTTCAGGCATAGGTGGAAGAGGAGAAATTGAGTTCATTAAAGAAAATCCTACTATTGACGGTTATTTAGTAGTATATCACTCCATTACAAATATGCTGCGAATAGGGGACTTTTCTGTATGTTCATTAGATGGAAAAGTGATTGGAACAGGAGAAATAAAAAGTGAATATATAAATGACAAAAGAGTTCTTGCATCAAGTGTATATATGTCATCTAAAGTAAAGTTAAAAATTGATGCAGAAGAAGGAGAGGAAATCTACGGAAATAGTATAAAAGAAAAAATACAAAAACAGCTAAAAAATCAAGATGATTTATTGCTAAGTGATTCTGGTGACATTATGAAGGATAAAAGAAAAATGAATGAACAGCATTTTTTGATTGATGCTGCTTGTAATAATGAAAAAGGGATTGCATATAACGAAGAAATAAATACATTGATTGTAGCGATAAAGGAAGAAGAATATTATGCATCAGAAAACTTTGATGATATTTTAGGAGAAAAAATAGATAATATTGTAAAAAAGATGATAAAGGATTCCCCATATAACAATATAAGGATGGAACAAATTGGGAAAGAGTACAAACCATATAGGCAGCCAATTATATGGTGGAATATTAGTGATGATATTATTTTGGATATTCTTTTTGATAAAAGAGCAATTTTTTCTGTTGTTAATTTTGCGACTTATTATGAGCGTCTTACGGAAATGGGATTTCAGATTGAGTTTAAAGAAAATGAAATTGTTGTTGGAAAGAAGTGTGGAGAATACATTGCCAAATTAGAGGGTTTTGAAATGATAGAGGATTTGATAACACATGAGTTGTATACACAAGAGGATATCGCAGAAATGGTCAGTTATATAGTAGAAAATTCTCATAATCAAAGTGATGGAGATGCAATTGTTAGAGTTAGTATAAAAAGAAATTTTTAGCAATTTGAAATAGGGTAATCGTAGTAGTAAAAGCCCCCAATTCCTACTATGTTTGACGGCATCAACTTGTCCCGTTTTGCCTCGATTTGCCATTTTCGTTACATTTTTCACAATTTGTGTGCCACGGCAGCACGGCGGCTAGCCGGGAATTGGCGGCACTTGTGGGGCAGAACGGGGCAAATCATGGCAATAGGAGTGGTGGGGTACTATGGTTTTACTACGAGTGAGGAAGTGAAAAACCGAATGTGTAAAAACTACTCTTAAGTAGTAAAGTAAAAATATATATGATAGACGGAGGAAATACATATGTCGGATAAATCGAAGAATAATATTGGCTTAATCAATGCAGAGATGCCAGAATGTGTTGATAAGGCTTTAACTAATTTAACAGAACAGCCAACGAAGGCCATTGGTAGTACAGTGTCAGATATTTGGTTTTTAGTTTTTGGTGGTATTGGACATATGGCTGAGAAACGCAAATTGCGCTATGCAGTAGAATTAGAAAATTATAATCGGGAGTTACATGAAAAAATAGAAGCTATCCCAAATGAGAAAAGGGTAGAACCAGATATTCAGATTGTTGCTCCAGCTTTGGAAGCTTCAAAGTATTGTGTCGAAAAAGAAGAATTGAGGGAAATGTTTGTTAATTTGATTGCGTCGTCAATGAGTAGTGATAAAGCGGTAAAAGTGCATCCAATTTTTACAGATATTATAGGTAAATTATCATCTACAGATGCGTTGCTCTTTAAGTCGATAGCAAACGGAGATTATGATGACGAATGCGTGATATTTGGAGCTTCAATTGAAAGAATATCATTTTCTTTGGCAATACTGGAGCAACTTGGTTTAATAGTATCAAAAAGCAAAAATGGAAACAGTTCTAATGATTTGAAAAAGAACATAATTAATAATGACATTAGGCTTTACAAAAGTATTATTGAAAATTTAACTATTATTGATTTTGCTTTTGATGCTTTGTATGAAAATATTTTTGATACGATTGCAAAATATTTATCTGAGAAGCGTTTGTCAGGGGCAACATTCCCAAGGCATAAATCAGTTATAGATTTTTTTGTTGATAAGATAGTATTTACTAAATTGGGCAGTCAGTTTAAAGATATTTGTCTCTAAATTCAATATATTGCGTCAAACCTCTGGCGTTTTAATACAATTTTTAACGATAGAAATTTTAGAATTCTATCAGGAAAATGTCCACAGGTACAAGGAAACATCGCAACAACGAAATTGATACAATGCGGAATTGCGGAAATGCCTGAAAACAAGGCATTTCACGGGTTCTGCAGTTTTGTTTTTTCGCTTTTTGAGCCTTTTTTCTGTCGAGGGAGCAGCTCCGTTTTCTGATTTTGCACCACTTTTTAACGATAGCAGGAATCGTTAAAAGGTTTGAATGGGGTGGGGCAGAGCCTTGTATTGGGAGCGATAAAAAATATTTAACAGCGGCACAGGCGGCTATTCAGAAATAATGCCATAGGATTTTTGGTACTAACAGGCAAAAGTATTGAAGAATGGCTTAAAATCAAGGGTTTTAAGGCTTGGTGGGGTTCATCACGGTGTGTGGTGGACCCCTATTTTTGTGTTTTTTGATGCCGCTGATAGGATGGCGATTAGGGAAAATATCGTACTATCAGGCAAAAGTATACTATCACGCAAAAGTCAGGGGTTTCCGTGATAGTATAAAGCGGAAAGGTAAAAAGGGGTAGGATATTGTTGGTTTTTGCGGAAAAGGGTATCAGTTTGACGGAAAATGCTGTCGGAAAACGGGGTATATGATACAAACACGGAAACCGCTCGGAGTTTTCGTGTTTGTATATGAGTTTCCGTGATAGTATGGGGTTTTACCTGTTAGTATACAGAAAAATTGAAAAATGTTAGCAGGAGGGCAAGGACTGTCAATGGCTCTTTTTTGCTTTCCATTCCCGAAAAATAGTCGTTTCGTGACATTGGGTGAAAAACAGAAAATATTTATGGTATAATTCAGTGGATGCTTTTGCTTTAGCGGGAACGGTTTTCTGTCGAAGTAATAGGAAACGGAAAGGGGCATCGTCTATGAAAATGAGGACAGAATATACCTGCCCTTTGGAACTGGTGCATGACATGATCAAAGGGAAATGGAAACCGATCATCTTATGGCGGCTGCGTTTAGGGGCAACATCCCTGGCGAAGCTGGAGCGGGATATAGACGGCATTACACAGAAAATGTTGTTGGAGCAGTTAAAGGAACTGATGGATTACGGATTTGTGGAAAAAAAGTCCTATGAGGGGTACCCGCTCCATGTGGAATATTCCTTAACGGATGGTATGGGAAGGGAGATACTGGAGGCATTAAGGATCATGCAGCATATAGGGATTGATTATCTGAAAGCAAACGGCATGGGGCATATTCTGGAGGAAAAGGGAGTAGTTCCGGATTAGTACCCACGAAAAAGTGGGTAATTTACTGTCCGGAAACCGCCGCTTAAAATATCATCATAAATCGAATTGGAGGATATCAAAGATGAATGTTACAAGCAGCGGCATTATAAACGGAGTAATCCAGCCCCAATATGGCGGGCATGGGACGCAGTTCAATGAAAACGGCATCCCTACTTATTCTTTACCCTTTAAGGTGGAAGGTGCGCCGCAGGAAACGGTGTCGATTGCCATTGTTTTGGAGGACAAGGACGCATACCCGGTGACAGGGGGATTCGCATGGATACACTGGCTGGCGGCAAATATTACCCGTTTTGAGATCAAAGAGAATGAGAGCCAGACGGCGGATGACTTTGTGCAGGGAAGGAATAGCTGGACGAGCATACAGGGCGGAGAGCAGTCCACGGAGCTTTCCTGTTATTACGGCGGGATGACGCCGCCCGATAAGCCGCACGTATATGAACTTCATGTGTATGCCTTGGATAAGATGCTGGAGTTGGAAAAGGGATTTCTGCTGAATGAACTTCACCGGGAAATGGACGGGCATATCTTAGACCAGTTTACGCTGAAAGGGATATATGAAAATTAAATAGCTGGCACATTAAGGGCGAGAGCGTAAAAATGAAAAGGGAGCAGTACTGGCTCCCTTTTCATTTTGTACGTGCGCCCAGTATGGGCGCAATCTAATCGGTGAAAGTCCGTAACACACCCTG
>BLMD01000299.1 GCA_011959925.1 Lachnospiraceae bacterium
CTTTTTCATCATCATACTGTCTGTCCTATTCCCCCAGGAAAAATACCTTGTAATACATCTGCAACGCCTCAAGCAGTTCCCGCTTCTCCCGCTGGATCTGCTTGATCTTAAGCCTGCTCCCGATATCGTCAAACATCGGATCGAATTCCTCCGACGTAACCTCGAAGCACAGCTCCCCGTCCTCCCCATAAGCCAGAGTCAGGATACCGCCCACATCATTTACATAGAGCACACACATGATCTTAAGTTCATTCTTAACCGCGTCGGGCAGCTGTTCAAAATCCGGATTCAGATAATACTTTTCCTCATAAGAATTGGCGCCGCACAGCACCACCTTTCCATCATACATAGCCATACACCCCTCTCACCGATACTTCGCCTGCATAGACGCACCTTTCCCGGCCGTCCTTCATCCTTACCATCAGCTCACCCGTATCATTGATTCCAAGCGCATGGGCTTCGTACTCATTTCCCGGCTCTAAGACCTTCACATCCTGATCCTGGTTCACAAGCAGACGGTTGTACTGCTCCTTTATACCGCTTAGGTCCTCCGTCTTAAGAAATATCTCATAGCAGACTTCAAACTCCTCCATCACGGCCGCGATAAGCTCCGAACGACGGACGCTGTGCAAAAGCTCCTGCTTAAGCGAGACCGCCCTGTCCTGTATCTCCTTCGGAAACCGTTCCTGGTTCACGTTGATCCCCACGCCGATGACCACATGATTGATATAGCCGATCTCCGCGCTCATCTCCGTCAGGATACCGCAGACCTTCTTCCCATGGATCACCACGTCATTAGGCCACTTGATCTTACAGGCAAGCCCCGTGCACTTACGGATCCCCTTTGCCACGGCAACAGCCATCAGCAGGGTAAGTCCCGGGGCCTTTATCGGCAGGAAATCCGGGCGGAGCAAAAGTGTCATATAGATGCTTGCACCGGCCGGCGACTCCCAGCCTCTTCCCCGGCGTCCCTTTCCGGCCGTCTGCTTCTCGGCCACGAACAAGGTTCCATGCTCCCCCTGTCCACCGCCCTTATCAGCGGCCTCCTTCGCACGGGTATTCGTAGAATCCGTCTCCTCT
>BLMD01000300.1 GCA_011959925.1 Lachnospiraceae bacterium
GTCAATGATTCCGCCGCCCGTTGGTAATGGTTTTAATCCGCTTGCCAGCAAACATTCACTTTCACAGAGTTTTACGCCGATATCTGTCAGTTGGATTTTTATGTGGTAATCCTTTGTAATATCTGTGTTTTCAAGATATTTTTTAACAAATGCACAGCGACAGAGCTTTTACCCTCTGCCGCCTGTCTGTTATGCGTAGATTATTTCCTCGTTTACAATCTCCATTGCACAAGCCCGTATGTTGTTCATCCTCCCGACCCATTCTAAGGCGTTTTCAGCCTTTAGCCGTTCCGTAATGCCCTGTGCCTGTTTCATGCCCTCTATGAGCCTTTCAAAGCGTTCCTGCGCCTGCCTGTCAATGTCGGCAAGGTAGGCGTTGAGTTTGCCGCTTGTGAGAAGATTGGTGTATGTAACCCTGCGGTACTGCTTCAGATAGTCCAGATGCCGTTGCCCCCATATGCCTATCGGCTGTTCTTCCTCGGCGGGTAAAGCTATACATGGAATTAAATAGTCACCGCTTTACATGAGTTAAAGACAGTGTTTCGGGGAAGTGCCATAATCGGCACATTCCCCATGCCTATTTAATCAATTTTTCCTACAAAACGATAATAAATCTCAATGTCCCTCACTGTCCTACCGTTCCCGTCTTTCCATGGCTGGTGGACTACGATTTTCTCAATCAGTTCATTCAAGAGCGGGGCGGTAAGCTCGTCAATGGCACTGTATTTCTGGATTAAGTCAATCCAGCGTTTTGCATCGTCCGTTTCCTCTTTCGTTTCTTCAAGCCTTGCAGAGATGGTCTTGACCGTTTCATCAAGCTGTTGCTGCTCCGTGCGGTATTTGACGGAGAGCATGGAATAATTTTCTTCGTCAAGAAGCCCTTTTACCCTGTCCTCGTACATCTTCGCAAAAAGGCTGTTCAGCTCCTGCCTGCGTTTCTGTGCCTTTTTCAGCTCTTTTTCGGCACGGGCATTCTCGGACTGCCGCTGTTTCTCGCTGCCTTGCAGCAGCCGTTCCAGAATGGCGTCCTCATTCTCTTTTACCGCCATCAGCCAGTATTGTAACCTTCCGAGAACAAACGCATACAAAATCTTGTAAGGCGTGTAATGGAGCGTGCAGAAGTTCCTGCCATACGCCGCATACTGGGTACAGCGGTAAAAACGCCCCTTGTCCTTTGTGTTTGCCGAGCCGAGCGTCCATCCGCATTCCCCGCACCTTATAAGCCCTGCGAATATCTGCGGCTCATCGTCTTTACGGCTCCGTCGCCTTGAATTTACATGCGTCTGCACCAAATCCCACAAATCCTGCGTGACAATCGGCTCATGCGTATTTTCCACCACGAACCACTCATCCTCGCTATGCTTGATATTCTTTTTGGATTTATAGGACATCTTTGTCAGCTTGTAATGGACGGTATGCCCAAGGTATATCTGGTTGGCGAGGATATTGCTGACGGTCTGTATGCACCAGCGGTATTTTACTTCTTCAGGCTTCCCCTCAAACATGGACGCCTTATACCCGTTCCGTTTATAAAGCCACCATGTTGGGACTGGCACTTTATCTTTGGCGAGGGCGTGGCAGATTTTCTTTGCCCCATACCCATGTGCCGCAAGCTCAAAAATACGCTCCACAATCCACTTCGTTTCCTCATCAATAATGAGCCTGTTCTTTTCCGTCGGATGCAGCTTATACCCTAAAGGCGTGACTGGGGCGATGTATTCCCCATTTTTAAACTTGGCTTTCATCGCATTTTTTACCTTGC
>BLMD01000301.1 GCA_011959925.1 Lachnospiraceae bacterium
GGGGCTGTCGCACTAAGTGATTAGTGCGCAGCTCCTTTTCTATGAAAAAAATAACTGCCGGACCTCGAAAGAATCCGGCAGTTGGTGTAAAATTAATGTATGACCAAACACATTAACTTACACAAAAATTATAGCTTAAACCAAAGCGGATATCAATTAAAACTTCCGTTAAATGTTGAAACGATCATTCCAGAAGATGATTCCGTGCGCTTACTAAGTCAGTTTGTGGAGGCAATGGATTTGACTGACCTGTATTCTACCTATGAGAGAATAAATTCCGTAGCGCCAAGGACCCTCCTGAAGATTGTGCTTTACTCTTACATGAACGGGGACTATTCTTCCCGCTCCATGGAACTTAACTGCAAAAGGGATATTAACTTTATGTTCCTTTTGGAAGGATCGCCGGCTCCCGACCATGCAACATTTGCACGCTTCCGAAGCATTCATTTTGCGCCCTGCTCCAAGCGGATCCTTGCTGAAATGTCCAATGCACTTTTTGATATGGGGGAAATTTCAGGCGAAACCATTTTCATAGACGGTACGAAAATTGAAGCAGCCGCGAACAAATATACCTTTGTCTGGAAAAAAGCCGTAACAAAAAACCAGGCAAAGCTTCTTATAAAACTTGCAGATTTTGTGGCAGAATGTGAGCGGCTTTACGGTTTAAGGATCGTCTATGGCAATACAATAAAAATCAGCCATGTAAAGAAACTGCGCAAAAAGCTGTATGCCTTAAGACAAAGTGAGAATGTAGTTTTTGTGCACGGCACTGGGAAAAGAAAGCCCCCGCTTCAAAAGAGTATCGAAACACTCGAAGATTATTTATCCAGACTCAAAAAATACAATCAGGAAATACATATCTGCGGAGAACGGAACAGCTATTCCAAAACAGACCATGACGCCACGTTTATGCGGATGAAGGAGGATGCCATGGGCAACGGGCAGTTAAAACCCGCTTACAATCTTCAGCATGGCGTAGACTCGGAATACATCACATGGCTTACAATCGGGCCACAGCCCACAGATACTACAACCCTGATTCCATTTTTAAAAGATGCACAGGAGCATCTTAAATTTAAGTACAAAAATATAACTGCGGATGCCGGATATGAAAGCGAAGAAAACTATGTGTTTCTTGAAGCTAACGGACAAATATCTTACATAAAGCCAGCCAACTATGAAATTTCAAAAACCCGAAAGTACAGAAATGACATCGGAAGAATTGAAAACATGGAATATCATGCAGAATCTGACAGCTATACATGCCGAAATGGTAAAAAACTGAAAGCAAACCATGTAAGGCACTCGAAAAGTAAAACGGGCTATGTAAGCAAAAAAACAATCTATAAATGTGAGGACTGCGGCGACTGTCCCTATAAAAATGACTGTATCAAAGGGAATCATTCTAAGACGCCTTTAGAAGAAAGAACAAAGATACTTCAGGCTGCCAAAACATTCCTGAAATACAGACAGGAAAATCTGGAACGAATCCTCTCAGATAAAGGCATCCTTTTGAGGGCAAACCGGAGCATTCAGGCAGAAGGCTCTTTTGGGGATATCAAACAGGATATGCAGTTCAGGAGATACCTAGGCAAAGGAATGTCAAATGTTCTGGCAGAAAGCACACTGCTTGCCATGGCACGAAATATCAATAAGCTCCATAATAAGATTCAAAAAGGCAGGACTGGAGCGCATTTGTTTCCGCTGAAAAGTGCCTGATTTTTGAGATTTCAAAATCAAGTTTTAGGCCATGCAGGATGGCTTATTAAAGTATGCCCTTTTTATAGAATAACAAAATAATACGGAGCTTTTTCTAAAAATCACATATAAAAACAGCAAAAGTGAAACTGTCGCTTCACGATTTTTCAATCGTTAGTGCGACAGCCTC
>BLMD01000302.1 GCA_011959925.1 Lachnospiraceae bacterium
GTTATTTTTTTCATAGAAAAGGAGCTGCGCACTAATCACTTAGTGCGACAGCCCCATATATTTATGAATGAGACATCGGGGGCTCGAACCCCGGACAACTTGATTAAAAGTCAAGAAGCCATGCCTTTGTTTAGTGGGATTACAGGAGTTTTTGTAGACACCTTGTAGACATTTAGGTTTATATATCTTTATTGTTCTATACTATTTTTTGTTTTTTATCATATTTGTTTATCAGCAATAACCTCCACAACTTCTTTTTTGGGTGAGCTTAGAAACCGTCTGGCGCCGGAAACACTGGGCGGTTTTCTCTTGCTGAAACAAATAGGATTGTGATATAATGCCTGTGTTGTCATTCCCAGTCCGGCAACGGAAAGGGGGTGTGTCATATGGATATACTGGCTTCGCTTTTGGTTACTGTCGTGGGTGGTGTGGCCTGCCACTACATCATCAAATGGCTAGACAGTAACGGCAATGACAACTAGCCAAAAACAAAACCCTCGGAATGCAGTCCGGGGGTTTTTATTTGTGCCATATGGACACTGGCTTTCGCTTTGCCTAACGGCATTATAGCATATGCAAATTTGGTTTGCAATATGCTTTTCAAGAATCATCCCAGGATGGATTAGAAAACCGTCTGGCGCCGGAAACGCTGGGCGGTTTTTGGTTACAGTACCATTTTAATTGAAAGCATCAAAGGCATCAATAAGTTCCTGTGGGATATTTTCACCAAAAAGGACAAATTTGCCGTTTGTGGAAACTGCTTTTAGGGAATACCCTTCCATACCTTCCAAGGTGATTGATTCTCCGTTTGATAACTTTTTGTAGGCGTCCGAATTTACGTCATACTCATATATTTCGCCCGCAGAGCTTGAATATTTAAAACCGTCAATGCCACCGATTAAACCAGCAGCCATTTGCGTCCTTTCGCCAGACAAAAGACCCTGGTCCAGCAAATAATTTTCGATATCGTTAAGGGTATGTTCTGGCTTATTTTCGGGCGTATTTTGAGGATTTTCTTCAATAGCTTGTGAGTCGTGAGATATTTCTGTATTGTCCAAGGTTATTTCTTCGACAGTTATTCTTTGCGAAGTTTCTGTTTCTATAGATTCTTTTGGGCTTCTGCTATTTTCGGTCTTGTTGTTTCCACATGCGATCAGTTCTGCAGACAATAGTGTAAAAAATAAAAATGCTAATAGTCTTTTTGTCATGGTTACTCTCTTTCTTTATTGTATTTGAATTTTATAGACATAATAAAATCCGTCTAACAATTGATAACGTGAACCTAATAGGAATATCAATAGATAGAGCGGATTTTTTTAAATCAACAAATAATAAATTATTTGCTATAAATAAATTTTATATCTTTGCCAGACCAAAAATCAGGAGTTACATTTATCTCCATAGTTTTATAATCGGATGGAACCTGATAAGCAACAATGCCGTTCATTTTCTTTCCTGAGGCTATGTTTCCGTCTAGCTGACTCTTTCCTTCGGCTTCTGGAACTTGAAGACCCATTATATCCAGAGTTAAGGAGTAGTCGTCACAGTATGCTTCGAAATTCATCACAGAGCTGATGCCTATGTCTTCTTCTGAATTATTTGAAATATCAAACTCACATACCAAAAAAATATTACCATCGTCCGGTGTTATTAATTCGCTTCCAGAGGATTCATAGACATTTACAAGGGTAAATTGAACGTCTCCTTGTTCTGCTGTTTCACCCATGTAAAACTCAGTTTTTTCTTCTGAATCGGTATCTTCTGGTTCACTTTCCTCTGAATCATCAATCTTTGTTTCAGAATTCCCAGATTCTGCTTGTTTGTCATTAGTTACATCTTTTACTGCATCCTCTCCTCCACACCCTACGATTGCGCCAGTCATAGAAATTGCAAAAAATACGGCGGCAATCCATTTCCATTTTACAATTGTGTTGTTTGTTCGCATAATTTTTTCTCCTTTTTGTATTTTATTAAAACACCGAAGTGGTTTAATTTTATTTTTGGTATATTATCGTCTTACTAAAATGTTGAGAAAATTATAGCATGTGAAAAGGTGGCTTGTAAAATATAAAAGAGAAAAATTTGACGACAAAATTCGACGATTGATTAAAAAGATTGAATAAATATTTTCATATGATACAAAAAGAATAATCGTAAAAACACTCTTTCTTTTTAGGTTTCAAAACAAAAAAATAGTCAATACGAGAATTATAGAGAAAAGTAATACTCGATATTTTGAATTAAAATGGAAACACTGTTACTAATGAAAAAATATCGAAAGGCAGAATCAAAAAATGAAAATTTTTTTGTTCGAAATAAGAAGAGGAAGGTTGATCACGTATTTGGAGACCGTTTGCATATGATCTGCAGCGGCGGCGCATATTTAAATCGGGCATGGATTTCGCTGTTTGAACGATACGGGATAACGATCCTGCAGGGATACGGCATGACAGAGTGCGCGCCTGTCATCAGCACGAATTTGGCATGGAACAAAAAAGCAGGTTCCGTCGGAAAGCTGATGCCCAACTGTGCAGCGAAAGTTGTAGAGGAAGAGATCTGGGTAAAAGGAAGCAGCGTGATGCAGGGGGGGATTACTTAACTTAAAGATAGTATATACATACAGCCTGCTGATACATTGCTTGCAGATACCCCGCAGAAACCAAATCATACAGAAAAGGAGTTTTTGCATATGAAATCACTATTTGAACAGTTAGGCGGCACATATCACGAAGAAAATGGATATCTCATCCCAGATTTGAGATTACCAACCGAAGAAGAGAAGCCCATAGGTATATGGGGACAGCGGCACTTGGATTATCTGAAGCAGTACCGCAGGGTTATATACATCAATCTTCTCACAAACGGCAAACTCAACACCTATCTTGCCGACATTGACAGGCAAGCGCAGGAACGCTTTGAAAGGCTCATAGAGGGCATGAAACAGACACAGGGCATAACGGATATTGAGGGCATCCTCTTTCAGCTTCGTAAAATTCCCCGTCACCAAATCGATCAGCAAAAGAACCGGCCCAAGGATCACATTTTTAATCAGTTCCCAAGCACCCGAAGCCGCCGTCTGGATATCCTGCCAGATTGCCTTATACCCCATTTGATAGACCCAGAGAACGAGTGGTATAATCTACCCAGAAAGTCAGGAGGAGAGATTATGGCACAGACGTACAGTATCGAATTCAAGGAAGAGGCATGCAAGAGGGTACCGTCAGGCGTACCAGCGGCACAGGTTGCAAGGGAGCTTGGGGTCAACGTAAATACCCTGTATACTTGGATGTCCCGCTTTAAGGAGCATCCCGCAGAACCATTTGTGGGCAGTGGAAATCTCCATCAGGAGGATGCCGAACTGCGTGCCCTCAAAAAGCGGTTATTATGCGTGGCGGAAACGTTCCAAAAGCCTGCGCAGTACGGAGAATGAAGATCTTCTGAAAGAGATCATACAGATCCACGAGACATTACGGAATACTTATGGCGGAAGGAAGATAACCCATGAAATAAACCGTAAACCAGAAAAGCCGGCCAACCACAAGCGGGTAGAACGCATCATGCGTGAAAACGGCATACGGTCAAAAAGCCATAAAAAATATAAAGCAACAACGAATTCAAGGCATAGCCTTCCAGTGGCAGAAAATATCCTGAACAGGAATTTTTACGCTGACAGACCCGGACAGAAAATGGTAAGTGACATTACCTATATCCCAACGGATGAAGGCTGGCTCTATCTTGCGGGAGTAATGGATCTATGCGGGGATAAAATAGTAGGCATGTCCATGGACGGACGCATGACGAAAGAGCTGGTGATAGCAGCGCTTAAGGATGCCATCTGCCAAACAAAGGCCACAGAAGGCTGTATCCTGCACTCTGACAGGGGAAGCCAGTACTGCTCCCTGGATTATCAGGCACTGGCAAAAGAACACGGATTTATCAGCAGCATGAGCCGGAAAGGGAACTGCTGGGACAACGCCCCGATGGAGAGCTTCTGGGGGAAGTTAAAGCAGGAATGGTTGAACGGGCAGCATTTCCGGACAAGGGAGGAAGCCAAAGCCGCAGTGTTTGAGTATATATGGATTTTTTATAACCGGAAGCGTATCCACGAAGCAAACGGCTATCTGACGCCGGAGGAATACTACAGGCAGCATCAGACAGACCTGAAAGCAGCATAATAAATAACCACACAGTCATGGCAGAGACAACAAAAATTTTTCAGAAAAGGAACATGGCATATAACCACGGATGTGAGGACAGGGCAGAATTTAATTCCAACAGGCGGTTTTACCGATGGACGAGCGACTTCGGGGAATACTTTGAGGGACTGGCGGACACCGAACCGCAGGCAGAGCCGAATACCATTGCGGACTTACTGGACGAGATTGAGAACGAAACACTGTAAAGAGCTTCTGTTTACCTGTAGGACGCGGCACATTGCTGATACAGAGTATTTGTGGGCGTTTGCCTTGATCACATTTACTTTCGTCCTAAGATCAGCGCCGCTTGTTTTAAAATGTCGTTCTCCATTTTTAACTGCTGGTTTTCCTTGCGGAGTTTTAACAGTTCTTCCTGATCTGGGGTACGGTTGTCCTTTTCGTGGAAAGAGCCGGAGTTTTCCACCTGCTTTACCCATTTGTCAAACAGGGAATGGGCAATATCGTATTCCCGGCAGATGTCACACCTGCGTTTGCCAGAATGGTATAAATCTACCAGTTGCCGCTTAAATTCATCTGTGTACTTACGGGGGTTTCTTTTCTGTTTTGTTTCGGTCATATGGATTGCTCCTTTGCTTATTGGTTTTATACTATATGACCTTAAAAAAATCTGTCCAGTTTATTGTAGACTATCCAGGGAGTTAATGCGCCGTCTTGAGGGCATTACACAATCTACACTTACAAAGCAGCTCCGGGAGTTAGAGAATGACGGTTTTCTACATAGGGAAATATACAAAGAAATTCTTCCAAAAGTTGAGTATTCCCTAACCGAATTTGGGGAAAGTTTTATCCCTGTTCTTCAAACGATGATGACTTGGAGCGAAAAATATCTATGCCCGGATTATGTAAATCCATATAATGAGATTACCTCGGACATCCAGTATAACGGAGACCCGATATTTCCGAAAAATCGGGACGAATGAAAACCCGATTGAAAACGGTCGAAAAAATAGTAACAGTTCAGCCTTGCGACTGGCAAAAGAGAGAAATTGAAAAAGTTTT
>BLMD01000303.1 GCA_011959925.1 Lachnospiraceae bacterium
GTAGCGGATCACGACAACGTCTCCCGCCTGTATGCAGCCGCTTTTGATTGCCGTAATTGCATCTTCTTCGCACTCAAATACCCTTGCCGGACCTTCATGTACCAGCATTTCCGGTGCAACCGCGGAACGTTTTACTACGCTTCCGTCCGGTGCAAGATTTCCGCTCAATACGGCAAGCCCTCCTGTCTTTGTATAGGGATTGTCGAGCGGGCGGATCACCTGCGGATTCTTATTGACCGCATTTTTTATATTTTCTCCAACCGTCTGACCCGTTACCGTCATACAGTCAAGATGCAAAAGTCCTGCATCCGCAAGTTCCTTCATAACGGCATAGACGCCGCCCGCTTCGTTTAAATCTTCCATATATGTCGGGCCGGCAGGCGCCAGGTGACAGAGGTTCGGTGTTTTTTCACTGATTGGATTTGCAAATTTAATATCAAAATCAAAGCCAATTTCATGGGCGATCGCCGGAAGATGCAGCATGCTGTTTGTCGAACAGCCAAGCGCCATATCTACCGTCAATGCATTTAAAACGGCTTCTTTCGTCATGATATCCCGCGGACAGATATTTTTTCTGTACATTTCCATTACTGCCATGCCTGCATGTTTGGCAAGCCGGATCCGCTCCGAATATACCGCCGGTATCGTACCGTTTCCGCGCAGGCCCATGCCGAGCGCTTCCGTCAGGCAATTCATGGAATTTGCCGTATACATGCCGGAACAGGAACCGCAGGTCGGACATGTCTTTTCTTCATATTCCCGGACTTCTTCTTCCGTCATTGTGCCTGCCGCATAAGAACCTACCGCTTCAAACATGGAAGAAAGACTCGTCTTTTTGCCTCCCACGCGTCCGGCAAGCATCGGACCGCCGGATACGAATACGGTCGGCACATTGATTCTTGCCGCCGCCATCAGAAGCCCCGGCACGTTTTTATCGCAGTTCGGTACCATGACAAGTGCATCGAACTGATGTGCCAGCGCCATACATTCCGTAGAATCTGCGATCAGATCCCTTGTGACGAGAGAATATTTCATACCGATGTGCCCCATGGCAATTCCGTCGCAGACTGCGATCGCCGGAAATACGACGGGAACGCCTCCTGCCTCGGCTACGCCGAGTTTTACGGCGTTTACGATTTTATCCAGATTCATATGCCCCGGAACAATTTCGTTGTAAGAGCTGACAATACCGACCATCGGTTTTTTCATCTCTTCTTCGGTAAATCCCAGCGCATGAAATAAACTTCTATGGGGTGCCTGCTGCATCCCTGTTTTTACCTGATCACTTTTCATGGTTTCTGTATCCTTTCTACGATTAAATCTCCCATTTCTTTCGTGCCGACCTGTGTGACAAGAGATTTCTTCTCTTCTTCCTGCGGCATAATGTCAATGGTTCGGTAATTGTCCTGTAACGCCTGTTTTACGGCTGCTTCTATGGCATCGGCTTCTTTGTCCAGATCAAACGAATAGCGGAGCATCATGGCTGCGCTTAAGATGGTTGCAATCGGATTGGCAATTCCTTTTCCTGCGATATCCGGAGCAGAACCTCCGCTCGGCTCGTAAAGACCGAATTTCGTATCGTTTAAACTGGCGGAAGAAAGCATTCCAATGGAACCTGTCACCATACTTGCTTCATCCGAAAGGATATCACCGAACATATTCTCCGTCAGGATCACGTCAAACTGTTTCGGATCTTTGACCAGCTGCATGGCACAATTGTCCACGAGCATATGTTCGCAGGATACTTCCGGATATTCCTTTGCCACCTCTTCTACGATTTTTCTCCAAAGCCTGGAAGAATCCAGTACGTTTGCCTTATCGACGCTTGTCACTTTTCGGCGTCGTTTCATCGCTATGTCAAATCCCCGTTTTGCGATTCTGCGTATTTCGTTTTCATTGTATGTAAGGGTATCTTCTGCCGTCACAACTCCGTCTATTTCTTCGGTTTTGCGCGCTCCAAAATATAATCCGCCGGTCAGTTCCCGCATAATCATCATATCAAAACCGTCTCCGATGATGTCCTCCCGCAAAGGACATGCCTCTTTTAATTCTTCATAGAGATACGCCGGTCTTAAATTGGCAAAGAGGTTTAACGATTTCCGAAGTTTTAACAGGCCCGCTTCCGGCCGTAACTGCGGCTCTAATCGATACCAGGGGGAAGTTGCCGTATTGCCTCCGATCGACCCCATCAACACGGCATCGCTTGCTTTTGCCTGCGCAATGGCTGCTTCCGTTAGGGGAACGCCCACCGCGTCAATGGAACATCCTCCCATTAAAATTTCTTCGCATTCAAACGTGTGACCGTATACCGCGCCGATACGATCCAATACTTTTTTGGCTTCCGCTATGATCTCCGGTCCGATTCCGTCGCCGGAAATAACGCCTACATGATAATTCATAGAAAAACTCCCTTCTGTCTGCATAGTATGTGAATCCAAAAACAGGAAACGCAGTCACACGTTTCCTATTTGGTAGCTTCCTTTATTCTGCGTCCGGTTTTTCCACTGCAGAGATCGCCGCTTTCTGCATGGGGATGCGGCAATTCTTGTTGCTTCCGAATTCTACAATAACCGTATCGTCTGCAATATCGATGATCACTCCATAAAATCCGCTGGTCGTCAATACGGTATCTCCTACCGCAATGGACGCTAACATGGCATTTTTCTTTTTCGTCTCTTTCTGCTGCGGACGAATCATGAAAAAGTACATAAATATGAACAAAACAGCTAGAGAAATCAGCATGGGAAGAGAGCTGACCGTTTGTTGGTTCAATAAAATCGACATTTTTTTCCTCCTAATATGAATAAAATTACTTTGCATATCTAACACAAGCTTTAACTATTGTACACAAATCTCCTGTAAACGGCAAGGGGGATTTTTTTATTTCATTCATTTTTTATAAACTTTCCCCCGAAATCTGCTGCATCCCATACAATTTTTCTTCTTTATAATTCCGGTAACGTCCCTCTTCGATCGCTTCCCGGATTTCTTCCATCATTGTATTATAAAAATACAGGTTATGCAGTACGCACAGACGCATACCGAGCATTTCCTTCGCCTTTAACAGATGACGAATATAGGCTCTGCTGTACCTGCGGCATGCCGGGCATCCGCAGCCTTCTTCGATCGGTTTTTCGTCTGCTGCGTATTTTTGGTTAAACAGATTTCGTTTCCCCTGATTGGTATACACATGTCCGTGCCGTCCGTTTCTAGTCGGATATACGCAGTCGAAGAAATCTACGCCCCGTTCTACTGCTTCAAGAATATTTGCCGGCGTGCCGACTCCCATCAGATACGTCGGTTTTTCCTTGGGAAGATGCGGTACGGTCACGTCTAAGATCCGGTACATTTCCGCATGGCTTTCTCCTACGGCAAGCCCGCCGACGGCATAGCCGTCTAAATCAAGTTCTGAAATCTGTTTTGCGTGGCCGATACGGATATCTTCATAAACGGCGCCCTGGTTGATACCGAATAAAAGCTGCTCTTTATTAATGGTCCGCTCTAGCGTATTCAGGCGCGCCAGTTCTGTTTTACAGCGAAGAAGCCAGCGTGCCGTACGGTCTACGGAATCCTGTACATACCTACGGTCCGCCGTGCTGCTGGGGCATTCGTCAAACGCCATGGCAATCGTCGACGCCAGATTGGACTGGATATTCATGCTCTCTTCCGGTCCCATAAAAATTTTTCTTCCGTCTACATGGGAATGGAAATGCACGCCCTCTTCTTTTATCTTTCTTAATTTTGCCAGGGAAAATACCTGAAACCCTCCGGAATCCGTAAGGATCGGCTTGTCCCATACCATGAATTTATGCAGGCCTCCCAGATCGTGGATCAATGCGTCCCCGGGCCTGACATGCAGGTGGTAGGTATTGGAAAGTTCTACCTGCGTTTTGATCTGATTCAAATCTTCGGTAGAAACCGCTCCTTTAATCGCTGCCGCCGTCCCCACGTTCATAAAAACAGGCGTTTGGATTACGCCGTGAACCGTATGAAATTCTGCCCGTTTTGCCCTTCCGTCTTGTTTCAATATGTGATATTGTGCCATTTCTCTGCTCCTTTTACTTACTTATCGTTTTACGTTTTTTACTGTTGAATAGGGACCAACCGAAGTATTGGTTCCGGATGTTACGACTGCGCAGATTTTATAATAATATTTCTTGCCTTTTTTCACTTTTTTATCGGTATATTTTATGGTTTTCCCCTTTTTGATCGTTGCAATTGTTTTGAATTTTCCTTTTTTCCCGATTTTACGCATAATCTGATATCCGGTTGCCCCAGAAACCTTCTTCCATTTGACACGTATGTGTTTTCCGGCTTTTTTTACGGAAGAAAGTTTCGGCTTTGGAATGCTCACCGAAGCTGCGTTCCATTTGGAATAATCCGTATAATACCGCTGACCGTTTACGTCCTGATAAGCCCGGATTCGGAATGTATAAACGGAATTTCCGTCTGTTCCCTCGATTACGCAGGAAGTAACTGCGCCGCCCGCAACCGCAGCCGTTTTGTATGTACCGGATATGGAATAAGAAACTTCATAACCGGATGCATGGCTGACCGCATTCCAAGAGACGAAGATATTTGCCGCCTTACGGATTGTACCGAAAATCTGCGGAACTTCCATAGGCTTTGGTTTTAAAGGTTCTTTGGGCCTTTTCTCTAACCGCCCGGCTGCTCCGTTCAGCTTTTGAAGCGCATCGTCGATCTGTTCCTGCTGCGCGGAGTCATCCGAAAGAACTTCTTTTGCATTCATCAGCGCTTCTGAAAATTGACGATAACTTTCTGCCGTGTAATCCGCCGGATTCTTCTGCTCTGCCTGTGATATGGCGTTCGACAACTCAGCCGTATCCATCTCAATTCTCTGTTCAAATAACCAGGGAAGAAGTTCATCTTCTGCATAAACGCCGGATGCAATCAGATGCCCGTCCTCATAGGTTCCTGCAGGATATTCCGTATAGCGGATCCGGTTGGAACCGGCTTCCTGCAATGCCGCCGCCATTACGGGCGTTGACGTTTCACAGGGAACCGTCGGATCGTCTGCGCCATGAAAGCACCAGATTGAAACGTCTTTGATATTCTCCGCCTGTGCAGGGTCTCCGGCTCCTGCGATCGGAACCGCAGCCGCCAGTAAATTAGGGTTCCGCATCATCAGGTCCCACACGCCAAATGCGCCCATGGAAAATCCGACCGTATAGAGTCGGTTTTGATTGATACTGTACGTTTCCATAAGGCTGGCAAGCAGTCCTTCCACCGCCTTCATTTCATTGCTTTTAGCAACCTCCTGCATTCGATAGCAGCCGTCTGCCCATGGCGTATCCACCCACTGCTCGTTATTGGGGCATTGAGGCGCGACGATGATCGCCGGATAGTCGTTCCGCTCAGAACCGAGCATTCGTTCAAAAAAGTCTTTGTTGGAATTGGTCAGCTGTGCCGTATTGGTACTTCCGCGTTCTCCCGCGCCGTGCAGAAACAGTACCAACGGGTATTTCTTTTCAGGAGAATATCCTTCCGGGAGATACATGCGGTATGGGAGAATCGTTCCGTCTTCTTCTATATAAAATTTCCGCTGCATCGCTTTTTTTATATCCAAAACTTCGGTTTCTTTTTTCAGCAGGGATAAAACGGCTTCCCGCAGATTTTGGGACAGTACCGCCGCTTCCGCAAGAGAAAGATCCTCCTGCTCCATTCTCTTTTGTACTGCCTGCATATTTTCTCGAAACAGTTTCCACGCAGACGCTTCATATAATGTTTCATCCGTATAGTTCCGTTCGTATGCTTCGTAATCTGCCTGCAGGCATTCTCTGGCTTCTGCAGGCGACTGCGGCGTATATGCGCTTCCGTCCACACGAATTTCTGCAGCAGAAGAATGCCCTCCTGCCCCGGCTTTTGCCAGAATCTTCAAATGGGTTGCCGCCGCAGGCTTCTCAAATTGAGCCTGTTTCCAGGAGGCATCTGCATTCCAGGTTCCTTCCGCCGCTTTTGTATAGCTTTTTCCGCCGTCGTTGCTGATCTGGATTTCGTACTCTGTAATGATACCGTTCGTCGCCTTATCCTGACGCGGCAGATAACGGATGCCTTCCACAAGGCTTCGTTCCCGTAATTCCAGTATCAAAACATGATCCTGACGCGGCGCCGCCGGTTCCCATGCACTGTGCCAGATCGTTGTGTAATCATTGTCTGCAGCATACAAGGCTTCGTTTCCGTGCTGCTGTGTCAATCCCCGAATATCTGCTAACGGAAGCGCTTCGGGCAGAAATGCTTCTCCTGTCACTGCCTCATACATGCACTCCGCTTCATAGAAATATCCGGCGTCGAGAAAATGCACGCCGTCGCTGTGATAGAGAAAATCTTTCTCTGAAGTGCGGGCAAACATGTCAATAAATTTCCATCCGTTCTCTTTGGCAAGTTTTCGCTGCATCGGCACGATCTCATCTTCAATAATATTTCCGCGAATGTCGGTTTTCAGCGCGTAAAGACATGCCGGTGAAGATGCAAATATAACTTCCGGTTTTGACGGAAGGTTTTGATATGTAGAAACGAGTTTTCTGGCATCTTCTGCAAATTTCTCCCGTCCGCCCTCCTCCCAGTATTTTGCTTTGGAATCATTTGTGCCAAGCATAATGATGACGATGTCAGGATCGGACGCTAAGCTGTTTTGGTACTCCTGCTGGTCTTCATAAGCCAAGTCTGTACCGGTCAGAAGCGTCGCGCTGTTTCGTCCGAAATTCATTACGGTATAGCCGTCGCCAAGCATCTCCTGCAGTCTCACAGGATATGACTTTGTCTGCGGATTGCTGGAAACATATCCAAACGTTAAACTGTCTCCTACACAGGCAATCCGAATCGTCTCGCCTTCTGTATGTGCATCATCCGAAACGAACGCAGCCGATTCTGCAGCAAATACCGTCTGCATGAAACACGTGGCTTTTGTGATGCAAAACACCATAACCCAAATCCACATGGTTTTCCATATGATTTTTTTCATACATTTCCTCCTGCTATTTGTTCCCAAAGGGGCTTTTTCACCTTTTTTCTTGTGATTTCTGCCAATCCAAGCGCAGTAAAATCAACGAAGACTGCCGGAACGCTGTCTTTTGCCAAATGCTGCTTTAATGCCTGCGCCAGTTCCTCTTTTGCTTCATTTGTATCCATATTGATAAAATCCACCACACAGATACCGGATATATTCCGCAGGCGCAGCTGCCTTGCAATCTCTTCTGCCGCCTCTAAGTTTACCTTCAGGTAAATATCTTTCCTGCCGCTTTTGATGCACCTTCCGCTGTTCACATCGATCACCGTTAAAGCTTCCGTCGGCTGTATGATCAGATATGCGCCGGACTTTAACCAGACACGGTCACGTAAAGCTTCTTCCAGCTTGGAATGCAGCCCATACAGAGCGGATAAAGATAATGCGGGATCCTGATAGAATAAAATCTGCACGTTTGCAATTGCCGCTTCTTCTCCAAATGTCTTTATCACCTCTTCATAAATCACCGGATCGTCCGTTGTAATCCTCTCCAAATGCAAAGAAAGATAATCCCGGACGCCTGCCATATAACCGGACGGAGCATGGTACAGACAGCTAAAACAGGTTCTATGGCGATAATGTTCCCGGATGTTTTCAAATGTCTCACACATGCGGTGAAATTCCGAAAAAATCTGTTCATCTGTATAATGTTCCGCGTTGGTCCGCACGATCATTCCAAACCGGTCGTCTTTTTTCTCCGTAAAAAGATCGTGAAAATATTTTCGTTTCGACTGTTCCAGTTTTCTGGAAACTCCAAGTTTCTTATCCTGCGTCGTAAAAATCAACGCATTTCCTTTTAAACTGATCTGCGTGGAAACCGTCGGATCTTTTGTTTTTACGGCTTCTTTTACTACCTGTACAACAAGTTCATCTTCTTCTGTCAGCCTGCCGTTTCGGAGTTGTTTTACCATCAGAGGTTCTTTTGCGTCTTCTAACGGAAGATACGTCATCATACCGGGAGCAATTTCCACAAAAGCAGCCCCGATTTTTTCTACGATCCGCCGGATCTTACCGATATAGATATTTCCCAAAAGCGAATCTTCTGTTACGTCGTCACAGGAGACTTCTAACATCTGATGGTCTTCAAACAATGCAGTTACCCTGTATTCTCTGTCTTTGATCTTTTGTTTTGTAATTACGACTCTCTTTCCCACCGTTCTCTCCCGTCTTACTTATTTTACCGCGGTATCACCCGTCGCCTTAAAAACGGATTCACTACCGGAAAGAGCAGCCCGCACGGCATGTTTCTGACAGAAATTTCCTGCTCAGGCACATGTTTCATCTTATAGGCTGCTCTATCTTTTTATAAATCAAAATACATCTTAAACTCTGCCGGATTCGGTATCTGTTCCAGCATTTTTAATTCCTCCCGTTTCCGTAAAATCCATACGTCGATCAAACGCTGCGGGAATACGCCGCCTTTGGTCAGATAATCATGATCTGATTCCAATGCATCGAGCGCTTCGCCCAATGATTTCGGCAGACCTTTGATCTTTTTCTGTTCTTCCTCCGATAACGTATAGAGATTAAAATCATATGGTCCCCAGCCGTGCTCTGTTGGATCAATTTTCTGTTCGATTCCGTCCAGCCCCGCCATCAGAATCGCTGCGTAAGCATAATAGGGATTTGCCGTAGCATCCGGATTGCGGAGTTCAAACCGCTTGGTCTCGGGCGTTTTGGCATATGCCGGAATCCTTATGACCGCACTGCGGTTTGAGGTGGCATAGCCGACCGTTACCGGAGCTTCATATCCGGGCACAAGCCGTTTAAAGGAATTGGTAGACGGATTGGTAAACGCACACAGCGACGCGATATGCTTTAACAGACCGCCGATAAAGTAATGCGCCGTCCGGCTTAAGCCGGAATAACCGTTTTCATCATAAAACAGAGGCTTTCCGTCTTTTAACAGCATCATGTGGACATGCAGCCCGTTGCCCGCCTCCTGATAGATCGGTTTGGGAAGAAACGTAGCCGTTTTACCTTCTTTTGCCGCCATATTTTTGATGATATACTTGATAATCATTGTATTGTCCGCCATATCGGGCATATCATCCAGTTCTACCTCAATCTCCATCTGACCCGGACCGCCGACTTCATGGTGATGATATTTCACCGAAATTCCCCAGTCTTCGATCATCATGCACATTTTACTCCGCAGATCATATCCGACATCCTGCGGAGCCGCTACGTGATAGCCGCCTTTCTGGTGTACTTCATAGCCGTTATTTCCGTCTGAATCCAGACTGCAGTTCCAGTCCGCCTGCTTCGCATCGATGCGGTAGCCGCACTGTCTGGGTGAAACTTCAAAACGCGCGCTGTCAAACAGGTAGAACTCAAATTCCGGTCCGATGATCATACGGTCTGCGATTCCGCTTTGTTTCATATGTTCCACTGCCCGTAAGCTAACGTTTTTGGGATACTGGTCAAACGGCGCATTCTCCCCTGCTCCGATCGTGCATACGTTTCCGCACATCGTCAGCGTAGGTACTTCTGCAAACGGATCGACATATGCCGTATCCGGATCCGGAAGAAAAACCATATCGCTCTTTTCTACAGGAGCGTATCCGTAATTGGAGCCGTCAAAACCGATCCCCTGCGTAAACACAGACGCTCCAAACCTCTCCAACGGTATGGTAATGTGCCTCCAGCGTCCGTCGATATCCGTCATTTTAAAGTCTATCATACGGATCTGCTTTTCCTCGCACAGTTGTTTGATTTCTTCGATGTTCATAAATAGTTGCCCCTTTCTTTTTCTTTCCCATAGTATAGCGGGCATGTGCACAGTTCTCCGATCTGTTTTGCCCGTCTCAATGCAAGATGATTTAATTGTACCATATTTTTTTGGAAAATTTTCAATTATTTTGTTATATTTTGAAATTTTACTTATTCTCTTAATATCCCTAAATCCAGCAGCACACAGGATAACATGGAAATGCATCGGAATGTATTTGTTTTCTTAAAATGCGCTTCTTGCTGATTAAAAACCGCTTGATTCGTTTCCGAAAAGTCATCCAGATTCATCTCAATTCCAGCTTCTTCCAAATATGCTTTTAATTCTAAGCCTGCATGTCGTATGCTTTCACTATTCATTTTATTCAATGAAATCATTTTTGCCTTGTCATTTATGTATGCTTTTACTTCTTTGCCCAGTTTTTTACACAACTTATGTGATCCGTCTATAAAGTTAGAAATTTCATACGCTTCAACAGACGGGTAACTTAAAATTAACATTCCCCCTCTGATGTGGTCGTCGTTTTCAAAAGAATTTTTCAGTACACGAATCAGATCTGTAATTAATCTGACATTAGTGTTTGATTCCAAATCTCTATCAAACAAATAATAGATTGCTACATTATTTACATCAAAATCATATGTTTGAATCAACTCTCCAAATATTTTCTCTAAATATTCAATCTCTGTAATAGATTCTATATTAGATGTCTTTGTATTTATCACCGCAATAACGCTGTGCTTATCGGAATTTCTTTTATAAAATTTTGCCCCTCCCCTCCTTTTTTCAATTTGTGTAAAATCCAGTATATCTACAAATATTTTTTTTATTAAACTGAATTCATGTTTTCCGCCTTCTACAATAAAGAGAACTTTACCTGTCCTTTTATTCTTTATCAGTTCCATATTCCGGTATTCCTCCAAATATGCCGCTCAAATACATTTTTTCAAGGTTCTGAGCAGCTCTAGGCTGTTCATCTGAAAAACGATTTAGTCTGCTTCCTTCATTTCCCGTCATTTCTACCGAAAATATCTGATCCGGGCGCAGCAGAGAATTGGATAAAAGGTTTGTAGAATGAGATACAAAGAAAAGCTGTGTAGTCGTACTGTTTTTCATGATATATTTTACAAGAAGTTCTTCCAGTTTATTATGAAGACCACTGCTAAATTCGTCGATAATCAATAACCCTCCGCGTTCGACGGCACATAAAATGGCTGGCAGGATATTAATCAGCGTTTGGTTGCCCAACGATTCCATAAAAAGAGGAATTGAAATCTTTAATCCCTCCCTCTCAAAAAATATCATTTTTCGTTCCTCTTCTTCTAAAGTGAACGAAATTCCCTGTGCTTTGGCCATTTTGGCATACTGAATCGAATAATTAAAATGATGATTCTTAAAAAATTCATTCAATTTTTCTGCGCCATGTGCCTCCATATATTTTCTGACAATCAAGCTTTCTCCGTCATACGTTGTAATTTGCTTGGAATACGTATTGATATAGATTGACTTTTTCAGATAATCAAACCATCTTCCTAAAATCTCATTTCCCTCAAATTTTGTACTGAAATATACCCGTTTTAAAAAGAGTAACGATTTGTCAACATCATGTAATGTAGTTTCAGATCCTAAAAATAATTTACCGCTCCCACCCAGCCTTTCAATGATAAGCTGATCATCTACAGATAATCGTTCTTCTATAATGGCTGTTTTGGAAAATGACAGGAAATAGGAAATTGTATGCGTTTCCAATTCAAATTCAAATCTCAGTTCCGTATTTTTATCTTTTGAAAACAAGCACTGGTACAAAACGAATTCAACTTCTTGATCCTTAAATAACAAATCAAGCAGTAGTTTGAGCGGTAAAATGGCAGATGTTTTTCCTGAAGCATTTTCGCCTACAAATAACAGACCTTTCAAAAGCTTCCCGCAGGTATTTTGTTCCAGTAATTTATAATTTGTTTTCTTTAGATCTAACACGGTTTCATTTTTAAAACATTTAAAATTTTTGATTGTAATTTTTTTAATCATCATCCTTCTCCGCAACATTTTTTTACTGCGCATGCTGATTATGCCGTAATTTATTTACGTTTCTATTATATGGCATTAGTATATCTGCATCAACTGTTTTTTATACGTTCCAATCTTATGACACAGAAAGCCTTTTATAGAATTCTTTGTGGACCAAGCATGTTCGGATACAGAAAAAGATGAAACAGCCTAAACACAGACGTTTTCATCTTTAAATTAAAATATCTCTTCCCCCGTCTCACCTAAAGATAGAAAGCTGCCGTCTGCCTTTCCGTATACATCGATTCGATGAACCTGTACGGATAACGGATCAAACGCTTCTCCCATAGATTCATAAAAAGCAGATAAAACCAGCTCCGGTTTTACATTGTCAACGCTTCCGGCGGATACATACAGATAAAAGACGGGTGAATCCTTTTCCATGGAAATACGAAAATCGTAGACAAGCTTCTTTAAATCCATGGTTTTTTCGCCCTTTTTGGTGGGTTTTATGATCATGATTTCCTTTGGCTTATGGTAAAATTCTTCCAAAGCAGCTTCATAATCCACACAAGGAGCCTGATAAGAGTCTTTCACCCAAATCTTATACTCTGCAGCGGCTACAAGTGTCATTCCCTTCTTGTCGGTATCCTTTAACTTTCGGTACGAAACCACTTCCACGCCTTCAACCATAACTTCATTTAACGCCCGAACAGCCGCGGTCGAACTTTCCGTAGAATTTACTTCAATATCCAGATATTCTCCATCGCTTGTAATTCCGACACCCAGCGGAGCCGCGAACGACATGATCTGATGCGGGCTGAATCCGCCGGAATAGGCAATCGGAATATTCGCCCTGCGGATCGACTTCTGAAAATATCTCATCATATCCAAATGCCCGATAAATTTCATTACGCCGTATTTTTTAAACCGAATCCTTATCTTCAACGCAGACACCTCCCTGATATTTTCCTGCGCCGCAGCCGCTGCAGGCCGCCCGGCAGTTTTTTGTCACTTTTCCCGCCAGTGCGTTTTCGTATTCTCTCCTTAAAAAGGGTTTCGTCACTCCGGCGTCAATAAAATCCCATGGGAAAATCTCGTCCTCTTTCCGTTCCCTTAACGTATAGAAATCCGGATCGATGCCTGTTTCTTTAAACGCTTCCATCCAGATTTCATTCCGGAAATAATCGCTCCATGCGTCAAACAGGCAGCCTTTTTCATAGGCACGCAGAATCGTTCTGCCCAGTCTTCGGTCTCCCCTGGCAAATACGCCCTCCAACACCGTCACGTCGGCTTCATGCCAGTTGTAGCGGATGCTCTTTTTGTTCCGCTGGTGTTTCACCGCTTCACTGACGGTTTTTGCACAGTCCAGATAATGTTCTTTCGGATACATCCCAACCCATTGAAACGGGGTAAACGGTTTTGGTACAAAAAACGACGTGCTGATTGTAATCTGGCATTTTCCGTTTCTCTGATCTTTTGGTATCTCATAATAACGGACGGCGATCTGATCGGCGAGCTCTGCGATCGCCTCCCTATCCTCTTTTGTCTCTGTCGGAAGTCCTAACATAAAGTAAAGCTTTACCTTATTCCAGCCGCCTGCAAACGCTTCTTTCGCGCCGTTTAATATGACCTCTTCCGTTAATCCTTTGTTGATCACATCCCTTAACCTCTGGGAACCGGCTTCCGGTGCAAACGTTAAGCTGCTTTTTTTTATGTCCTGTACTTTTCCCATAACATCCAGGGAAAATGCATCGATCCGAAGAGAAGGAAGAGAAATATTTACGCCTTTTCCCTTAAATTCCTCGATTAAATACATGACCAATTCCTTTAACTTGGAATAATCGGAAGAACTTAAGGAACTTAACGAAATCTCATCCTGTCCGGTATACTTTAACATATTGTAAGCATATTGCTTTAATACGGAAACGTCTTTTTCTCTTGTGGGACGGTAAATCATTCCCGCCTGGCAGAACCTGCAGCCGCGAATACAGCCGCGCTGGATCTCCAGTACGACGCGGTCCTGCGTCACCTTGATGAACGGAACCAACGGCTTTTTCGGATAAGAAGCTTCCGTCAATTCCATCACTACCTGCTTTTCGATCGTTTCCGGTATCCCCTCTTCCACCGGAGAAAATTTTTGTATCGTACCGTCTTTCTGATAAGACACTTCATACAGGGAAGGTACATAAATTCCCGGAACATTTGCAGCTTTTTTTAAAAAATCTCTGCGTTCTGCTCCGGAAGCTTTCCATTCTTTATAAATTGTAAACAGGGCGTCATAGCTGGTTTCTCCCTCCCCGATATAAAACAAATCAAAAAAGTCCGCCAAAGGCTCCGGGTTGTATACACAGGGACCGCCTCCGATGACAAACGGGTCCCGCCCCTTACGGTCTTTTGCCAGAATCGGAATCTGCGAAAGATCCAGAATCTGCACAATATTCGTATAGCACATTTCGTATTGGATGGTAATACCCAGAAAATCAAAGTCCCGAATGGGATCTTGAGATTCCAGTGCGAAAAGAGGAATCTTCTTTTCCTTTAAAAGCGGATGCAGATCTGTCCACGGAGAATAGACGCGTTCACAATAGACGTCATCTCTCTGATTGAACATATCGTATAAAATCTGAATCCCAAGGTGGGACATGCCGATTTCGTATACGTCGGGAAAACACATGGCGAAGCGGATATCTACGCTGTCAGGATTTTTCATGACGCTGTTGACTTCATTTCCGATGTAACGTGCGGGTTTGTCGATTTTCAGTAATAGTTCATCGTTTAAGGCAAGTGTTCTCATAAGTTTCCTTTCTTTTCCATCTTCAACGCATCTTCCTCGCCGCTTCCTTCTCTTCCAGACTCGCTTCCAAACAGACCGCTTCCGGTTCTTCCTGATAAGATTCATCCTCCACAGGCCGCCATGCCTCGCCGAACGCAACGTCACGAAACAGAGCCGCAAGTCCCGTGATCTGCTTTAACCGCAGGATTTCATCTCTGTCCATGCCAAGGTGCCTGGAAATCCAAGCATCCGATCTGCCGAGCTCATGCAGCTCCTGAATAATATTGCTCATCAGGTCTACATCATGCGTTCCGCGTGCACGGTTATGGCGGATTGTACTTGCCATGCGGTTGTCGATGGATTTATCTATAACAGAAACCGGAAGCATTCCGCCCTCCCGCTCTCGGATATCCGGATAATCCAGCATCACGCGGTAACGGTGAAAACCGTCTACGATCACATATTGATCGTCTTCTTTGACATAATAACAGACAATTGGCATCGTATATCCGTCTTCTTTAATACTGTCATACAAAAGCTTCATTTCCGGCGGTGCAATTGCATTCGGATTATATGTATTCGGAACGATTTTTTCAATCGGTACGGCTATTACCTGATATACAGGGCTAAAAAACGCCATCTTATTTACCCACCTTCCCATATTTGTATTTGAGAACATCGATTCGTCTTTGTTGTTCTCTGCTCATACCAAAGCCCATAGAACGACAGATATGGTCGTTTTTCAATATACAGCAGCACATCCGCTTCCAGCTGGGAATATCTCTCGACGACTTGATATCATCGGTATCATCCGGAATTTTATCGAGAAATATAATACGGGAATTTTTCATTACGGTATAATTCGATACGCCGTTCCGCCGGATATTGTACCCGTGATCGATCAAATCCTGAATCACGTTCTCTTCCAATCCTCCCCCTTTTGTATGCCAGAACCGAATGGAAGTATTGAATTTTTTGACATAATTATTTCTAAGTTCTGCCGGAAGCGTACTAAGAAGAAACCTGGTATAAGATTCCCAGGTATGTCCTTTCGGCAACGTCAGGCTGCGGTATCCCATTGCTTTCGTTTTTCCGTAAATGGATGTAAAATTGGCCCCCTTGACTCTGCCTACCAGCTTTACCCAGACTGCCGGGTCGATGACGCGGTACAGATTCAGGCTGTCTTTCGCATAATCGTTAAACGGAGACGCCACCCGCATCTGATCCGGTTTTAATCCCGCCATATAATACAGGTCGTACAGCCTGTTATAATCGTATCCGAACAAATAATTTGCATGCCATACGTCGCTGTTGGACCAGTCGTACAGAGGCGACGCGACCCAGACGTCTTTAAACTGCCGGCTGATCCAGCATTTGTCCTTGTAACCGTATTTTTTGTTTAAGATTCCGCTGTATCTCTGCAGCGATTCGTCGGTTCTTATGCCAAGCAGGCAGACCGTTTTTCCTTCGTTATGGGAAATCCGATACCAGCGGGCAAACTGTTTTGCAAGATCCTCCTGGTGCATCCGGTAGCTATAGGTCGTCATCGGATTATTGCCCAGATGAATCACATACGGATGTTTTGGCATAGGACGGACCCAGGATTCTTCTTTGGTGTCGTCCCACGGATACCAATACATTTCATAACTGCTTAACGCCGTTCTTGCCGCCATCGGAAGACATACCCAGTAAGGTTCCACTTCATCTTGAATTCGCGTAAAGGTGCGTTCTACATATTCGGTTGTTACTGTATACTGCGCTTCAAAATCCTGGTGAAAAACGCCGATTTTTTTTTCGGGATATTGTTTCCGCTGAAAATCCAATACCAGATTCAGCAAAAGACCGCTGTCTTTGCCTCCTGAAAAGGAAACAAAGATGTGTTCAAATTCTTCAAACAGAAATTTGAGCCGTTCCTGTAAAGCATCGTATACAGTCTGCCCCATATATTCTTTTCTCATGTACATTTTGATCCAACCGTTCTAAAGGTATTGAAACCTTCTTCATCTAAAACCTTACGTTCATATAAGCCTTAATCTCTTCTACACATTTTTCGAAGCCAAGTTTACTGCTGTTTAAACAAAGATCGTAATTCCTTGCATCCGTCCAGTCTCTTCCGGTGTAATGTTTATAATATTCAGCGCGGTATTTATCGGTTTTGGCAATGAATTTCTTCATTTCTTCTTCCGTCATGCTGTTTTGCTCCATCGCTCTTGCAAGGTTAAATTCCGCGGAGCCATGAACAAAGACGCTGACGACATTTGGATAATCTTTTAAAATAAAATCTGCCGCACGGCCGATAATCACACAGCTTTCCGTCTCTGCCAGACGTTTGATTACTTTCGCCTGATAGTTAAACAGATTCTTGGCAGATACAAAATCACTGCTTTCAGGCGGAATCAGATCTCCCGTATAGATATCGCTTGACATCCGCAAAAACGGACTGTTTTTCAGTTTTTCATCCAGTTTCCGAAACAACTGTTCATTGATTCCGCTTTCTTCGGACGCCATTTTCAAAAGATTTCCGCTGTAATATGGAATATTTAAATTTTTTGCCAGCATCTTACCGACGGTCCTGCCGCCGCTGCCATACTGCCTTGCAATTGTAATCACTACATGCTGCATGCAAAACCCTCCTATTCTCCAAGATATGCTTTTTTAATGGAATCGTCGTTTAGTAACGCCTGCGCGTCTCCGTCCAGCACGATTTTTCCGGTTTCCAACACATAGGCGCGGTCTGCAATGGAAAGCGCTTTTTTAGCGTTCTGTTCAACCAAAAGCACTGTCGTCCCGCTCTTGCTGACTTCTTCTATGATATCAAAGATCTGATTGACGAGAATCGGAGAAAGCCCCATCGAAGGCTCATCCATCACAATAATTTTGGGGTGGGACATCAACGCCCTTCCCATGGCAAGCATCTGCTGCTCGCCGCCGCTTAACGTTCCGGCAAGCTGGTTCTTTCTCTCTTTCAGTCTTGGGAATCGCTGATAGACCATGGAAAGCGTCTGTTCGATCTCGCTTTTTTCTTTTCTGGTATATGCGCCCATTTTCAGATTTTCATATACGGTAAGTTCTGCAAAGACCCGTCGTCCTTCCGGTACGTGCGCCATTCCGAGGGATACGATTTTGTGTGCCGCAACTTTTGTGATATCTTTCCCTTCAAACACAACCGATCCTTTTTTCGGAGACAAAAGACCGGTGATCGTATGCAGGATTGTCGTTTTGCCTGCGCCGTTTGCACCGATCAAAGCGATGACTTCCCCTTCGTTGACTTCAAAGGAAATTCCCTTGATCGCCTGGATCATGCCGTAATATACTTCCAAGTCTTTTATTTCAAGCATTGCCATATCACTATCCCCCTATTCTCCCAGATATGCTTTGATGACTTCCGGATCGTTTAAGACGTCTTGGGCTTTTCCTTCTGCCAGCACTTCCCCGAAATTTAATACCGTTAATTCCTCGCAGATCCCGGACACCAGTTTCATATCATGTTCGATCAAAAGAACCGTCATATCAAACGAATCTCTGACAAACCGGATCGTTTCCATCAGTTCTTTCGTCTCATTCGGATTCATTCCGGCTGCCGGCTCATCGAGCAGCAACAGCTTTGGTTTGGTTGCAAGCGCTCTTGTGATTTCAAGCTTTCTCTGCTTTCCATACGGCAGGTTTGACGCAAGAAGGTCGGCTTCCTGATCCAAATCGAAGACACGCAGCAGCTCCATTGCTTTTTCATCCATCTCTTTTTCTTTCTTAAAATAATTCGGCAGACGGAAAATACCCTCCAGTGCAGAATATCGATAATGATTGTGAAGTCCGGCTTTGACATTGTCTTTGACGGTCAGATCCTTAAATAAGCGAATATTCTGGAATGTTCTGGCAATTCCTTCTTTGTTGATCTCAATCGTCTTTTTCCCTACGATATTTTTGCCGTCCAAAAGGATTACGCCTTCGTTTGGCTTATATACGCCGGTCAGTAGGTTAAACACGGTTGTTTTTCCGGCACCGTTGGGACCGATCAAACCGTACAGGCATCCCTTTTCAATCTTTAAGTGAAATTCATTGACTGCCCGCAGTCCTCCAAAAGAGATTCCCAGATTATTTACTTCTAATAATGCCATCTTCTAAACCTCCCTCTTCGTTCTGCGTTTTAATTTTTCCGTATATTTCTCCCGCCATGCAATCGCCTTCGGGCTCCAGTTAAATAACATCATCACAATCAGTACGACCGCATAGATCAGCATACGGTAATCACTCAAACCGCGCAGCAGCTCTGGCAGCAGTGTCAGAATAATCGACGCAATAATAGAACCTCGGATATTTCCGATACCGCCAAGCACAACGAACACCAGAATCATGATGGACATATTGTAGCCGAAATTTTTCGGCTGGGCGGTTAAAGTCGCCAGGTTATGCGCATAGATCACGCCCGCCAGACCGGCAAGCGCTGCCGAAATGGAAAATGCCATCAATTTATATTTTGTAATGTTGATACCGACCGATTCCGCAGCGATCCGGTTATCGCGGATCGACATGATCGCCCGGCCGCTTCTGGAATGAATCAGATTCAGGACGATAAAAAGCGTTACAAAAATCAGAATTACGCCGATCGTAAACGTAGAATCCTTCGGAGTTCCCGTAATACCCTGCGGTCCGTTGATAATCACTTCTCCTCCGGCGTCAAGTCCGAGAGACCTGGAATCCGTCGTTGAAAAATGAAAACCGTTTCCGTCTTTTCCGATAAATAAGATGTTGACGATATTTTTTATAATCTCGCCAAACGCCAGCGTCACGATCGCAAGATAATCGCCTTTCAGACGCAGAACCGGAATACCGATCAAAATTCCGCAGACGCCTGCGGATGCGGCTCCGATCAAAAGCGCCAGAAAAAACCGAACGCCCGTAACAGGGATTGCATCTGCCATGCATTTGGAAAAAAATGCGCTTGTAAACGCTCCTACGCACATAAATCCCGCATGCCCAAGACTCAGCTCTCCCAAAATGCCGACGGTCAGATTCAGGGAAACCGCCAGAATAATATAAGCACAAAGCGGTACCAAAAGTCCCTGCAGAAGGCTGGAAACGCTTCCCGCCGATACGAGTATCTGCATGATCACGAACAGAATGAGAACCATGAGATATGTAACCATATTGTTTTTTGTTGTTTTGCTTATCTTTTTCATACCGCTCACCTACACTTTCTCCTGAATGTTTTTGCCGAGAATACCTGTAGGCTTCACGATCAGTATCACGATCAACACGCCGAACACGATCGCATCCGCCATCTGAGAGGAAATATAGGCTTTTCCGAAAATTTCGATCACGCCTAAGAGAATTCCTCCGATCAAAGCTCCCGGAATAGATCCGATTCCGCCGAATACCGCAGCAACAAACGCTTTGATTCCGGGCATTGCGCCTGTGTAAGGAGTCAGCGTCGGATAAGCGGAACAAAGCAGCACACCCGCGATTGCCGCTAACGCGGAACCGATCGCAAACGTAAGGGCAATTGTCCCGTTTACATTGATTCCCATCAGCTGCGCCGCCCCTTTATCCTCGGAAACCGCAAGCATTGCCTGTCCGGCTTTGGATTTATGGATAAATAAAGTCAGACCCGCCATGATAACAATACATGAAATAATGGTAATCAGCGCTTCTCCCGTAATGGTCAGCGCTCCGTCTGCCAGTACAAGCGCCGGAACGGAAATGACATGCGGAAATGATATGGTATTTGCTCCAAATACCAGCAGCGCGATATTTTGAAGCAGGTAACTGACGCCGATCGCCGTAATTAAAACAGCAAGCGAAGAAGCTGCATTTAACAGCGGCCCATACGCCACGCGTTCGATCACAATTCCAAGAACCGTACAAAAAATAACTGCCGCTAAAATTGCAGCCGCAGGCGGAAGCCCCGCTCCTGTTACAGCAGCCATAACAACGTAAGCGCCGATCATAATCACATCGCCATGCGCAAAATTGAGCATTTTTGCGATTCCGTATACCATGGTATAACCTAGCGCAATGATCGCATAAACGCTTCCAAGGCTGATGCCATTGATCAAATAAGATATAAAGCTCATATAAATCCCCCATTTGGTTTAAAAATGAAAAGATAAGGGTTATCTTTTTAAGATAACCCCCAATCTGATCTTACTCTACAACTGCATAATCACCGTTGGCGATTTTTACTACCATAGGCTCTTTGCTCGGCTCACCGCTTGCTTCCCAGGTAAGGCTCTTAGCCGTTACCCCGTCAATTGTAATTTCCGTCATAGCCGTTTTCAATGCCTCGCACAGGTCGCTTGCAGACATGTCTGCCGTAGAACCTGCTTTTTCAACTGCCGCTTTGATTGCATATATGCCGTCGTACGCGTCTGCCGCAAACTGATTCGGCGTACCGCCGTATGTATCCTGGAACGACGTTACGAAATTCTGGATTGCTTCATCCTCTGAAGTCGGCGTAAACGGACTTAAGAAAATCAAATCATTTGCCAGATTTGCATCAAAGCCCTCTACCGCAAGAATTCCGTCCATGCCGTCGCATCCGAAGAAGATCGGGCTGTAATTCATACCTGCCGCCTGTTTTAACACAAGGGAAGCTTCGGAATAATAGAACGGAAGGAAGACCAGTTCTGCCCCGGCATCTTTTGCTTTCTGAAGCTGTACGGAGAAATCAGATTTGCTTTCCGCCGTAAACGCTTCCGCTGCAACGATTTCAAACAGCTGATTTTCTGCTTCTTCTGCAAACGCCTGGTAAATTCCTGTAGAATATACGTCGGAACTATCGTAAATAGCCGCTACTTTTTTTGCAAGTTTGTTGTCTCCGATATATTTTGCCGATTCGATTCCCTGCATCGGATCCGAAAAACATACGCGGAATGCATTGTCATATTTTACACAGTCTACTGCCGTTCCGGAAGGCGTCAGCATAAAGGTATTGTCTTCCTGGGCAACTTCTCCGACTGCCACGCACGGAGCGGAAGTTACCGTTCCAAGAAGCATCTGCATACCCCAGTCTTTTAATGTGTTATACGCATTGACTGCTTTTTCTGCGTCGTTCTCATCGTCCTGATAATTAAACTCGATCGGAACGCCGTTGATTCCGCCTGCTTCATTGATTTCCTTCACTGCCAGCTCTGCGCCGTTTTTTACCGCCTCGCCGTAAACGGCAGCTCCGCCGGTTACGGGACCGATCCCGCCGATTTTAAACACTTCCCCGTCTCCGCTGCTGCTCGTCTGATCGTTCGGCTTAGAACCGCAACCTGCCATCAGCGTCATTGTCATAGCTGCCATTAATGCAACGGATATTACTTTTTTCAGCTTCATAAAACTTCCTCCTCACATTTTAAGTGATTTCTTTTTCATATACAGGTTTCTTTTTTAATGTACTAATTCAGTGTACGAAAGTCAGCATACACGATAATCGTTGATTTGTCAATAGTAGCAAAACTGCGAATATAAAGGTCTGAATATGATACATCCCGGATATCATACGATATCCGGGATGCTTCTGTTTTGTTTATAGCAAAAAATTTTAATTTTCCTTTGCTTCTATTCTTCCACCTCTTCGTGATCGGCATCCGTATATTCTAATATGATAAAACCATCCGAAAGATAGGTCAATTGAATGCTGCTTTCCGGCGTCGTCCAATTTGTAAGGACAACATCGTCATTGGCTTCGCCTTCTCCGCATAAATCCGTAAATTCTTTCTCATACAGACTTATTAACTCCTGATCCGAATACGCGCTGTTTTCATTATCTAAAGCGATAAATACACTACAAACGGCTCCGTCCTCATCAAATTTATATAAGATTTTTGCAGATACGCCTTCATGGTTATCAAAATTTTCAGCGCTGACAATCACGATTTGCTTCTTGTCATCTGTCGTTACTTTTCCGATGCTTTCCTGTTCCAATTCTGCTTTTACGTCGCTGTAGCTTGTTCCCCAGGCTAAACCGTAAAATAAACCGACATCCTTTTCATTCCGGTTCATCAAGAAGATCCCGCAAAGCACAACGATCAACAGGATCGCAGCAATCAAACATAACGGCAGAATTTTTTTCTGTTTTCCTTTCCCCTCCGGCGCTCCTGTTTGTTCCAGCAGAATTTACGGGACACATATATTTTGGGCAGATAGAAATTATTAAAAACAAGCTGCCCGATCAGACTATTCTCTGTGTATGAACCACAGGTTCAGATCCACGGGTCCTTCAATTCCGTCTACACATCCGCTTTCCGAATATTGCAGAAATTCAAATGCATAAGGAGTCTGTGGAATGATTTCGTAGTCTGCGTACCAGACGGAATATTCCTGAAGCTGTTTGAAGTCGAGTAAAAAAGCTTCCCAGTACATATTGCTGTAGATCATCGGCTGATATCCGGCTGCTTTTACTTCCTTACAAAACGCAACTGCGTTTTTTGTAAATTGTTCACGTGTAACGTGGTCGGTTCGGGCTTTTTGATCCCGGATTTGTTCCGGATCATAGACGATCGGAAGGTCGATGGAATAATTTTTTAGATGATGTAAGACGAACTGCGCCTCTTCGATTGCTTCCAATTCGCTGACAGCCTGTGAAAATACATAAACGCCCGTTTGCATGCCGGCTGCTTTTGCATTTGTAAGATTCGTTTCATATTCTCTGTCCGGATTTAAACTGCCTTCTTCTCCGTAACCCCGGTAAGCTATCCGGATAAACGCGAATTCATAGCCGTCTGCCCTTACTTTTTCCCAGTCGATTTTACCTTGGTGATGGGATACGTCGATGCCTTTTTTTATCACATATCTGGGATCTTTCTCATATGTGATCTCATCTCCGTTTCGTTCCAGGCAATTCCAGTCGTACGTATGCTGCTTTAAATTTGGGTCTATCATCGTTTCAAACCATTCTCCCCAGGCGTCAACAAAACAAAACGACTCATTTTGCTCCGGTTCCGTAAGAAGCAGGGTAGATTTCTCTTTCGTGTTCTGCCCCTGCGCATAGTCGGGAGGATAAGGATCAGACTGCAGTTTGCTGCTGTCAGGAACTTCCGTTACTTCCATGGAACCTGTACCGGGTGAAGACTGCAGACTGCATCCTGCCGTGGACAGCAGAAGAAAGCATGTGCTGCATAGTAAAACGATATGTTTTTTTCTCATTTCATTCCTCTGTTTTTGCCCGCCGAAAAACTTTTCAGCTTTTTTGTTATTTTTGTTAAGCTTACCACATGGGGACATATATGACAATGAAAAACAAGCTCCTGGTATGCTTTTGCAACGAAACGATTCTGCGGATGTTCCGAAGTTACGGATATTTCCTATATCTATTATCTATTCTATCTATTTGGCAATTACAATATTAATCCGTTATCATCTTAATATTTGAGCCGGACACTTCATATTTCACCTTGTAATCTGAAAGTCCCTGCATTCCATATGTCTTCTCATAATCATAGAGCATAAAAATGTCATCCCTTAACTGTTCATATCTGCCATTGCACTCCTGAGAATTTAATAACTGACACATTTTTTCGGAAAGTCCTCTGATCTTTCCGTTTTCATCCACTGAAATGTCACTCCATGAATACCGGCCGTTTGTTGATTTTTGAAGAAAACCCGAAATCTCCCTGTAGGCATCGATCCGACGGTATTCTTCCGTGGTATAATCGGACGCCTGCATATGGCAGTCCCATAGTTCGTCTGAAAACTGTTCTTCCAGCACGCGTGCAGCCGTTTGCTTTTCTTCTTCTGATAAATCTCCGGTAACGGTTATTTTACCATATAGATCCATTTCAATGGCATATTCTCTTTCACGTAAGTCCAATCCCGCTTTTTCCAACGCATCCTGTATCTTGGGGAACCATGTGTTTTTCATTCGGCTGCCGGCTGCTGCCCGTTCATATTCCTGCAGGCTGGCAAAAATTTTCAGGTAAGCTTCTTCCCGTTTATCCATACTTTTTCCGGATGCCTTTTTCTCCAGCAATTCCTCTACAGTTTTTGTACCTGTATAGCGTTCATCCTCAGGCAGGGAATGATATTGCTCTTTGTGCAGTTTTTCAATTTCATCGTCATATTCCTGCCCGCCGTCCGCCGTCGTATCTTTTTGAAATTTTTCTTCTGTAATACGAATGCGGTAAGGTTGTTCTGCATCTGCATTCCTGCCGCCGTGGTTTTCCACTTTGATAGTATAGCAGCCTGAGTTATTCCAATCCGGCAGGGTAAGTTCCTTGCTGCCGTCGCCGGTATCTTTCGCCATTCCAATCTGGTTCCCCTGTGTATCATAAACCACAAGATCATAATCGCAGTCTTCCGGGATATGTTCCAGCCGGATGGTAACTTTTGTTCCTATTTCCATCTTTTCATAAAAACTTCTTTGAGCATAGGAAAAAGAATAATAATCGGTATCCTCGTTTGTCTCAAGTTTTCCTTCCAGATAGCTGTCAGTGTTCTGCAATAATATGCCAATATCATATGTACTGTAATAGCTGTCTGTCTTATCATCATATTTGGTTTTCTGACGGTAGCTGTCATTTTTATTTTCACAATTTTCTACCAAAACAGTCTGTTCATTCAGCTCCTTCATAGGAGAGGCAAACCCCTTATTTCCATAATGGGATCCCCCGGTCAGAGGACTGGTGATATTATATATATGATTCAATTCTAAATCTCCTTTCATTTGTCCGGCTGCCGTTCTTGAACGCTGCCATTTCTTCTGCTTCCGATCATATCTGTATGTCTCCTGTTTCCTTCCATGCGGATGTTTCTGTGCCATGCATATTGTTTTCGTTGTCTCCGCATGATACCGATCATAAGCTTGTCCAACTCGGTGGATAGCTATGTCCAATCCTTTATATTTTTATAGACAGTTTAAAGATACGGCTGCTGCTCTATGGTTGGTAATACACCCTCCTACAACTGTTCCAGCTTCTCTAAAAACGCATGGTAAAATTGTCTTTCTTTGATTTGGGACTGCTGAACTTCTATGCTTTTTGGGGTATATGCGATGGGATGTTCTAAATCGTACAGCGCCTGTTTCGTTGCACGGATGGCAGATTTTACACTGTTTCCCAAAATATCCGGGCTCCCGTATTCACCCTGAAACATTTTATTGAGCCTCTGAACCATCATCTGCGATATATGAGTCATCATTCCGTTTTCCCGAATTCCCAACCCATTCGCATGTACTTCTTTCGCCGCTTCCATCCATGCATCCTTTACGTTTTGCGGTGCATTGGGACCAACCATAGCAAAGGCTTTTTCATCGTAATCAATTATGTTCTCCTGCACTGCCTGTTCCGCCGCTGTTTTTATACTTTCCACAGTACCGGATTCGATCGTTCTTTCTGCTTTTCTGGTTTGATATCCTCCTGACGGATATCCTGTTGTTCCTATTGCATTTATGCCCATTATTGAAACCTCCTGACTCAAAATGTGATAATTACTGCCTGCGCTTTTCGACAAATTTTTCTTCGGCAGCTTTTTTATCTTACACCCTCGTTTGTGTCACAATTCAGATGATTTCTTTCGTTATCAGCTGCCGCTATATTCTACGTTTATCCCCTCAAATTTTATTGGATTCCTCCACTTAATTTATCGGCAGATTTTCTGTTTTTTTGGAGTGCAAGGCACGAAAGGTTCATAAAATGGAATGAAAAATATTTTATTCGGTCTGTCTTTCCCACTTGGGTCGATTGCAAATCGACTTTCCCGTTTTTCAATTCTGTAATCCATTGTCGTTCCTCCGTAACCATAGTACAGTAGACTAACAACGGCTTTTCCTGATATTCTATGCTTTGCTTTGTTAAGTTTCCATTATCCCTGCTCACTTAAATTTTAAATCATGCAACCTGTTATCGCTGATAAATTTCTTCTTTCTTGGGTCGCCCTCTGCACGGTAAATGGCTAAACTTTCCAAGTCAAATATGGAACTCCAAACTGTTTCAAAGTCTGGCTCATTGTCATATTGGCACATAAATCCATAATCGCCTTTCAAGAGCTGCTCGGTAGTCTCAATATAATCGTCCCTTATCTTCCCCGAAGAAAAGCTGTCTATGACAACCTTATACCGCTTGTGGGAATCATAATCATTCCCATTTGCATCGTCATAGGGCTTCATTTCATCAGAAGTAAAACTATTGACAGTACAAACAATCCTGTTTCCATAAAAGATTTCCGCTTCACGGACTTTTTTGAGAGTCGGCGTACATTCGATTACTACCATATTGCCGCTTTTATCCGCAAGTAAAATGTTACAGTTAGAAGCGATCGGCAGATTCATAAGTAACGAAACTGCCTGCTTTGTATCATTTGCCTTTTCAAGCAAATACCGTACAATAAAACATGAGTTAAACCCTGCCTTTATCTTTTTAAGGTCGGTCATTACAAACGTCATTGCCACGGCAAGCCCGTGTTCGTTCAGCCCCTCTTCCCCGTTGATGAAAGAGGATGTAGTGATTTGAAATCTGTTTCCATTCCTCGGTGCGTAAATTTCACTTTTACATCCATCACGCAGATAGGGCGGCAAGTCATTATTTCTGCCATATACCAATCTGCCATTTTGGGAATAAGCAAAAGCCGTACAGCCCCGAATCTCAATAGGGAAGTTATCTTCCAGATTATACATACAGCAGCCCATACACAGCATCCACGAAGCAAAATGCAGATAGTCTGCTCCTATGGTGTCACTTATCCCTCTTATTTCCTCACACACTTCTGGAAAAATCTTTCTTAATATCTCCTCACTTTGTTTTCCATGTTCCAGTTGAAAATCATCTAACTGAAGCGGAAAAGAGATTTGGCACTTGTTAAAAATTTTTCCACGCTTCACACCCATTTCATAATGGCTGCCTTTTAATCTTAAATGATACATTTCCTATCTGTCCTCCTCTTTGATTGCAATCCATACTTTGGAATGTCCATGCGCCGTCTGGCTGTCACAAATCGGATACACTTCAATGTCTGGCAGTTCAGCATATTTATATCCAGAGAACGGCAGCCATTCCATATAAAACCGTCTGAATACACTTTGGACATCTTCTTTAAAACGTCCATCATTCTCAAATATAACCCAAGTTGCCGCAGGAATTTCATACTCGTACATATCCGCAGGGGCAGAAGCATTGGTAGCAATGCCGATATAATAATAGATTTCTTTTGGACTTTCATATACACTGATTCCTAAAATCCCATTTGGCTCTTGACTAGATAATTTGCATATTTCCGAAAATTGATTTCCCTGTAATGTGGTTTTCCAAAAATCGGGAACTATCCTTAAATTTTCTTCCATATCGCAGGTCAAAGGAATGCGGATTCCCACAATATGTAGGGATTGTTTTTCCGCAATGTGATACACCATAGCACTTCCTCCTGTTATTTCGATTCTAAACTGAATTGACGGATATGCTTGCAGGATACACCCCATAGCTTTTGCGGCTGTTGGCGTAATTCCATGAACATTCTGAAAAGCCCGATTAAAAGAAGTCGGAGAGGAATAGCCATACTTCAAAGCAATATCTATTACTTTCTCGTCTGTCCGCTGCAATTCAAATGCTGCCTGTGTCATTTTTCGGCGGCGTATGTATTCTGCCAATGACACGCCCGAAACATAAGAAAAAATACGCTGAAAATAATAGGGAGAGCAACATGCAATGCGGGCTGCTTCGTCATATGATATTTCCTTGTCCAGATTATCTTCTATGTAATCAATGGCGGCTCCAAGCTTTTTCAACCATTCCATCTTCTTACCTCCTCGTAAACAAGAATAGCTTAATCTGCTTTATATTTCCTCTCTTTTTCTGCTATCTTTTGTAAACTTGCATATAGTGTATCTGAATAAAAAACTCATTTCAATAACTTCCCGAAAAGAAAAACGACAGAGATTTAACCCTCTGCCTCCCGAATAAACCAATCGCCTGTTCTTTTTCGGGCGGTAATAGGTCCTGATGGTACTGCATACCCTGATACCCTCCAAAAAGATTACTGCAAGTATATACGGCTCTTCCCGGGAAGTGTCTTTTATAACGCGCAGGCTGACAGTCCTGCCTTTGTGGATGTCTGATACGGTATGCTCCCCGTCAGGGCATTCATTGACACATGAGAGGAATATCAAAGTATTGCCCAAAATGCAGGGAGAAAATAAGGAAAACACAAGGAACAGAACCAAAACGCAGAATCAGGAAAAGAAGCAGGAATGTATGTATTCTCTTTTATTTCCAGGAACTTCCGTTCCCTTTCGCCCTTACTTATGATATGGTTCGTGATGCATAATCCGAAAGCTTCGATAAATCTGCTCCAGCAAAATTACCCGCATCAGCTGATGCGGAAATGTCAGTTTAGAGAAACTCCAGGCTTCATCTGCTCTTTTTAAAACCTGTTCAGACAGACCAAGTGAGCCTCCGATTACAAAAATCAGGCTGCTTTTCCCGATCATCCCAAAATGCTCCAGTGATTTTGACATCTGAACGGAATCAAATTCTTTCCCCTCAAGTGCAAGCGCGATCACATAAGCATCTTCTTTGATATAACGCAGCAGTCTTTCTCCCTCTTTCTCTTTGATCTGCAGTTCCAATGCAGCTCCGGCGGAATCCGGCGTTCTTTCATCTGCCGCTTCTATGATTTCAAGTTTGATATACCGGCTCAGCCGTTTGGCATATTCCGCTATTGCTTTTCGGTAAAAATCTTCTTTTATTTTTCCTACGCATACAATCGTAATCTTCATGGCATTCCGTTTCCTTTCTTTTGTCAAAAGCCGTCTTACAGCAGTTTTTTATCCTTTTCATTTCACAATTCATATTTTATCAGCCATTCGATCAGCTGCGCTGTGATGCAGTGTCTCGATGTATAATGCATGCTCCATTACATATACTGTTTTGTGAGGTGATAAATATGAACACATGCAAACGCGATATCGTTATCGGGATCTTTTTTGTGCTGATTACGGGCACGCTTGCACATTTTTTATATGAATGGACCGGAAAAAATTTCATTGCCGGATTGTTTACTCCGGTGAATGAATCTATATGGGAGCATATGAAATTAATCTTCTTTCCCATGCTGGCGTATGCCGTCTATATGATCCGAAAGCTGCAGACGGACAATCCGTCTCTTGCACCGGCGCTTTGCCTCGGAATCCTGTGCGGGACAGCGGCAATCCCAATATGTTTTTATGCCTATACAAATATAATCGGCAGGCATATGTTTATATGGGATATCGGTATATTTATTTTTAGTACCATAATCGCGTTTTGTCTTGCATATCACTTCGCAAAATCCTGTTGCCTCAACTCCTGTGCCGTTTTACTCTATATCCTGACAGGCATTCTGTTTTTGTGTTTTGCGGTATTTTCTTATTGTCCGCCTGACCTTGCACTTTTTTGGGATCCTTCTTAGTTTTCAGACAAAATTCTTTACTCTCCCTGTCAGAGCGTATCATAAATAAAACAGCATTTCAACTGTGCAGACGCACTCTCTGCCTGTCTTTATCAAACGTGATTCCTGAAACTGGCCGGAATAACCATTTCCGGCCCTTGTGCATAACATAAAGAAATCCTTTTTGTCAGGAGACATTTCCATGAGCTCTTTCCGTTACGAATACGCAGTCATCGGCGGTGACCTGCGCCAGGCATATCTGCTGAAAGAACTGGAATGCCGAAAAGAAAATGTCTGCCACTTTGCTCTTTGTCCTCAGGCAAGGCAGGTCTGCCATACCAGCTATTCTCCCGCCCTTTCTTCCTTAGAAGCCGCCGTCACCGGTTCCAAACGCATCATTTGTCCCATTCCTTTTGGCAAAGATCCGGATTGCTTAAATCAAAGCAGTCTGAAAAAAAACATTTCTTTGCAGCAGGTCTTATCTCTGCTGATGCCAGGACAATATTTTTTTGCCGGCTGTATTCCCGGCAGTTTCCGTCAAAAAGCATTGAAAAAAGATGTTTCTGTATATGATCTTATGGAGGATCTTGCATTGGCTTATTTTAATACGGTTGCAACGGCAGAAGGCGTCCTGTGCGAAGCGATACGGTCTGCCCCCATAAATCTCCATAAAAGCCGCTGCGCCGTATTGGGTTACGGAAAATGCGGCCGTATTCTGGCAGATCGTCTTTGCAAACTGTCCTGCCATGTAACGGTCGTTTCTTCTTGTTGGGAAGAACTGGCACAGGCGGCTTTATCTGCAGAAGAAGCCTTAGAGCTGCGTATGTTTCTTTCTCATGCAGACGGTTATGATTTTATTTTTAATACCATCCCCGCCATGATTTTAACAAAAGAGGTTCTCATGCATATCCATCCTCAGACACAGATTTTGGATATTGCTTCATCCCCGGGCGGCGTTGATTTTGCTGCCGCCAAAGAGAGAAACATCCGGGCAGTGCATCTTCCCGGGCTTCCGGGCAGATACGCTCCGCTTTCTTCTGCCCGTGCAATCCTTGCATCCATACAAAGATCAAGTACATAATTAGGAAAGGAGTTTATATATGTCTTTAACAGGAAAGCATATCGGAGTCGCATTTACCGGCTCTTTCTGTACATATGAAAAAGTATTTGAAGAACTGAAAAAACTCGCAGAGGAAGGCGCAGTCGTACAGACTATTTTTTCAAACGCTTCCCAAACGTTAGACAGCCGTTTCGGCAATGCGGAAGATTTTTTGAAAAAAGCCGAAGAAATCACCGGGCAGGCGCCTATACGGACCATTCCGCAGGCAGAACCGATCGGTCCGAAAAGTTATCTGGATATTTTGGTTTTATTCCCCTGTACGGGAAATACGATCGCCAAATTGGCGAACGGGATCACTGACACCCCCGTACTGATGGCGGCAAAAGCGCATCTGCGCAATAATAAACCCCTTTTGATCTCTCTTTCCACAAATGACGCCCTGGGAATGAACATGAAGAATATCGGTCTGCTGCTCAATGCCAAACATATTTACTTTATTCCGTTCGGACAGGATAATCCTGCGAAAAAGCCGAACTCTATGATCGCGCATACAGACCTTTTGATCCCGTCAATCGAAGCGGCTTTGTCCGGAAAACAGATCCAGCCGATTATCCGCTGTGCAGGTTCGGACTAAACGACAGACGGAAACGCTCGTTTAACCCCGCGTCAAATCATATGTAACCGTAAATTTTATAAAGATAGGAGAACATCCATATGTGCGGTATTGCCGGATTTTTTAACCCAAAAAGGGATTATACCAGAGAAAAAATGAAGTGGCTGCCCGTATTGGAACGCATGAATAAAGTACAAAAACACAGAGGACCGGATCAAGACGGGACATATTTATCTTCCTCCTGCGGATTCGCCCATGTCCGTCTTAAGATCATCGATCTTCTGACCGGAGAACAGCCGATGATCAGAAGAAGCGGAGAAACAGAATTTGCCATTGTGTTTAACGGTGAAATTTACAATATGCATGAATTAAAAGAATCGCTTACAGCAGAAGGTGCTTCTTTTGAAACGGCGAGCGATACGGAAGTCATCCTTGTCGGATACATGCTGCACGGCAGGGAATTTATCAAAAGGCTAAACGGCATTTTTGCTGCAGCGATCTGGGATTCCCATTCTAAGACATTATGTCTGTTTCGTGACCGGCTCGGTGTAAAACCGCTGTTTTATACAAAAAAAGGCGATACGTTTATTTTTTCTTCGGAAATTAAGGGGCTGTTTGCCTATCCCGGCGTAGAACCCCTGCTGGATAAAAACGGATTATGTGAAATCTTTGCCTTAGGTCCGGCAAAATCTTACGGAAAAGGAGTATTTAAAGATATTTTTGAAGTGCTTCCGGGGCATGTACTTACGTTAGACCGGTATTCTTATTCTGACAAAGCTTACTGGAGTTTAGAAAGCCGCCCTCATGAAGATTCCATGAAAACCACGATTGAAAAAACAGCGTGGCTGTTTTCGGATGCCGTAAAAAAGCAAATGCTCTCGGATATCCCAATCAGTACCTTTTTATCCGGCGGCATTGACAGCAGCCTGGTTACGGCAGTCTGTGCCGAAGAATTGAAAAAACAAGGAAAAACGCTGCATACATTTTCATTTGACTTTACGGATAATCAGAAATATTTCAAATCTAATGCGTTCCAGCCCAGTCAGGACCGTCCGTTTGTAGAACAGATGGTATCTCACTGCGGCACAGACCACCGCTATTTGGAATGCGGCAACAAAGAGCAGCTACACTGCCTGTACAAAGCCGTAGATGCCAGAGATCTTCCCTGTATGGCAGATGTCGAATCCTCAATGCTCTATTTCTGTTCCCGGGTCGTACAGCACAATAAAGTAACGCTGACCGGGGAATGCGCCGATGAAATTTTCGGAGGCTATCCATGGTTTCATAACAAACAAGCGTTTGAAACAGATGCATTTCCGTGGTCGCAGGATATGGCACCAAGGCAGACGCTTTTGGATGATGCTCTGATTCGGGAGCTTTCTATGGAAGAGTACGCCAAAGAGGCATATGAAAAAACAATAAATGAAACGCCGCTTCTTGCCGAAGATACGCCGGAAGAAAAAAGACGGCGGGAAATCGCTTATCTGAATCTGCGCTGGTTTATGGTCACACTCTTAGACCGCATGGATCGTACCAGCATGTACAGCGGCCTGGAAGCCAGGGTTCCGTTTGCAGACCACAGAATCGTAGAATATGTCTTTAATATTCCCTGGCATATGAAGTGCCCTGACGGTCTGGTCAAAGGGCTGCTTCGACACGCCGGAGCGAAACTGGTTCCCAAAGATATTCTGTGGCGGAAAAAAAGCCCTTACCCGAAAACGTACGATCCTTCTTATGAGAAACTGCTGGGAAAACAGCTGTGGGAAGTGCTGTCCACTCCCTCCTCTCCCATACGCACGCTCCTGGATCCAAAAAAAGTACAGCGTTTTTTAAACAGTCCTTCCGATTACGGCAGGCCGTGGTATGGCCAGCTTATGGCAGGACCGCAGATGCTTGCCTATATGCTGCAGGTCAATTACTGGCTGAAGGCATACCGGGTTCGAATCGTCTGAATATAACTGTAGGACTATTCCGACTGCATGATCTGATGAAACGCCTGTACGAGTTCTTCTCCGGTTTTTTGGTAATCCAGATCCTGTGCAATTTCTTTTGCAACATCTTCGGCAGAATAACCGTAGAAAAACGTACCCGTCCTGTCGCAGTACACATAGGCGGCAAATAATACTACGGCAATCAAAAGCCGGATTTTAAAAAAGGAGAAGCCCTCATTTGCTTCTCCTTTTGTACTGCCGCCTGTTTCAAATTCATAGTTCCTTGCCGGAGAATCAAATGAGTTCCTTACTTTTTGTATATATGCTTTGCGTGCATCTACATCTTCCATTCGCATAAAGTTCCAGTCTCCTGATAGTTCCTTTACTTCACTATATGACGGGACTGTCCGATTTTATGCTTCCGTCCGATCATTTTGTTTAACGCTTGGAAAGTTCCTGCGTAATATGCTCCCATGTCACGCCTTTTTCCGCCATCAATACCATCAAGTGATACAGATAATCGGAAATTTCATATTTAATTTCTTCCGGATTCGGGTTTTTCGCCGCGATTACAATTTCCGTATTTTCTTCTCCGATCTTTTTTAAAATTTTATCGATGCCTTTTTCAAACAAATAATTTGTATAAGATCCTTCTTTGGGATGCTCTTTCCGGTCTTTGATGATTCCGTACACTTCTTCAAATACCTTCAGAGGATTTTTTTCAATGTATTCTTTTTTTACGATCGGATTGAAAAAACAGCTTGGCTTTCCCGTATGACAGGCAGCGCCGATCTGCGAAACCTTGGCTAAAATCGTATCGTAATCGCAGTCTGCCGTCAAAGATTTCACATACTGGATATGACCGGACGTCTCGCCTTTCATCCAGAGTTCCCCACGGCTCCTGCTGTAATATGTCATCTTCCCGGAACTTATAGTATTATAAAATGCCTCTTCATTCATGTACGCCAGCATCAACACTTCGTCCGTCCGATAATCCTGCACGATCACAGGTATCATGCCGTCAGAGTTTAACTTAAAGTCAGACCATTTTAAGGCTGACGTAAAGTTAACCATGCGGATGCCGCGCTCGGAAAGTCTTGTCTTTAACAGCATGATCTCTTCGTCCATCTCCGCAACGAATTTTCCGGTGACTCCTCTGACAAAATCCCGCTGTAAGATACCCGTGATTTCTTCCAGGTCATACTCGTCTACGACAATAATGGATGGAATCGACGTCATATTTTCCACGGCATCTAACATCTTCTTATTTAAGACAAGCATTTCATGAAAATTTTCTTCCATCGCTTCTTTATTCTTGAAGATAAAGTTCACGTTTTCCACAGACACCAGTATCCGGTCTTTTCCGAACCGTTTGCTTGCTTCCTGCGCCAGTTCGATGCTGTTTGGCTTGGAACCGTTTAAGATGACCTGCAGGCATCCGGCATAAAAAAACTTTTTAATATCCTCGAAACGCTTAATGTTGCCCCCTGCGCATACCTTAATCTCTAAGATATGGTTTAAGTCCTTAATCGTCTGAAGGTTCTTCTCATGTTCATCGTCATCTTCCGAGAGATCAAATATAAAAATCTTGTCTACCCCGCAGTCATTATAAATCTTCGCTTTTTGAAAGATATCCCCTGCAGGCGTAAAATCTTCCCGGCTTTTGACCGCCCTTCCGTCTTTTAAATAAATTGTTGCTACAATATTTTTAAATTCCATGTTATAAACTTCCTTTTGTCGATAAAATTCCGGTAATCCGTTCGTCTGTTTGGCTCGCCTCATCCAAAGCCCTTGCAACGGCTTTAAACATCCCTTCAATTATATGATGATTATTGCTTCCTGACAAGACCTTAATATGAAGATTCATCTTTGCTTTATACGAAACGGCATAAAAAAATTCTTTTACCATCTCCGTTTCCATATATCCGACGCGTTCCGCAGTAAAATCCGCATCAAAGGAAAGATACGGCCTGCCGGAAAGATCAACGGCACAGAGCACTAAAGTTTCATCCATCGGCAGGATACAGCTTCCGTAGCGGCGGATGCCTTTTTTATCCCCCAACGCTTTTTTAATCGCGGTGCCTAGAACGATTCCGGTATCTTCGATCGTATGGTGTCCGTCCACCACAAGATCTCCCGCTGCTTTTAATTCCAGGTCAAAAAATCCATGTCTGGCAAACCCGGAAAGCATATGGTCAAAAAAACCGATTCCCGTATCAATCGAAGAAGTTCCGCTTCCATCCAGTTCCAGTTTTAAAGAAATATCCGTTTCATTCGTCGTTCTTTTTACATTTGCTTCCCTTGCCATTACGATGACTCCTTTTCAAATCTGACCCGAATGGAATTTGCATGGGCCGTTAGTTTTTCGCATTCCGCAAACTGTGCAATATCCTGATAAACCGCTTCCAGCGCCTCTTTTGAATAGGAAATCACACTGGATTTTTTGATAAAATCATCTACGCCAAGCGGCGAGAAAAATTTTGCCGTTCCATTAGTCGGAAGCACATGGTTCGGTCCGGCAAAATAATCGCCGAGCGGTTCCGAACTGTACTCTCCGATAAATATCGCTCCGGCATTGCGGATCTTTGTCATCACCTCATAGGCGTTTTCCGTTACGATTTCCAGATGCTCGGATGCAATATCATTAGCGGCTGCAATCGCTTCTTCCATTGTTTCCGCGATCAGGATATATCCGTAATTCTCCAGCGATTTTGAAATAATTTCTTTTCTTGAGAGAACCTCTGTAAACCGATCAATCTCTTCCGAAACCTGTTTCGCAAGCGTTTGACTTGTCGTAATTAAAATAGCGGAAGCAAGCTCGTCATGTTCTGCCTGCGACAGCAGATCTGCCGCCACAAACCGCGGATTTGCCGTTTCATCGGCAAGTACGAGTATTTCGCTTGGTCCCGCGATCGAATCGATGCTGACGTAACCGAAGACGGCTTTTTTTGCAAGGGCAACGTAAATATTTCCGGGGCCTACAATTTTATCTGCTTTCGGGATACTCTGTGTTCCGAACGCCATGGCGGCAATCGCCTGTGCTCCTCCGACTTTGTAAATTTCGTCCACGCCGGCTTCTTTTGCCGCTACTAAAGTAGAAGCATAGACGCTTCCGTCTGCTTCCGGAGGCGTTGTCATAATGATACGGTCTACGCCCGCCACTTTTGCCGGAAGGACGTTCATCAAAACAGACGACGGATAAACTGCCTTTCCGCCCGGAACATATACGCCCGCCGTTTGGATCGCCGTTACTTTCTGTCCCAGAAGAATACCGGATTCTTCACTGTCAAACCAACTGTACTGCTTCTGTTTTTCATGGTAGATACGGATATTTTCTTTCGCCTTTCGAATCACCGAAAGGAGCTTTTCATCCACTTTTGCATAAGCTTCTTTTATTTCCGCATCGGTTACTTTCACGTTTTCCGAAGTAATATCGGCTCCGTCAAATTTTTTTGTATAAGAAAAAACAGCCGCATCCTGATCTTTTCTGACCGCCGCAATGATGTCTGCCACGCGGTCCTCAAATTCCGTATAATGATTTGGGCTTCTCTTTAATAAATCGTTTAAAATATTGTGTTTCGTTTCTTTTGTCAACTGCAATATCCTCATGTCATACCTCCCATAGACAATCTGTGACGTTATTCTTCCTGGTTCAGAAATTTTTATTTGGATACTAACGATGTTCGACAACCGTCTTTAAATCCGTGATCAGTTTTGCAATACGTTCATGTTCCATTTTCATACTGACCTGGTTTACCACCATTCTGGCAGAGAGCGGAGCCACTTCTTCTAAAACCTCCAGCCCGTTTTCCCGCAGGGTAGAGCCGGTCTCTACGATATCCACGATGACTTCTGAAAGGCCTACGATCGGCGCCAGTTCAATGGAACCGTTTAGTTTGATGATTTCGACGGTCTGGTGTTTTTTATTGTAAAAATAATCTTTTGCAATTCTTGGATACTTTGTCGCTACCCGGATCAATTCATGATGTTTTAAAAGCTCCTGTGCAGATTTCGGTCCGCAGACGCACATCCTGCATACGCCGAACCCCAGATCTAAGACTTCATAAATATTCCTGCCTTCTTCTAAAATCGTATCTTTTCCGACAACGCCGATGTCGGCAGCGCCATATTCTACATAGGTCGGAACGTCCGGTCCTTTCGAGAGGAAAAATTTTAATTTCAATTCTTCATTGACAAAGATTAACTTTCTGGTTTCCTTATCTTTCATTTCTTCGCAGGTAATGCCGATTTTTTCAAACGTTGCCAGCGTCTGTTTCGCAAGCCTGCCTTTTCCCAATGCAAATGTCAGATATCTGTGATCGCTCATATGGTATTTCCTTTCCTTCATCCCTTGATAATCAGCTGTTTTTAACTTCAAAACCACTGCATAAACAGCCGTATATTTTACAAAAATAAGCAGCAACTATACAGCATCTGCATAATCACTGCGTTACTTTTACATTCATTTTAAGAAGACGATTCGTTTAGACGCTTATATTTTATCATATCGTTTTTATAAACTCAAGAATTCTGCCAAATCCCTACTCCAAAAACGTTGTTTTTCTGCGATGGGTCCGTTTTGCATAGGATATATACTCTTCTTTCGTACGGGTAGAATCCCATCCGATCAATTCCACGGTTCCTCCCTTTTTCCGAATCTCTTTCGCCATGGTAACGGCATCTAAAAATCGCTCCTTTGTATATACGATTACTTCGCCGTCTTCCGGAAGAAAAACCGCAATCTTTTGTCTGGCAAGCGACGCCATAAGCTGATCTATAACAACGGCAAACCCGATGGACGCCGCTTGTTTTCCGAAATGAGAAAGCAGCCTGTCGTACCTTCCGCCTTTTAAAATCGGCTCGCCGCTCCCAAACGTATAACCCGCAAAAATAATACCCGTATAATATCGATAATTGCTCACCATACCAAGTTCATACGAAACATATCTGCCGATGCCGTAAGCTTCCAGCACCTTATGCAGTTCTTCCAGACGGACGATTGCCGATAGTATTTTCGGGTAATTCACTGCAAGCGACCGTGCCTTTGCCATTTCATCGACGGAAAAATAAAATCCCCCCAGCATCGTAAACAGTTCTCTTAAATTCTCTTCCATTTCCAGGTGAAATACAGCTTCCTCCACGCCGAAATAGTTTTTATTGGCGATCAGTTCCCGAAGCTCATCGACTGCCTCTTCGCAAAGTCCTGCTGCCTCGATGAGTCCCGTAAAGAAATCCGAATGCCCTACGCTTAGCTGAAATTCCTTTAAGCCTGCCGCAAAAAGGCTCTCGACTGCCATAGAGATCATTTCCGCATCCGCATACACGGAATTGTCGCCGATCATCTCTGCGCCAAGCTGTGTATTTTCCTTTAACCTTCCCTGGTAACTGGAATTATTGATAAAAGTATTTCCCATATAATACAGGCGGACCGGCAGCTCTTCTCCTCCGAAATACATTGCCGCAGCCCTGGCCACAGACGGTGTGAGATCCGGACGAAGCACAAGGGTATTTCCCTCTCTGTCAAAAAATTTATACAAATCCTTTGCAGGCGTCGTACCGATTTCCTTTCCGAAAATATCAAAATATTCAAACGTCGGCGTCTGAATAATCTGATACCCATATCCTTCGATCGCCTTTTTTAATTTGTCCTGCAGCATCTGCTTTTTCCTGCATTCATCATTATAAATATCCCTGACACCTTCCGGCGTATGCAATAATTGATTTTTCATCGCTGCTATTCTCCGTTTCTGCTTAAACTACAGCCGCAGCTATAGTTTTCTGAAATCAAACGCGGACAATACCATTCCGCATATTTTTGTACTCTGTCGCTTTAATGCACTACCATGCTACTATACATTACAGAGAAAGTCAATCCCTCGTTTTCAAATCTTTGGACAGCCCTTCCAGATAAGGAATTAAAATTCCGCCTCTATACTGCAAAAAGAAATCTGGATTTAGTTCTTCATAACGGAAACTTTTGCGCCCGCCCTCTTTCATCCTCTGCCAGAAATGCCAAAGCAGAGAAAACGTCAGATAGTAAAATTCATCCCGTTTCGTATAAGAAATCAATAGAAACGCAATGCCGCCCTGCTGTTCAAATCGTCTCATAAACTCCACCTGATGCGCATGGATATTTGCAAGCGGAAACGTATCCGTATGACATTCTTTTGCGTCAAAGCAGACCGGTATTCCCTGCACTGCGCCGATATAATCCACCGTACTCTTCTGGTCAAAATAAGCCAGCGTAATATGCCTGCTCGCTTTATCGATCTCAATCGGCGTGATCGGCGTGGGAATTTTCTGGATGAGCGCAAGACCGTTTTCCAGATATTTTTCATTTGTGCGGTTAATATACTCTTCCAGTGCAGAGCCGCGAAGCCCTCGGCTGTTCCAGGTCGCCATCTCCTACTCCTTTTTCTGTTCTCTCCATTCCTTTAACGCCTTTTCAAAGACATGTGGGAGCGGCGCGGTAATCTCCTGCCCGTCTGCAAAACAAATGCGGTGGGCGTGAAGCAGCAGCCTGCCGCCTCCCTTTTGTTTTTTTGCTCCGTATTTTAAATCTCCGATCACCGGATGCCCGATCGACGCCAGATGCGCCCGGATCTGATGGGTCCGCCCGGTAATCAGTTCCACATCCAGATACGCAGCATCGGAAAAAGATTCCATCGGAGTATATTGCGTCTCGATTTTTTTATCTTCTTTCGTACATGGTTCATCTGAAATATACACCTGGTTTTTTTCTTCGTCCTTCCGCAGATAACCGCTGATTCTGCAGGCCTCAGTCATCTGTCCTTCTGCCATACAGCGGTAATATTTGCGGATCGTCCGGTTTTTTAAACCTTCCGATACTTCCTGCAATCCTTTTAACGTCTTCCCGGCGATTAACACGCCTGAGGTATTCCGGTCCAAGCGGTTGCAGACGGAAGGACGAAATGTTTTGAGTTCTTCTTTCTGCAGCTTACCGGATGCGAGCAGGTAGGATACGATATACTCGTTCGCGGAAACATCTTCTGCCGACGCTTTTTGCGAAAGCATCCCCGCAGGTTTATTAATTACTAATATATCGTCGTCTTCGTAGAGAACCGCAAAGGGAAGCGCGTCCAGAGAAATTTCCGGCAATTGCTGCTCCAGCGCGAGACCGGAAACGGGAGCGGTGAATTTTTCATACGTCTCCTCTGAAAAATAAATCTTTACCGTATCTCCGATCCCAAGCTTTTCCGAACCGGACGCTTTTTTCTCATTTAATACAATATTTTTTTTCCGCAGCATTTTATAAATAAAATTTGCCGGCGCGCTGCAGAGATGTTTTTTCAAATATTTATCCAGGCGCTGTCCTGCTTCATTTTTTTGAATCTGAAATTCCCGCATAGATTATCTCCCTGTTTTCTTATGGTGCACATTTCGGATCTTCTTTTTCTTCGGATGTTTTGCCAAAGGTTTTTTTGAAGCGAATGACTCGCCTTTTTTTGGACGGATCAGACATTTCTTTTCAAATCCGATCAAATCTTGCCTTCCGGCTTTTATCAAAGCTTCTCTTACAAGTTCATAATTCTTTGGATCCCGGTATTGGATCAGCGCGCGCTGCATCGCCTTTTCATGTGGGTTTTTCGCCACATAAACAGGCTGCATCGTACGGGGATCGAGTCCGGTATAGTACATGCATGTGGATATGGTAGAAGGCGTCGGATAAAAATCCTGTACCTGTTCGGGCATATATGAAAAATTCCGCAGAAATTCTGCAAGTTCCACCGCTTCTTTTAAAGAAGATCCCGGATGAGACGACATCAGATACGGCACGAGATACTGTTTTTTCCCGAGAGATTCGTTCATGTTTTCATAGGCATGTACAAATTTTTCATAGACTTCTCTGGAAGGCTTGCCCATCTGTCTCAGTACGGCGTTGCTGATATGTTCAGGCGCAACTTTCAGCTGCCCGCTGACATGGTGTTCGCACAATTCCCGTAAAAAAGCCCGGTCAGAATCGTATATGAGATAATCATACCGGATGCCGGAACGGATAAATACCTTTTTGACTGACGAAAGACCTCGTAACTTCTGTAGCAGCAAACGGTAATCGCTGTGGTCGACGTCCAGATGACTGCAGGGAGACGGAAACAGACACTGCCTCTTTTTGCAGACGCCGCCTGTCATCTGCTTTTTGCAGGAAGGCGCCCTGAAATTTGCGGTCGGACCTCCGACATCATGGATGTATCCTTTAAAATCCGGCTGTTTTGTCATTTCCTCAGCTTCTTTCAGGATCGACGCATGGCTTCTTGCCTGAATAATCCTGCCCTGATGGAATGTCAATGCGCAAAAACTGCACCCTCCAAAACATCCTCTGCTGCTGACCAAGCTGAATTTTACTTCTTCTATTGCCGGAATGCCTCCTTCTGCCTGATAGGACGGATGATACGTCCGCATAAAAGGAAGCGCGTATACGTCGTCCATCTCCTGCCGGTTCAGCGGTTTTGCCGGGGGATTCTGTACGACATAGAGCGCGCGGTCGTATGTTTCAAACAGCCTTGTTCCGCTGAAGGGATCTGTATTTTCGTATTGAATCGCAAAACTTTTGGCATACGCCTGTTTCTGGTTTTTTACGTCTTCAAACGAAGGCAGTTCGATTGCATCGTAGATGTCTTCCCGTTTTCTTGTTTTATAAACCGTTCCGTCAATAAACGTGATATCCCGGACTGCAATCCCGCTTTCTAACGCTTCCGCGATTTCAAGGATGCTCCGCTCTCCCATTCCGTAAGAAATCAAATCGGCGCCGGAATCCAATAGAATGGAACGCTTTATCTTATCCGACCAATAGTCATAATGGGAAAGCCGTCTTAAACTGGCTTCGATTCCGCCTATGATTATGGGCGTGTGCTTATATCTTCTGCGGATCAGATTGCAGTACGCCACCGTAGCGTAATCCGGACGCATCCCCATCCTTCCTCCCGGAGAAAACGCGTCCGTTCTGCGTCTTTTTTTGGAGACCGAATAGTGGTTGACCATAGAGTCCATATTTCCCGCTGTCACCAAAAAGCCGAGTTTCGGCTCCCCAAATCGGTCTATGCTGTTTTCGTCCCGCCAGTCTGGCTGGGCAATGATGCCGACCGAATAGCCGTGCGCATGCAGCACTCTGGAAATAATCGCATGGCCAAACGAAGGATGGTCCACATACGCATCCCCGATCACATATACAAAATCCGGTCTTTGGATTCCCTGAGAGATCAGTTCTTCTTTTGTAATGGGTAAAAATCCTGTATTCATATCTGTACCAAACGATCCCCCGCCCTATAATAAGAATTATTTTTAATATCGTCGTATGATTCTATGTAATAATCGGAAATTTCTTTCTTCTTCTCCCGTTGGGAACGAGAATATGCATCTTCTACGGCGCATACTTTCATTCCGGCATTTTTTCCGGCTTCAATTCCTTTTACAATATCCTCAAATACAAGGCATTCTTCCGGTTTTACGCCAAGCTGCCTTGCCGCTTCCAGATAAACGTCCGGCGCCGGTTTTCCCTTCTTCACGGAACAGGAAGTGACAATGCAGGACATATAAGAATCAAAGTGATACGCCGCATTGACTGCTTCAATTAATTCTTTTGAATTACTGGTAGCGATGCCGAGTTTCATGCCCTGTTCCTTTAAACAATCCAAAAACTCCATTACGCCTGGTTTCAGCTTTACTTCGTACCGGTATTTATAATCTGCCATCCGATTCCAGATCGCCTTTAATTCTTCCACGGATTCTTCCAGCCGATAATAATCTTTGCAAAATACAGCCGTTTCCGTAAAACTCATTCCTTCGATCTTTTCCTGTAGATCATCGTGATATTCGATTCCCCGGGCTGACAAAAATTCGATGTCGATGTCCTTCCAAAGCCCCATAGAATCCACCAATGTCCCGTCCAGATCAAAGATGACGGCTTTCACCTGTTCTAACATCCTGCTTCCTCCTGTGTTTTCAGTGCCTTGATTTCCTCATCCGAAAGCATCCGGTATTCTCCCGGATGCAGGGAAGGATCCAGCGCTACACTTCCCATCCGGATACGTTTTAATTCCAGCACAGACTGACCCACAGCGGCAAACATCCGCTTGATCTGATGATAACGCCCCTCCGTAACGGTGACGCGGACATCAAACGGTCCGCCCTGCGGCAGAATTTCAAGCTTTGCGGGCCTGGTTTTGCTCTCGTCCCCAATCTCCAGTCCGGCTGCAAACTTTTCAACGTCTTCCTTCGTAACGCATCCGCTGATTTTGGCTTCGTATACTTTACTGACATGTTTTGCCGGACTTAACAGATTGTGGGACAGCTCTCCGTCATTTGTGATCAAAAGCAGCCCTTCTGTATCCAGGTCCAGGCGGCCTACCGGAGATAATCCTCTCCGTCCGCAGTCTATGTAATCCATTACCGTTGGATGCATCGCGTCCCTGTGCGCCGTCACACAGCCTTTTGGCTTATAAAACATATAGTAAACATATTCCGTATACCGCAGATCTTTTCCGAAACAGCAAATCTTCTGGCGGTTTGGATCCACCTTAAGATCCGGCGCTGTCTGTACGGCACCGTCCACCGTTACGGCTCCCTGCCGGATAAGCTGTTTTACTTTGTTTCTTGTTCCGATCTGCATATCTGCCAGAAGCTTATCCAGACGCATCGTATCTCTCCTATTCAAAACAGAATTTTAATTTATGAGATTCCAGTTCTTTCAAAAAAGGATAGGGATTATAGCTCTTTTCCCTGCCGTTTTCATCGTTCAAATAAATCCCAAGATGCAGATGCACAGGGAAATAGCCCGTCGTCCCTTCCGTCTCGCTGTATCCGGTATCCCCCATAAAACCCAGCAGTTCTCCCGCTTTTACCGCATCGCCGACAGAAAGGCCGGGGGCGTAATCGTTCAAATGGGCGTAATAAAAATAGACGCCCGAAGGACTGCGTATCCCAATCCGGTAGCCGCCGAGCTTTAACCATCCCATCTGTTCCACATAACCGTCCGAAATACTGACGATCGGATAGTGCCCCCGTTTATTTACCGCAGCCATAATATCACAGCCTTCATGGGTTCGTTCACCGCCGAAGCTCCTGCTTTCCATCCAGCTGTCGCCAAAGCTGACGCCGTATCCTTTGGTGTCATAGGAAGATTTCGGGACAGGAAAATATACCATATCGGCTGTTACAGCCGCAAGGACATCTTCTGTTTTTTCCTGCACCAGATTCCACATGGAATGAAACAGCCATGCATCCGCAATTACAATACTCAAAAACAGTAAAACAATACAACCGGTCTTTCGTAGTGTCACGTAAACTATTTCATACTCCGAAGCAATTCTGTCAAAAACCGATATACACGTTCGGCAGAAGAAATACTCAAACGTTCCTTAGGCGTATGAATGTCAAAATTATCCGGCCCAAACGATACGGCGTCCAGCCCTTTGATTTTATCTGCAAACATACCGCATTCCAGTCCCGCATGGATTGCTTCAAACACGGGTTCTTTCCCGAACATTTCCCGATACACGCCGGCAACCTGATTGCGGAGAACAGAATCCGCACAATATTCCCATGCAGGATAATCCCCGTCAATAGAAATTTCTCCGCCTAAAAATTCCGTAAGATACGTCAACTTTTCCGCAAGATCTTCTTTACGGCTTCCGACGCTGCTTCGGACAGAAACGGAAACAAACAAATCTTTTTTGGACAGCTTTAAAATTCCGGCATTTAATGAAGTCTCTACAAGTCCGTGGATATTGGTACTCATATGCATCACGCCGTTGGGCAGATTACGCAGGAAAAACAGAACTTTCTGCATGGATACCGCCGAAAGGATTTCTTCTTCTGTTTCATTTAGAATTTCAGTATGCACGGAAAGCTTAGGATCGGAAACTGCAAATTCTTTTTGCAGGATCTGCGTTATTTCAGAAATATATTGAAGGAATTCATTCGTTTGATCGGACGGTACTAAAATTTTGCCGGTCACTTCTCTCGGAATGGCATTGTCCTTTAAACCTCCTTCCAAAGATACTACGCCGATCTGCATTCTGGTTTCTACGTATTTGATGATCCGCCCCATTTCTATTACGGCATTGGCATGCTCTTTATCGATTTCGCTTCCGGAATGACCCCCGAGCAGACCATGCAGCCGAAGCAGAACCAACGTCCCTTCCGCTTTCTGATAAGCTACTGGAATATGGATCCGCGCCGAAAGTCCGCCGGCGCAGCTTGTCAAAAAATGGCCCTCGATATCCGAATCGATATTCAAAAGAAAATGCCCCTGCAGCATGGATAAATCGACAGATTTTGCCCCAAGCAGTCCGACCTCTTCGTCACTTGTAATAACGACCTCAAGCCTTGGATGCAGCAGGGAATCATCGTCTAAGACTGCAAGCGCATATGCTACTGCAATACCGTCGTCTCCGCCTAACGTCGTACCTCTGGCTTTTAGAAAATCTCCGTCGAGATAAAGATCCAATCCCTCCGTTTCAAAATCAATATCCCGGTCCTCTTCTTTTTCACAAACCATATCCATGTGCCCCTGGATAATAACGGGATCTGACGCTTCATATCCGGCGGACGCCTCTTTTATAATGATGACATTGTGATCCGAATCCTGGTAATGCTCGAATCCATGCTCCTTTGCAAAATTGACCAGATAGTCGCTGATCGCTTTGGTATGATAGGAGCCGCGGGGAATGGCGCTGATCTCCCGAAAATAACGAAATACGTTTTGCGGTTTTAGATTTTCTAAACTACTCATAGCAGCCTCCTTCTTATAATATATTGTATCATGAAAGAAAAATATTTAATTTTAATCCTGTTGATTTTATTTATCTTTTTTATCCTCACACATCCGGCAGCCTCTATGGCTGCTGCCGGCAGCGGGCTTCTGCTCTGGTATGAACAGATTCTGCCTGCCCTGCTTCCGCTTGCAATTTTATCCAATCTGATGGTGTATTCCAATTATATGCAGATTGTCACAAAATATTTATATCCGCTGACAAAGCGTATCATCCCGACCAGCCAAAACGGCAGCTTCGCATTGTTCGGCGGTATGTTGTTCGGCTTTCCTCTGGGAAGTAAGATCAGCGCGGATCTGGTCTCTCAAGAGAGTATCGGCAAAGAGGAAGGAGAAATCCTTGCCGTTAGTTTCAACCAGCTAAGCCCCGTATTCGTCAGCGGATACCTCCTGACGAATATCTTAGAACTGCCGCACCTGACGCTTCCAAGCTATGTAGCGCTGTATCTGCCGCCTGTCTGTTACAGTATTTGGAAATTAAAAAAACTGAAACCTCAAAATGCAAAAAATTCGGCATCCGATTCTGCCTTTGACTTTCGAATCATAGATGCCGGTATTATGAACGGTTTTGAATCCCTGACCAAACTAGGCGGATATATCATCCTCTTTTCGATCTTTGCAGCCATACTTCATACATATAACACAAGTTACCCGCTGATTAACTTCATCTGCACCGGGCTTGTGGAAGTGACGACCGGAATCTCCTGCCTGAAGGATTCTGCCCTGCCCAGAGAATACGTCTATCCGCTTGCCGTTTTTTTCGCCTCATTCGGCGGATTGTGCGGCTTTGCACAAACCTGTTCCATGACAAGAGAATGTTCTTTTTCAAAGATGCGGTATCTGATCTGCCGCATGTGCTTTGCCGCGGTAAGCTGTCTGCTTGCCTGGCTGTTTTATCGCATATGGAAGTTATAACGAAGATCTTCTATTCCTCGACATCTCCGTCAAAAGGAAACGGCTCGCTTAACGGTCCGCCGGTCGTTTCTTCCGACGATTCGGCTGACGCCTCAAATTCCTGAGGTCCCAGTTCCAGATGGTCTTTCGTAATAACATCCAGATAGCTCTGCAGGGAATTGACCAGATTTTCTGTCCGGATTTTTGCCGTTTCAATGGATCCGGAAATAATCTCTTCTAAATTCCTTAATTTATCAGCTGTATACTGCATCGCACCGGAACGAATGGTATTGGCATCGTTCGTCGCATGATCTAAAATTTCCTGCGCCTGCTTTGTGGCAATCATAACGACTTCATTTGCCTGCGCATATGCCTGCTGCATGATCTCATGCTCGCTGATCAGCTCATTTGTCTGAATCTGTGCCTGCGCAAGGATTTCATCTGCTTTTGTCCTGGCATCCGCCAAAATTGCTTCTTTATTGCTGATGATCTTCTGATAACGCTTGATTTCTTCCGGCGTTTTCACGCGCAGTTCATGTAACAGCTCTTCTAACGTCTCTTTGTCTACAATAATATTCGAACTGTTGAACCGCTGAACTTTACAGCCCTCTATGTATTCTTCGATTTCTCCGATTATCTGCTCCATTCTGCTGTTCATAGACAACACTCCTAACTTTTTATATTGTATTTCCTGTAAACTCTGTCGACAAACTGTTTGGGGACAAATTTGGTAATATCTCCGCCGTAAGCGGCAAATTCCCGTACAACGGAAGAACTAAGATACGAATATTTCAGATTTGTCGTCAAGAATATCGTCTCCACTTCCGGATATTCCACATGATTTGTCTGTGCAATCTGAAGCTCATATTCAAAATCAGTTACTGCTCGGAGCCCTCGTACAATGATCGTAGCGCCGCTCTCTTTCATATAATCCACTAAAAGCCCGTCAAAAGAATCTATCGTCACATTTTTCATATCCTTTGTAAGCTCTTTTAACATACTAACACGTTCATCCACAGAAAACAATGAATTTTTGGAACTATTATTCAGCACGCCTACAATTAATTCGTCAAAAATCGCAGAGGAACGCGCAATAATATCCTGATGGCCAAACGTAACCGGGTCGAAACTTCCCGGATAAATTGCTTTTCTCATGACTCCCTCCTCTTTAGGAACATATGGACATTTGTCTTATATTTTTTTTCTTTTACAATCGTAAAACCGGTATGTTCCAAATAGGAAAAATCTGTTCCAAGCGCAGCCTCTGCCACGATCAGCGTCGTATTTTTTACTAAAGAGGAATGTTCCAAATAAAAAAGCACGTCTTTTTCCAGCGACTCTCCGTAGGGCGGATCCATAAATATCACGTCAAATTGATAGGTTCCTTCCAGAAAACGAAGCGCCGACATCACATCTTTCTGCAAAAGAAGCGATTCTTCTTCTGATTTCGTAACACGGATATTTTCTCTGATACAATCCGCCGCTTGTTTGGAACGCTCTGCAAATACTGCAAAACGTGCGCCCCGGCTGACAGCTTCTAACCCGATCTGTCCGCTTCCGGCAAACAAATCCAGAAAATAACATCCCGGGATCTCATCCTGCAGCATATTAAAGAGCGTCTCCTTGATCCGATCGGTTGTCGGACGCACGTCTTTTCCCTGCAGTGTCTTTAGCTGCAGTCTCCGTTTCGTTCCTGCAATGATTCTCATCTTCTGCTCCTTTTATCCAATGGATTCTTCGATCGTATTCTTCACCAGTGTAAGCGCTGCGCAAACAGACGCCTGACGGACTGCCTGCCTGTCCCCCGCAAACAGATGGCGTTTTGTTTTGATCCGGTTGTTATAACAGCAGGAAAGATACACCAGTCCCGCCGGTTTTTCTTCTGTCCCGCCGTCCGGTCCGGCGATACCGGTAGAAACGATGGAAATATCTGCGCCTGCCGCCCGTTTCGCTCCCCGTGCCATCTCTTCCGCCGTCTGGCTGCTGACTGCCCCATAGCGTGCCAGCGTCTCATGAGATACGCCAAGCAGCCGTTCTTTCGCTTCATTGGAATACGTAATATACCCTTCTTCAAACTGTCCGGAAACCCCCGGCACATTGACAAGCGCGGCTGCGATCAGCCCTCCCGTACAGGATTCTGCCGTCGTAATCTTTAGCCGGTATTTCATCAAAAGGTCTACAATCTCCTGCTCCATAGATTCACTTCCCAATCCGTTTTCTATTATTTTTGTTCTTTTAAAACATCTTTATTCTTCCAAACATAATCCACCAGAGATATTATTGTCAAAAGCAGTGCGATATACGTAAGAACAACGCCCAGAAGGTCAAACACCGGATGGTTGATATCCAAAACCAAAACAATAATCATCAGCATCTGAAACGTCGTTTTAAATTTCCCCCAATAATTTGCCGCAATTACAACGCCGTTATCGGACGCTACCAGGCGAAATCCGCTGATGATAAACTCTCTGCTGATAATGACAATCACGATCCAGGAAGCAAGCTGTCCCGTCTCGATCAAACAGATCATGGCCGCGCAGACCAAAAGTTTATCTGCCAGAGGATCCATAAACTTGCCGAAATTCGTCACCAGATTATACTTTCTGGCTATTTTCCCGTCTGCAAAATCGGTCAGGCTTGCCCCGATAAAAATCACTGTCGCAATATAATTTCCATATCCCTCAAATCCCGGATACAATAAAAAAAACACAAAAAACGGAATTAATACGACGCGGAAAATCGTTAATTTATTTGGCAGATTCATTCTACTATCTCTCCTATTAAATCATATTCATATGCTCCGGTAATCCGAACCTTTACAAAATCTCCTGTAAGAAGCGTTTCCTCTGTGTTGATAAAAACATAACCGTCTACATCTGGAGCGTCGCGGTAAGTCCGTCCGACATAAGCGTTCTCGTCCGCCACCTGCCCTTCGATTAAAACCCACAGTTCTTTTCCTTTGACCGCTTCGTTTTTATCAAAAGAAATCTCCTGCTGCAGTTCCATCACGGCTTCCTTTCGCGCAAGCTTTGTCTCTTCTGTGATCTGTTCCGGATAGGAATATGCCGGCGTGCCTTCTTCCGGCGAATAAAGAAATACTCCCAGCCGGTCAAATTCCATATCATTGACAAACTGCATCAGTTCTTCATGCATCTGATCGGTCTCGCCCGGAAATCCGCAGATCAACGTCGTACGAAGACAGATATCCGGGATCTTTTTCCTCAGTTTTTCTATGATGCGTACCATATCGTTTCGGCTTGTCTTTCTTCCCATCCGCTTTAGTATGGAATCCGAAGCATGCTGAATCGGCATATCCAGATAATGGCATACCTTTGGATTCCGTATCATAGCGTCAATCAATTCATCATCGATTTCTTCCGGATAACAATACAGGATTCGTATCCACCGGATACCGGAAATTTCACCAAGCGCATCCAACAGCCTGCCTAACGATTTCGTTCCGTATAAGTCCAATCCGTAGAGCGTTGTTTCTTGTGCAACAAGAATGAGCTCTTTTACACCAAGGGATGACAGTTCCCTCGCCTGATCGAGCAGTTCCTCCATCGGCACGCTGCGATAAGACCCGCGGACGGACGGGATGACGCAATATGTGCAGTGTTTATTGCAACCTTCCGCAATCTTCAAATAGGCATAATGCCCGCCCGACGTCAGCATCCGCGTCTGACGCAGTTTCGGAAGACCGGTAAGTTCTTTAAAATTCTCATATGCTTCTCCCGCGGCGGCTTTATGTACCGCATCTACGATACTGTCATAGGAGTTGGCGCCGAGGATGGCATCTACTTCGGGTATCTCTTTTTTTATTTCATCCTGGTATCTTTGGGCAAGGCATCCAGTCACAATCAGACCCTTTGCATTTCCCTTTTCCTTGTATTCTGCCATTTCTAAAATCGTTTGGACGCTTTCTTCTTTTGCATCCCCGATAAAACAGCAGGTATTGACGACGATAATATCTGCTTCTCTTTCATCATTGGTAATCGAAATACCATCCGCTGCAAGCATTCCAAGCATCTGCTCGGAATCCACAAGATTCTTATCGCAGCCTAACGATATAAAAAATAATTTCATTGTTTCCTCCAGCGTCTGTTTCTGTTTGCTAACTGCTATAAAAGGGATGTCAAAACCCGCGTTTTGTACATCCCCCCTGATCGTATAACGGCTTTTTATTCTTCTTCGCTTAAAATCTTAACGTCTCCGACATACAATTCCTCTACTGCAATGGAAAGCGGCTTCTTTCCATAAGAATTCGGAAGCATAGGCTCTGCTCCCCCGATGATCTGGCGCGCTCGTTTTGCCGCGGCAATTACAATCGAATAACGGCTGTTTACAACCGGCTCCTCACCGATTGCAACATCATGATTAACCACTTTCATCAATTCTACATAAGACGGATGTATCATATTTATTCTCCTTCCGAAAAGCTTTTTAACTCTTCTTTCATTTTATTCATAAACCCGCGGTTTCTGGACACTTTACGATGCTCGTTTGTAATGATGGAATGTACTTCTTCCACACATTGTTCGAGTCTATCGTTTACGATCAGATAATCGTAAGCATCCACCCCGCATGCCTCCTCAGATGCCCGAAGCAGCCTTGCTTCCACGACATCCGCCGCATCGGTTCCCCGTCCGGTCAGCCTTTGTTTGAGGGTACCGGCATCCGGCGGCGTAAGAAACAAAAACAGCGTATCCGGAAACATCTCTTTGATCTTTAACGCTCCCTGGATTTCTATTTCCAATATGACGTCAAATCCCGCCTCCAACCGGTCTTTCACATAGGCTTTCGGCGTCCCGTAATAATTTTCAACGTACAAAGCATACTCTATCAGCTCGTTTTTTTCAATCATTTTTTCAAATTCTTCTCTGGTTTTGAAAAAATATTCTCTTCCGTCCTGTTCCGTTCCTCTCGGCTGCCGTGTCGTTGCCGAAACAGACAGTGCATACCGATTGGGATAGCGGTTTAAAAGTTCCTGTATCACGGTTCCTTTTCCGGAACCGGAAAAGCCGGAAAGCACGACTAAAATTCCTTTTTGCATAGATTCTCCCTATTTATCCTCCCTGTTTCCCGCCAGCTCATGAAAACGACCGGCCAGCGTATCCGGTCCCAGTGCAGAAAATACGACCGTATCCTGTTCCATGATCAGGATGCTCCGCGTTTTTCTTCCCTGCGTGGCGTCTACTGCGCATTCCTCCTGCTTAGCTCTTTGCACCAGCCGTTTCGCCGGCGCGGAATCCGGCGTTACAATTGCGATGATCTTATCGGTATTTACCAGGTTTCCAAACCCGATATTCATAAGTTCCGTCATGGCAAACCAAACTCCTATTCTATATTCTGAATCTGTTCTCTGACTTTCTCAATATCTGTTTTTAAATCGATGCCGACATTTGAAATCTCAAGATCCGTTGATTTAGAAAGTATCGTATTGGCTTCACGGTTCATCTCCTGCGCGATAAAATCAAGCTTTCTTCCGATACTGCCGCCCTCTTTGAGCGCCGTTTTCGTAGCTTCCACGTGGCTTTTAAGGCGCACGGTCTCTTCGTCTACGCAGATCTTATCTGCAAATAACGTCACCTCGGCTGCAATCCTGCTCTCTTCTATCTGACGGTTTTCAAACAGTTCCGCTACTTTTTCCTCCAGACGCTTTTTGTATTCAGAAAGAATTGCGGGAGACCGCTCTTCAATAAAAGCCACATAGCCAAGCATCTCGTTTAATTTTGCGTCCAAATCCTCCAAAAGATGTTCTCCTTCTGCGATTCTGCTCTCTACAAACCGGCTGCAGGCACCTCGCAGCGCTTTTTCTAAAATGATCCAGAGTTCTTTTTCGTCGACGCTTTGTTCTTCCATCGTAAAGACTTCCGGATACCTAGAAAGCGTACTGACGCAGACATCCATCTCAAGCTGAAACGTTTCCGCCATTTGCTTTAAATAGTTCAGATACGCCGCGGCAATATCTTCGTTATATTTCAACGCGAAATTTTCTTCGGTAAAATCTTCATAAGAAATAAATACGTCCACCTTGCCCCGTTGTATATATTCCTTTAAAAGCGTCCGGATGCTGCTTTCAAAGAAACCGAATTTCTTGGGCATTTTGATATTGACGTCCAAATATCTGTGGTTTACGGATTTTAATTCTACCGTAAATTTTCGATCGTGTTCCATTATCTCACATCGACCAAATCCGGTCATGCTTTTAATCATGTCAATCCTCCTGCCGCTTTTTGGGATACTGCAATACTGCAAGTTTCTGTTATAAAAAACTGTATATTTTTTCCTGTCCACAGTCGATTTCTATTATATCGAAAAAAGACGGATTCGTCAAACGATAGCGTACATAAGTTTTTATTTTTTTGTAAATTTTGCAAAAATGCTTACGCTTAAATGCGTAGTAATACCAATGCGCTGAAAAACGGCTGCAAACAGACGGATCTCGCCGTTTTACAGCCGTTTCTATTCCAAACATGATTTATTTTGCCGCCAGATATCCCTGTGCCTTTAACAATTCCGCACACAAAACCGCTCCGCCCGCAGCTCCGCGGACCGTATTATGGGAAAGTCCTACAAATTTCCAGTCATACACCGTATCTTCCCTTAATCTACCCACGGTAACGCCCATGCCGTTTTCATAATCCACATCCAAAGATACCTGAGGCCTGTTTTCTTCCTCCAGATAACGGATAAACTGCCGGGGAGCACTGGGAAGGTTCTTCTCCTGCGGAACGCCCCGATACGTTTCAAGCGCAGCAATCAGCTGCTGTTTGGACGGCTTCTTTTTAAATTTCACAAATACGGCTGCCGTATGTCCGTTTAAAACCGGAACACGGATGCACTGGCAGGTGATCAACGGGCTTTCTGCCGGAACGATAATGCCGTCTTTGATCTCTCCCCAGATCCGTAAGGGTTCCTTTTCGCTCTTTTCCTCTTCACCGCCGATATAGGGAATAATATTCCCATTCATTTCCGGCCATTCCGCAAAGGTCTTACCTGCTCCGGAAATCGCCTGGTATGTCGTCGCCACGACTTCATACGGTTCAAATTCTTTCCATGCCGTTAACACCGGCGCATAGCTTTGGATCGAACAATTGGGTTTTACCGCTACAAATCCCCGCTTCGTACCAAGACGCTTTTTCTGAAATTCGATCACCGCCATATGCTCCGGATTGATTTCCGGCACTACCATCGGCACATCCGGCGTCCAGCGGTGCGCGCTGTTATTGGAAACTACCGGAGTCTCCGTTTTTGCGTAAGCTTCTTCGATTTTTTTGATCTCTTCCTTTGTCATATCTACGGCGGAAAATACAAAGTCAACGGAAGCGGCTGTCTCTTCTACCTCGTTCACATTTTTTACGACAATGTCTTTTACTGCGTCCGGCATTGGCGTATCCATTTTCCAACGTCCGCCGACCGCATCTTCATATCGCTTTCCGGCGCTTCTTTCACTCGCCGCAATTGTGGTCACTTCAAACCACGGATGGTGTTCCAGAAGGGAAATAAACCGCTGCCCTACCATTCCCGTCCCGCCTAAAATTCCCACTTTTAATTTTCTGTCCATTTCGTTCTCCTCCCTGTTCGTCTGTCGCGTACATATGTCTTTCTCGTAAATTATAGTATGACACTCTGCCGGAAAATGCAAGTTGCATTTTAGCAGAAAATATACGGTGAAAATAATTTTTCTTATGCATTTATACTAACGGAGGATGTTCTTTTAAGTAGTGTTCTTCTTGTTCGATCACACGTTCCATAGCCGCCTTCCCCGGAGCTCCGACGGTCAGGCGCTTGTTGACGCAGGTTTCCATGGAAATGGCCGCAAACACATCTTCTTCAAACACATCCGAAAACTGTTTCAGCTCTTGTAAGCTCATGTCGTCGATCGCAAGGTTCTTTTCGATACAGTAAAGCACAACTTGTCCGATCACGCCATGCGCATCCCGAAACGGCATTCCGCGGTTTACAAGGTAATCCGCCGCATCGGTCGCATTTGTAAATCCCAAGCTCGCGCTCTTGCGCATGATGTCCGGCTGAAATTTTACAGACGCAAGCATCCCTTCAAACAAAGCCAGACAGCCTTTTACCGTATCCATTGCGTCAAACGTAAGCTCTTTATCTTCCTGCATGTCTTTATTATAAGCAAGCGGAATGCCTTTCATTGTCGTAAGAAGCGCCATCAGCGCTCCGTATACCCTTCCGGTTTTGCCTCTGACCAGTTCCGCAATATCCGGATTTTTTTTCTGCGGCATAATACTGCTTCCTGTGCTGTATGCATCGTCCAGCTCCACAAACCGGTATTCATTGGAATTCCAGATAATGATCTCTTCGGAAAAACGGCTCAAATGCATCATTACTGTCGCTGCCGCCGATAAATATTCGATCAGATAATCCCGGTCCGATACGCCGTCCATACTGTTTAAGGTGGGACCGTAAAATCCCAACAGCTCTGCCGTATACTCCCGATCGAGCGGGTATGTCGTACCCGCCAGCGCTCCCGATCCTAACGGGCAGTAATTCATACGCTTGTAAATGTCGGACATACGCTGTCTGTCGCGCCGAAACATTTCAAAATAAGCACCCAGATGATGCGCCAGCGTGATCGGCTGTGCTTTCTGTAAATGTGTAAAACCCGGCATAACCGTATCGATATGCTCTTTCATCAAACGTAAAATCGTCTCTAACAGCTGCTTTAAAAGAACGTCTGTCTCTTTGATTTCTTCTCTGGTATACAGCCGCATATCAAGCGCAACCTGATCATTTCTGCTCCGTCCGGTATGCAGCTTCTTCCCGGCATCTCCCAGACGGTCAATCAGATTCGCTTCCACAAAGCTGTGAATATCCTCATACGTATCGTCGATCACAAGCCTGCCGGATTCGACATCCGCTAAAATCATATCCAGCTGCTGTACAATCTGAGTTTTCTCATCTTCTGTGAGAATCCCCTGTTTGGCAAGCATAGCTACATGCGCCTTGCTGCCCAAAATATCCTCCCGGTACATTTTCCGGTCAAACGATATGGACGCGTTAAACCGATACGCCAGTTGATCCGTATCCTTTGTAAACCGTCCTCCCCATAATTGTGCCATGATTAAATTCTCCTTTCTGCTCTGGAAAATACGCAGCCGCAGTAATCCTGACGGTATAATCCGTATTCCCGGGATAATTCCACCGAACGCCGGTACCCGTTTTTCTTTTTAAAATCTGAATTCAAATAGGGAACGCCGTATGCTTTCGCAGCCGCTTCCCCGATTTCATTTAATATTTCCGCATTTTTCAAAGGACTGATAGACAGCGTCGTCGTAAAATAATCGGCATTCGTTTCTTTTGCCCGCTTTGCAGTCTCAAACAGGCGCAGACGGTAGCAGAACATGCAGCGTTTTCCACCTTCTTTTTCCTGCTCCAGCCCTTTTACTCCCTCATAAAACGTTTCCTTATCATAATCGCCGCAGAGAAACCGAACCGGATATTCGGCAGGAAACTCCTGCAGAAACCGAATCTGCTCCTTTACCCGCTTTTCGTATTCCTCATCCGGATAAAGATTCGGATTATAGTAAAAAACCGTAATATGAAAATAAGAGGAAAGATATTCGATCACATAAGAGCTGCACGGCGCGCAGCAGCTGTGCAGCAAAAGATGCGGGACAGTGCCGTTTTCTTTTTGTGCCTGCAAAATTTGCTCCAGTTCCTTCTGATAATTCCTCCGGTTCATGTTCTGTGCTCCTTGATCTTACATTTTATCATGCTATTGTACCTTAAGTGTCAAAAAATAGCAACTGACATACAATAATTCTATAAAAAGAAAGCGGGAATTTTCATGGAAGTTTCGATCCGATGCAATCATGTCCATTATACATATCATACGCTGCAGGGGGAAACTCCCGCCCTGTGCGACATACATTTTCAGGTAAACGAAGGCGAATTTGTCAGCATTGTCGGTCCTTCCGGCTGCGGCAAATCGACGCTTTTATCTCTTTTATGCGGACTTCTTACACCGGAATCCGGAACGGTTGAATTTAAAGGCGAACCGGTCTGTGAGAAAAACCGCCGGCAGATCGGCTATATGCTGCAGCACGATCATTTATTTGAATGGAGAAGCGTCAGAAAAAATATATTACTGGGACTGGAAATACAAAAAAAGATCTCCGACGAAACGCTGCAGGAAGCAGACCACCTCTTAAAGCTCTATGGCCTCTACCGGTTTAAAGACGCAAGGCCCTCGCAGCTTTCCGGCGGTATGCGGCAGAGGGCGGCGTTGATCCGCACGCTGCTTCTGCATCCGGATCTTCTGCTCTTAGACGAACCGTTTTCCGCACTGGATTATCAGACCAGGCTCAAAGTCAGCGACGATATCGGCAGCATTATCCGAAAATCAAAAAAAACGGCGATTCTGGTTACGCACGATCTGTCAGAAGCCGTCAGCTTAGGCGACCGCGTGATTGTGCTGACCCCTCTGCCGGCAGGCATCAAAGCAATCGTTTCCACTGATTTTCCAAAAGAACTTTCGCCGTTTGAACGCAGAAACACAGATGTATTTAAAACCTATTTTAATCAAATATGGAAGGAGCTAAATCCCGATGAATGATTCGATTTCTGCAGCGCAGATTGCCTATTTAAAATCCTGCCAATCGCACAAAATCAAAATCCAGCTGTACCGTATCGGTATCCTGCTGTTCTTCTTAAGTGTTTGGGAGGTCAGTGCGCGCATGGGCTGGATCGACGATTTTATTTTCAGCAGCCCGTCAAAACTGTTATCCTGTTTCTTCTACATGACGAAAGAAAATCATCTGTTTTATCATATCGGAATCACATTACTGGAAACGATTGCCAGTTTCTTTCTGGTTATGGCGTGCGCCCTGCTTCTCACCATACTGCTCTGGTACAGCAAAACGGCAACGGAAACGTTAGACCCGTATCTTGTGGTATTAAACAGCCTGCCAAAATCTGCACTTGCCCCGCTGTTGATCGTCTGGCTGGGCGCAAATTACCGGACGATCATTTTAACGGGCATATCCGTTGCAATCTTCGGCACAATTTTAAACCTCTATATCGGCTTTCAGGAAGTAGACGAAGAAAAAATCCGCCTGATTCAAACGCTTGGCGGCGGAAAAACCCATGCTTTATTTAAAGTAATTCTTCCGGCAAACCGGGCAGTTTTGATCGGGCTGATGAAAAGCAATATCGGGCTGTGTCTCGTCGGCGTAATCATCGGTGAATTTATCGCTTCCAAATGCGGGCTTGGGTATCTGATCATTTATGGAAGCCAGGTATTTAAGCTGGACTGGGTTATCCTCTCCATCCTGATCTTATGTATCATTGCCACGGGATTGTACGGATGCATCCGCTTACTGGAAAAGTTTTGTTTACAATGACTCATACGGATATTCTTTCCAGACAAGTTCCGGTTCAACCGCCGTTTCCTCCCGCTGCACTGTCAATGCCAAAATCAAACGATCCGAAACATGCAGATAATGGCGGCAGAGCCTGTCAAAGCCTTTTACGTTTATCGTGCTGCCCTCCCGGAGGGTACACGGATCCGGCGGAAAAAAGCATACCGTATCAAACGGAACCAAGAGCCCTTTGCCCGTCATCTTTACATAACTTTCTTTTAATGTCCATAATGCCAGAAATCGTTTTGTTTCCTCTTGCTTTAACCTGCCGTTCCCATCGGCATCGGTAGCGCGCGTTCCCAATACATAGGAACATTCGCCTCTGCTGCAGGATTTTTTTACGGTTCTAAAATTAACCTGACGCATACTTTCTGCGTCTATTCCGACTTCATAATCACAAAGAGCGACGGCTACGCCCTCTTTGCAGTGGGTGATATTAAATTTCAAGTTGGGATTTTCTTCATAATACGGCTTTCCGCAACCGTCTCTTTTTACGGCGCTTTCCCGAAATTTCGTATGAAAAAATTCTAAAAACGCATGTTTAAGCATCGAAACGGCAATTTCATGTTCCTGTGCGCCGGATCTGCTTACATATTTGCAGTAACCGATAAAAACGGTTGTTCTTTTATTCATCAAATGCGGTTCCTCTCTCCCGTATCGCAGGTTCTGCCTGCATGGAATTTTATGTTTTCTATTATATAAAACGCCGCCGCTTTACTTGAGTTAAAGACAGTGTTTCGGGGAAGTGCCGCAAACGGCACATTCCCCATGTCTACTTAATCAATTTTCCCTACAAAACGGTAATAAATCTCAATGTCCCTCACGGTTTTACCATTCCCGTCTTTCCATGACTGGTGGACAACGATTTTCTCAATCAGTTCATTCAAGAGTAGGTCGGTAAACTCGTCAATAGCACTGTATTTCTGGATTAAATCAACCCAACGCCTTGCATCGTCCGTTTCTTCCTTCGTTTCTTCAATTTTTGTGAAGATGGTCTTGACTGTTTCATCAAACTGCCCTGCAATAACCTTACGCCCTTGCTTGGGAAATAAAGCCTTTGGAAACAGCCTGCCACAATACACTGCTTGCATGGACTTATTATAGCATGGGGCATGGAGCGTTTTGTCAAGTGCTTTTTTGAGTTATTGACGCAAAACTTTTCAGCGCGGCGGGAAACGGGCAGGAAGAACGAGCGCAAAACGCGCCTGTGGACGGTTAGAAGTCCTTTTCGTGGGTAAGTAGTATAACACGATTGTTTTTGGTGATGAGATGTGCTATATTTTATAATTGACAAATTGGAGTTGAGAAGATGTTTTGTAATGAGATAAAAACAATACAAAGCCTTACAATATATAGTTAATGGGAGTTTAGGCTAGGCTTTGATATGATTTTGAAATGAGGAAAAGCATATGGAAGAAAACTACAGTACCCTCATCAAACAAGCGGTTCGGGCAGTGCTGAAACCCAAAGGGATGTTCCAGAAAGGTTCTACCCGGATATGGATAGATGATAATGGTTGGTTCTTCACGGTTGTGGAATTTCAGGGCAGTTGGTGCGACCGAGGGAGTTATCTGAACATAGGAATGCAGCATCTATGGAACGAGTGGGAATATTTGTTTACCGTATGTGGCACACGGGAAGCCAGAGAGGGGACATGGGTCGGATATAAAGGAAACGTAGAAATTTTCTCGCAAGAGATTACTTCTTTAGCGGAAACTGCGCTGGAACGAATTTTAGAGTATCGGACACTTGCAGACCCAGAAACAGCTAAGACGATACCTCTTATAAGCAGTGTAATTGCGCCCTTTTGGCCTGCGTGGAATCAGTTTATGACTGCCGCACTAGCCGGGGACATTCCTTTGTGCCTTGAACTTGAGTCAAAAGTCCGTCGGGCACTGGAGCGTGTCCCAATAGATGGGGCAGAAGAATTATTGACACAAATTTTGTTCCTTTTGGATGAGCCTCAAAAAATTCATGCATATATTGTGGACAAGATTATTGCGCAACGAGCGTATTGGCGGAGTAAGCCTGGATTGAAACGTTTATCAGTTCATCCAGAATATGGTTAATATTTCCATGATAGCTCTGTACCATAACTTCCAGCCTATCATGCAGATAAAAAACTAAAATAGGGCGGCGGTAAAAGGCATTGACTATCCCCGCCGCCCTATCATGCGGCTGCTGCATATAATAAAAATACAGACGCAGCATCTTCGGATGCACAGGCTTATGAAACCTTGGATGAAAAGCTTGCACGACTGCACAAAAATCATCCCAGGCCAAAACCAATAAAGACAGAAATATAACCATGAAAGGAAGTGTTGCTATGCCATATACATTAAAACAACCGGAACTCCATACTATTGATGATATTTACAGCTTGCCAGAAGGCAGCAGGGCGGAACTCATTGACGGCCGGATTTATGATATGGCTCCACCTACCAGAAAACACCAGATTGCCGCCGGGGAGCTCTTTACCAGCATTCACGGCTATATTAAGGCAAAAGGCGGCACATGCGAACCGTATATCGCCCCATTTGCCGTATTTTTGAATAAAGACGATACAAACTACGTGGAACCGGATATATCCGTAATCTGTGATAAATCAAAACTCACTGACAAAGGATGCTTCGGATCGCCTGACTGGATTATTGAAATTGTTTCACCTGGCAGCAGGAGGATGGACTATTTCACGAAGCTCTTTAAATACCGCTCTTCCGGCGTTCGAGAATATTGGATCGTGGATCCAGATAAGAACAGGATACTTGTTTATAACTTTGAAGAGGAAACCACCGGGGACTATACTTTTGCTGATTCTGTAAAAGCCGGCATTTATGACGATCTGTATATCAATTTCTCCGACATTACTGATCTACTGAACATTTAGCCAAAAGCCCCTGGATCAGTTATGTATCTATTTCGGGGATAGGATTCAGCCGGAAGATATCGAATAAGCAAAAATCCAGCAGCATGTAAAGGTTAAATAAACATCCGCCTACCATCGGGTGCCCTTGACATGCCACTGGATCCGTGCTAATAGCTCTGTACCATAACTTCCAGCCTATCATGCAGATAAAAATCTAAGCCTGTCACGGGTTTTATTACCACAAACAGGACAATATATCCATTCTGATTTATTCAATTTATTACCGTCCTTTCTGCATTTCTGGTACCTATTTTTTCAAAAAATCCATTAATGGGATTAAATACTTTTTATCTGTCCAGTCACAATCTTGTCCTACCGCACACATAAGAGCTTTCATCCACGGTTCGTATGTATTTGGGTCTTTTTTGGCTACAGATTTTTGCAACATTTTGCATAAAGTTCTGTCCATAAATTTCATTTTACTTTCGGTCCATGCACCTCGCCCATAAAAAAGTGGAATATCTCTTAAATCACCTGTCAAATTATGCCCTTTAATTGCTGTAAATGCGCCCTCATCATAAGGAGAAGCACCCACGCATAATATAGCCATTTTTTTGTTTTTCAGCTTATCTATATTCTTTTTCAAAAACGATAATCCAGCTATTCCAGAAGCATATATGCCACCGCACAATATGATTGTTTCATACTGTGCCACTTCATTTACCGTTGCTTTTGATGCTTCTACACAATAATAATCCGTCATTGCTTGAAGCCACTCGGCATATTTTTTGGTTGCCCCATATTTTGACTGATAAACAATAATTCCTTTTTCCATAATGATTTCCTTTCCGTGTAACACTTATATTTTATTTGCTCCCACTTTGCAATGCGTTCTCAATAGCTTTTATAATACATTTACTGCTCACGGTAGCTTCAGATACCGCATCCACTTCTAATGATTGTCTGCTGATTACATCATCAACAATTTTTTCGGCTTTATCACCTAACCCGTTTTCATGTTAGACAATTCTTATATTGGTTATCTTATGCTCTGTTACCGATACTTCTACTTTGACATAAACAGGCGTAACAGAATATTCTCTTACATATATCCCATCTGCAATATTAGCTATATCGGGATTTGAAACTGTAATACTCTTCACATCATTAACCAGTGCCTTTAAACAAAAACTTACACCTATCAAAATAAACAGTATGATACATAATAGTATTATGATTATTCTTTTTTCATCATCACTCCTCATTTCCCAATGCCTGTTTCAAAAACGCTTCATAGGCTACTTCCTGTTGTGTATATATTTCATCCGTTGAAATCCCCGGCGTTGTTACTGAAAAAATAGTACCTATGCCGATCGTATAAATCAGCATATTCAAATGTAACTGTTTTGCCCGCTCTACACTAATGCTTAATTCCTTAGCAATAATTTCAGCAGTATGCGGATTGGCTTCCGATTGATATAAATCATTCAGCGAAGAAATCCCCTCTCGTTGATGTAAAATAAAAATCCTAAATAAGTGCGGTTCTTCTTGTGCAAATTGAATATAAGATTTGCCCGTACTGCGAAACAGGTCATCTTTGTTTATATGGCTCACTACATACTCTTGTATAAAGCGATTGACCTGTTCGATTACATCTTGTTTTAATCCATCCATATTTTTGCAATAACTGTAAATCGGTTGTACGGAACACCCTATTTTATCTGCGATATTTTTTACCATAACCTGCTCCATACCGCTGTTTCTTGCAATTTCAAAAGCGGCATCAACAACCATTTCTTTTGTGATTCTTTGTTTTGGCATTGTCCTACTCCTTATAATCGAGTTATATAAAGCACTTATATAACTCGATTATAAATCTGACAATAAGGCTTGTCAATCACTATAATGAAAAATGCGGCAAAGATTTCTCCCTGCCGCAAATCTGTTATGCGTAAATGATTTCCTCATTTACAATCTCCCTCGCACAAGCCCGTATGTTATTCATTCTTCCTGTCCACTCTATGGCACTTTCTTCCTTTAACTGCTCTGTGATACCCTGCGCCTGCTTCATATCCTCTATAAGCCTTTCAAAGTGTTCCTGCGCCTGCCTGTCAATGTCAGCAAGATAGGTGTTGAGCCTTCCGCTTGTCCCCTCTTTGTTCATTACCATTGCAGATTGTTTTTTTAAAAAAACATCTTGCAATTATTTCCAAAACCATGTATACTGTACAAGTATCGATCTGGTACGCCGATATGGCTCAGTTGGTAGAGCGACGCATTCGTAATGCGTAGGTCGTCGGTTCGAGTCCGACTATCGGCTTAAAAAAACAGCATCTGATTTCTGGTCAGGCGCTGTTTTTTTGTTGTGCAAGCATCCTCTTTCCTGACTTTAAAGTGCTGCCAAAAGGAACGTGCATCTGCTGCTGCGGTCATGGAAATTCCCCCTCTAGTATTGATACCGTTTCTGATACTTTAGAAACATACATAAGGATAAGATCAGCGCTGCAAGTTCTGCAGCAGGTGTTGCCAGCCATACGCCTGTTACCCCCAATACTGCCGGAAGTACCAGCATAGCAATGACCATGCATACAAAGGAACGGGAAAACGCAAGTACAGCAGAAATAAGCCCATTGGATAATGCCGTAAACATTCCGCTTGCAAACACATTAAAACCAATAAAAATAATGGCGAAGGAACAAATGCGGTTCCCTGTAACTGCCAATCCATAAACCGGATTATCCGGGCGGGCAAATATCGATACAAGCGGCTCCGTAACCACAATAGAAACGACAAAAGCAGCAACAGCAATCACACTGATCATCTTCAAACTCGTTCGTACCAGTTTCTTTAGTTTTTCATGGTTTTGTTCCCCATAGTAAAAGCTGATCATAGGCGCAACACCGTAAGAGTATCCTGTATATAGGGAAGTTGCAAACATCAACACATACATGATAATGGTAATCGCTGCGACACCATGTTCACCCACATATTTTAACATTGTCCAGTTAACCATCATGGTAACCATACCTGTCACCAGTGCGGTTGCCATTTCCGAACTTCCATTTGCGGAAGCATGGAGCAGGGTTTTGAATCGGCATACGGGTTTTACAAAATGAAGCATACGATTCTTATTGGAGAACATCACCATACCTGCAACTGCCGTTACAGAATATCCTGTGCCGGTTGCAATGGCTGCTCCTGCAATCCCCATATCCAGTATGGCAATGAATACATAATCAAGCACTATATTCAAAATACCGCCCGCAATAGAACAAATCATAGAGAAAGCAGATTTTCCGGCGGCAATCATGTAGAGGGTAAAATTATTCATCAAAAGAACAGGAATGGTAAACATCAAATACCTGCTCAGATAAAGCCGGCAATAGGAAAATACTTTTGGCGACAGCGCCATGCTTTCAAAAACCGTATCCATTACAAAATAACCCAGACAGGACATCATAAGCCCAACAATCACATTGACAATAATTAAAAATGTGAAATCTTCATTTGCTTCCCTTGTTTTTTGTTCTCCCATTTTTTTCATAATGACTGCGCTTCCGCCTGTGGCAAGCATGGTGGAAATTGCAGTTACCAAGGAAATAATGGGGGCTGTCAGATTGACAGCGGATAAGGCGTCCGTTCCAATCAGATTAGAAACAAATAAACCGTCTACCATTGTATAAAAAGACATAAATAAGGTCATAACAATCGTCGGGATGGCAAACTTCATAATATTTCTTAATGTGACGGGCTGGTTGTACGCATTTTCACTTTTCATAATAAAAATCCTCCTGCTTGTTTTTTTCCTGCTTATTGCATATAATAGACCGTACAGCAACTGTACAGTCAAGGGGGATTTTCAAAAATGTTAAAAGAAGAAACGATACTGTTTACAATTGGACAATTTGCTGCCCTGCACGAAATCAACAAGAAAACTTTAATGTGGTACGATGAAATTGGTTTGCTGAAGCCTGTCTACATAAAAGAAAACGGCTACCGTTATTACAGCTATCAGCAGAGCTCCACACTGGAAACTATTTTAACGCTGCGTGAACTAAACGTATCTTTGAACGAAATCAAGCATTTTATGGAACACCGCACGATTGACAGCTTCGATCATCTTCTGAAAGAAAAAACTGCTCAATTAAGCCAGACGATTTCCCGCCTGAAAGCCATTCAAAAAGTTCTGTCCAATCATCAGCAAAATATAAAGATGCTGCGCTCTTTGGACATATCCGAGATCAGCCTTGTGCAAAAACAAAGCCGCAATCTTGTGTCTGTTGATGTAAGTACAAATAGTTCTTTTGAAAAAGAGGTTGAACAAGTGATTGCCGAAACAAAAAAATACCATCTTCACCGCTTGCACGACGCCTCTTATGGGTCCATGCTTCCTGTTGAAAATCTGTTACAGGGAAAATTTGACGAATATACTGCCCTTTATATCGAAATGCCCTATCCGGTATCTAAAAAAGGACTTCATGTGCAGCCCGCCGGAACATATCTTCGTGCTTTCTGCAAAGGCAGCTGGGATAAAATCTCTGACAGATATAAAGAAATCCTTGCTTATGCGGATACACATGGGCTTTCCTTCTATGGTTTTGCCTATGAAAAAGGTATCAATGAACTTGTCATTGATACCTTCGATGAATATATAACGCAAATTGAAATTCCTGTCAAAACGGACGAACAGTAGTTTCACCGGCGGCTACCCGGCAAAATCAAACAGCGATAACTGATTGGATTCCGGCAGATCTCCTAAAATTCCAAGGTCTGCCATCAGATCGATTACCGTTTTACTTACTTTTGTCCTCTGGCGGAAATCGTCTTTGGACAAAAACGTTCCGTCTTTTGCAGCTTCCTCGACTGCTTCCGCTGCTTTTTCCCCCATGCCTTCGATCGTCCCAAGCGACGGCATCAGCTTTCCGTCGATGATCTGAAATTTAACGGCATGTGCGCGGTAGATATCCAACGGCAGAAATTCAAATCCCCGGGCATACATTTCCTGAACGATTCTCATGTCGCGGTAGGTATCCTGCTCTTTTTTACTCAGCTTATCTTTTCTTCTTTCATAATCCCGCATAAAATACTGCAGGCGTTCTTCTCCCTGGCACATAAGCTCATAACTAAACCCCGTCGCACGAATGCTGAAATACGCCGCATAATACGCCAGCGGATAAAACACTTTACAATATGCGATGCGCCACGCCATCATAACATATGCGGCGGCATGCGCTTTCGGGAACATATACTTGATCTTTTCACAGGACCAGATATACCACTCTGGCACTCCGTGCGCCAGCATCTCTTTTTTCCATTCATCTTTCAGCCCTTTGCCTTTTCGGACCGATTCCATAATTGTAAAAGAAAGTTCGCTTTCTAATCCCATATGAATCAAATAAACCATGATATCGTCACGTGTGCAGATTGCCGTTGAAATCGTCGCTTTTCCTTCTTCAATCAATGTCTGCGCATTGCCAAGCCATACGTCCGTTCCATGGGAAAGCCCGGAAATCCGAATCAGATCGGAAAATTCCTGCGGTTTTGCATCGATGACCATCTGCATGGCAAAATCCGTCCCAAACTCCGGAATCCCAAGCGCACCAAGCGGACAGCCGTTTAATTCCTCCGGCGTTACACCAAGCGCTTCCGTATTTTTAAATAAAGACATCACGGAAGTATCGTCCAGCGGAATTTTCCTTGGATCTAAACCGGTCAGATCCTGCAGCATACGAATCATGGTCGGATCGTCGTGTCCGAGTATGTCGAGTTTTAATAAATTATGGTCGATGGAATGATAGTCAAAATGTGTTGTAACAATATTCGTACTCATATCGTTTGCCGGATGCTGTACCGGAGTAAAGGAATTGATCTCCTCTCCCACCGGAAGCACAATGATGCCGCCCGGATGCTGTCCTGTTGTCCTGCGGACGCCGACGCAGCCCTGTACGATCCGCCCGACTTCACAATTTCGTTTATGTATGCCCTTTTCTTCAAAATAATTTTTAATATATCCAAACGCCGTCTTATCTGCCAGCGTGCCGATCGTTCCGGCGCGGTACGTCTGTCCGTAGCCGAAGATTACTTCCGTGTACGCATGCGCCTTACTCTGGTATTCCCCGGAAAAATTCAAATCGATATCCGGCTCTTTGTTCCCCTTAAAACCCAAAAACGTCTCAAACGGAATGTCAAACCCTTCTTTTGCCAGCGGTTCTTTGCAGACCGGGCAGAGTTTATCCGGCATATCGCAGCCGCCCCTGCCGGAAAATGCCCTGACCTCGGGCGAATCAAAATCGCTGTAATGACAGTTCGGGCACAGATAGTGCGCCTGCAGCGGATTTACCTCTGTAATACCGGACATTGTCGCAACAAAAGAAGATCCGACAGAACCACGGGACCCTACGAGATACCCGTCTTCATTGCTTTTCCATACCAGCTTCTGGGCAATGATATACATAACCGCATAGCCGTTTGAAATAATGGAGTTCAATTCCCGCTCCAATCGTTCTTCCACTACTTTAGGCAGCGGATCCCCATACATCTCATGCGCCTTTTTATGACAGATATCACGCAGCAGCTGATCGGAATTTTCAATGACCGGCGGGCATTTGTCCGGACGAACCGGGGAAATTTTTTCACACATATCCGCAATCTTATTGGGATTTACAATAACGATTTCTTCTGCTTTTTCCGCCCCCAGATAATCGAATTCCGCCAGCATTTCTTCCGTCGTCCGAAGGTACAAAGGCGCCTGGTCGTCCGCATCTTTAAATCCTTTTCCCGTCATAATAATACGGCGGTATACTTCGTCCTCCGGATCCAGGAAATGCACGTCGCAGGTTCCTACGACGGGTTTGTTGAATTTTTCTCCCAGAGTGACGATTTTCCGGTTGATTTCCTGTAAATCTTCCGTAGTTTCCACCGGAATTTTATCGTTTGCAAGCATAAAACGATTATTTCCCAGCGGCTGGATCTCCAGATAATCGTAAAACTTTACCAGGCGTATGATTTCCTCTTTTGGTCTTTCGTTTAAAATGGCCTGATACAATTCCCCCGCCTCACAGGCAGAGCCGATCAAAAGTCCTTCCCTGTGTTTTATAAATTCCGTTTTGGGAATCCTGGGGCGTTTGTTAAAATATGTCAGATGAGACAGCGAGATCAAACGATAGAGATTGACTCTACCGATGTCGCTGCAGGCTAAAATAATGGCATGATAAGTCGGCATTTTTCCGATGACGTCCGGTTCCGATACCCCCAATGTCTTAAGGCGGTCCAAATCTGTGATACCGCGGTTTTGCAGCATCTGAATAAACTTGATAAATATTTCTGCCGTACAGCCCGCATCGTCTACGGCACGATGATGATTTTCAAGGGAAATGCCAAGCGCCTTTGCTACCGTATCCAGCTTAAAACGATTCAGGGCAGGAAGGAGGTTTCTTGCCAGTCCTACGGTATCGACAACCGTATACTCCCGCTTGATTCCAAGCAGCGCCATGTTATAATTGATAAATCCCATATCAAAATCCGCATTATGGGCAACCATGACAGAGTCGTTGCAAAATTCTATAAACTCCGGAAGAACCTCCTCGATGACTTTGGCATCCATCACCATAGTATCGTTAATGCCGGTCAGCTCTTCAATCTTATACGGAATCGGCACATTGGGATTGACAAACGACGAAAAACGATCCGTTATCACGCCGCCTTTTACCTTCACTGCTCCTATTTCTATGATTTTATGGATGTTCGGCTGAAAACCCGTCGTCTCCAGGTCAAACACCACATAGGAATCCAAAAAGCTCTGTCCGTTCGGATTCGTCACGCATGATTTTAAATCGTCTACCAGATATGCTTCCACACCATAGATTACTTTAAAATCTTCGCCCTTCGGAACGGCATGGTTGGCATCCGGGAATGCCTGTACATTTCCGTGATCGGTAATCGCAATCGCTTTATGCCCCCATTTCATTGCACGCTGAATAATATCTTTGACATCGGATACGCCGTCCATATCGCTCATTTTCGTATGGCAATGCAGCTCCACACGTTTTACGGGACTGTTGTCCATTCTTAAGCTGCGGAAATCTGAAATCTTTTTGATTCCCGAAACGGAGCCGATCGTCAGCTCGCTGTCAAATTTATCGATCGTCGTCACGCCTTTGATCTTTAAAAAACTGCCCTTTTTCATCTGTTCGAGTAAATCCGGAACGATTTCATTTTTGGCAAACAGTTTCAAAACGATCGTATCGGTAAAATCGGTGATTGTAAGAATCACAATGGTTTTTTCATTCCGGATTTCCCTGCTCTCCAGACTAAGCACCTGTCCGCGGATTACAACTTCCCCGATCTCTCCTGTAATGGTTTCGATGGGTATGCACTCCGCATCAAAATCCCTGCCATAGACCACGTCCGGACTGCCGGATGAAAACGGTCTTTTTTCCTGTGGTTTTTGGAACTGCCGCTTTGCTTTTGCCGGTTTTCGTTTCTCATCCTCCTCCGGCTGTTTGTCCCCGGAGGATGGGGACGTATCGTTTTCCTTTCCCAAAAGACGGACGACCTGTCTGATCTCCTGCTCAATGGCAAAATCTGCGTTTTGGATTCTGCCGCTTTTTGTCGACGGCTCAAAAGAAAGCTGAATACTGCAATCCATGCCGCAGCGCTCACAGAATATCTTTTCCAAAATTCCAATCAACTCTTCCGAATGCTCTTTGGCGACCAGCGTATCTTCTAACCGCAGATGCATCCGGCTTTCTCCTTCAAATGAAAGATCCGCCTTCCGATAGATATTATACAGCAGTATACTGTAGTTCTTCAGCTCGTCGGCAATGCTCTCGCCATAGGCGTCTAACAGGCGTTTTGCCGTATATTGTCCGGAAAGCCGGAATGTCTCAATAATCTTGATCGCCATAGGACGGTTCGGAAACAGCTGCCGCGCAATCTCCCTCTCCAGAAAAAAAATCTGTTTTTTATAAATCAGGCGCGTGGCAAAAAGATAAATGCGAATCGATGTTTTACTGCGATCCGCACTTACTTTTGTAATCTCTGTTTCCGCCAACAGTTTTCTCATGTCATCTTTCACCGTTAAGGACGGAAACACTTCAAAAAACAGCTTTGACATATCACTCACCCCAATGCAGCAATTCTTTTCGCAATTCAGAAAGCAAGTCCTTTTCCAAAACCTTTCGGCATACCTCTCCGTGCTTGATGATCAATCCCTCATGAACGCCGCCCGCAATTCCGATGTCCGCTTCTTTGGCTTCTCCCGGTCCGTTGACAACACAGCCCATGACCGCTACTTTTAAATCCAGCGGAATATCTGCTACCATATCCTCCACCTGATTGGCAAGCGAAATCAAATCGATCTGTGTTCTGCCGCAGGTAGGACAGGATACGACTTCTATGCCCCCCTGCCGCAGCCCAAGGGTTTTTAAAATCAGTTTTGCCGATTTTATTTCTTCCAGCGGATCTCCCGTTAAAGATACGCGGATCGTATCGCCGATTCCCTGATGCAGGATCAGGCCCAGCCCAATGGAAGATTTGATATTGCCGCTGATGATCGTACCGGACTCTGTAATGCCGACATGCAGCGGATGGTCGGTCTGTTCTGCGATCTGTTCATGTGCTTTGACGCACATCAGTACATCGGAAGATTTGATGCTGATCACCAGATTATCATATCCCATCGCTTCGATCATTGCCGCTTTCCCAAGCGCGCTTTCCACAATCCCCTCGGCCGTTACACCATGGTACTTCTCGATCAATTCTTTTTCCAAAGAACCGCTGTTGACGCCGACACGAATCGGAATATTCCGTTCGGACGCCGCATCGACAACCGCCTGCAGCCGCTCTTTACTCCCGATATTTCCCGGATTAATCCGGATTTTATCCGCTCCGTTTTCGATCGCCGCAATTGCCAGACGGTAGTCAAAGTGGATGTCCGCCACCAGCGGAATGGTAATCTGTTTTTTGATTTCACGGAAAGCATGCGCCGCTTCCATTGTCGGCACTGCACAGCGGATGATTTCGCAGCCCGCCGCCGTAAGCCGGTGAATCTGTTCCACGGTTGCCGCGATATCTTCCGTTTTCGTATTTGTCATAGACTGGATTAAAATCGGATGTCCCCCTCCAATGATACGGTCTCCGATGTTCACCGTTCTCGTCGTTCTTCTTCCCATAGTTTCCTCCGTCTGATTTCGGTTAAATAAAGAGCTTGCGGATATCGTTAAACATCACAAGTACCATAAGCCCCATTAAAATCATAATTCCCACAAAATGTACCATACCCTCTTTTTCCGGGTCTACCCTCTTTTTCCGAACGGCTTCTAAAATCAAAAAGATCAGCCTGCCGCCGTCTAACGCCGGCAGCGGGAGTAAATTCATCACTCCGAGGTTTGCACTCAAGAGGATAGAAAAATTCAGCATACTCAGGAAAATATAAAAAATACCGTCCTGCTTGCTCGCGTCGTACGTATCCCCGATCGTCTTTACAATGCCTACGGGACCCGACAATTCATTCAGGCTGACTTTTCCGGTCACCAGCATTTTTAAGCTCTGCAGCGACGTCCAGATCCAATAGCCGACTTCATGGGCGCCGTACTTGAGATTGGTCAGAAGACCGCCCCTTTCCCGTTGTGCCTGCGCTTTGATCCCAATCATATACCGTCCGCTTTTCTCATCGAGCTTCGGTTCTATTACAGCCGTTTTCTCTTCTCCGTTCCTTTGATACGTCACTTCTAATGTCTCGCCCGGATAAAAGAATGTGTACATACTGACTTCACGATAAAAATGTATCTTTTTCTGGTTGATTTTTACAATGACATCCCCTTTCTGCATGCCTGCAGCCTGGGCGGAATATCCGTTTATCGTTTCCGAAACCACCGGACGGTCAATGCCGATGCAGCTGAGTAAAATCACGGCAAACACAAATGCCATAATAAAATTAAACACGGGTCCCGCCGCAACAACGCTGATACGCGCCCAGACAGATTTCTGCCCGAACGCTTTCTGATCCTCACTTTCCCCGTCCTCTCCTTCCATCATACAAGCGCCGCCAAACGGAAATAATTTCACAGAATACTTTGTCTCTCCCTTTGTCACGCCAAACAAAGTCGGTCCAAGGCCAAGACAAAATTCATTCACCCGGATACCGTTTTTTTTCGCCAGCAGAAAATGCCCAAGCTCGTGAAATAAAATAATGATACTGAACATAAGAATTGCGATTATAAATTTCAAACTACCACCTGCTTTCTATAAACTGATAGACTTCTGATTCTGTTTCTAAAATCTCATCCAGATTCGGTTCTTTTATAAAACGGATTTCCTGCATAGACGCTTCTATGATCCTTGGGATATCCGGATAGGAAATCTGCCGATGTAAAAACATAGCAACCGCCTTTTCATTTGCCGCGTTAAACACGGTCGGCTGATTGCCTCCCTTCCGCATGGCTTCATATGCAAGGGAAAGTCCGTAAAATGTCTTGATATCCGGCTCTTCAAACGTCAGTGTTCCAACGGATGCAAGATTCAGCCGTTCTCCGGTCAGGCTGCGCCGGTTCGGATAATAGAGGGCATACTGAATCGGAAGACGCATATCCGGCGTCCCCAGCTGTGCAATCATTGCCCCGTCTTCAAACTCTACCGCAGAATGAATGACGCTCTGCGGATGGATCACGACCTGAATCTGTTCTAAATTTACATCAAACAGCCACTTTGCTTCCATCACTTCCAGTCCTTTATTGATCAGGGTAGAAGAATCGACGGTAATCTTTTTGCCCATAGCCCAGTTGGGGTGTTTTAAAGCGTCTTCCACACGAATCTGCGTCAGTTCTTCTGCCGTCCTGCCGCGAAAAGGTCCGCCGGAAGCCGTCAGAATAATCTTATGCACAGGATTGTTTCCCTCTCCCTGCAGAGACTGAAAAATGGCGCTGTGTTCGCTGTCCACCGGAAGAATCGGCACACGGCGTTCCTTTGCAAGCGGCATAATCAGGTGCCCCGCAGTCACAAGCGTTTCTTTATTGGCAAGCGCAATCGTCTTTCCCTCGGAGATCGCCGCAATCGTAGGCCGTATACCAAGCATCCCCACAATCGCCGTTACTAAAATTTCCGATTCCGATTCCGCAGCTGCAGCCAGCAGTCCGTCCATTCCGGATAACACGTTCACATTCAGATCGGCTGTCTTCACTTTCAATTCTTTTGCCTTCTCTTCGTCCCACAAAACGGCAATTTTCGGCTGAAATTCACGGATCTGCCGTTCCAGCAACGCGATATTGCTGCCTGCGGCAAGCGCCGTTACCTGAAGATCTTTCTGCCTGCGCACAATTTCCAATGTCTGTGTTCCGATTGAGCCGGTAGAACCTAAGATCGCTATTTTTTTCATGTCATACTCCTCTTCTATTTCAAAAGAAACGCCGCCAGATAATAGATGACCGGAGCCGTAAAAATAACGCTGTCAAATCTGTCTAAGATTCCCCCGTGCCCCGGAATTAAGGTTCCGTAATCTTTTTTCCCGTAATTGCGTTTTATAGCGGATGCTGCCAGGTCTCCGACCATAGAAATCAGCGCTCCCACGCCGGAAATCAGCGCCAGCAGAACCATTTCCTCGGTCTGCACCTGCATCTGTTCCTGAAACACACAGGTATATAAAAGAGTCAGCAGCATACTGCCGGCAATCCCCCCAACGGCACCCTCTATGGATTTCTTCGGGCTTAATTTCGGCGACATTTTGTGTTTTCCGAACAAAACACCGACACAGTAAGCACAGGTATCGCATCCCCAGGAACACAGAAAGATCAGCCATACGAGGTATGCTCCTCTCTCCAACATTCTGGTCTGGTAAATACAAGAAAGCATCGCCGACACATAAAAAACTCCAAAAAAGACCGCCATAACCTGTTCCGTCCGAAACCTGGGATACGTCACAACGTAGACAGACATCAAAAGGATCAAAGTTCCCATAACAAGCGCCGTAGAATCCGAAAGAAAACCGGTCCATAGATTTCCATAAAACAAAACTGCCGCCAGATATCCTACGATCGCCGCTATGCTTTTTTCGATCTCAAAAAACCGGTACAATTCAAACATTCCGATCAAAGAAATCAGCAGCAGAGAACCTAATAACAGATCGCCTCCCGTAATAATCAATACCAGAGCAAGAACTACTAAAACGATTCCGCTCAATAACCTTGTCTTAAACATCCGTATCCTCTTCTCCTTTGATTTTTCCGTACCGTCTGTCTCTGGCACTATATGCGTCTACTGCCTGTTTTAATTCCGATTCGTTAAAATCCGGCCACGGTGTCTTTGTAAAGTAAAATTCACTGTACGCCAGCTGCCAGAGCAGATAGTTGGAAAGCCGCTGTTCTCCGCTAGTTCGGATCAAAAGATCCGGATCGGGAATTCCCGCCGTATCCAGATAAGACGCAAACTTCTCTTCATTCAGCTCTTCGGCTTTCAAATTTCCTTTTTCATGATCCTTCAGCATTTGCTGCATAGCGCGGATCATCTCGTCCCTGCTTCCATAATTGATGGCAATCTGTAAGCGCAGACCGTCATAATCGGCGGATGCGGCTTCTAATGTTTGGATGTTCTGCCGAAATTTTTCATCCAAACGACTCAAATCTCCAATGACGCGCACACGAATATGATTCTTTTTTGCCGTTTTCAGACAATTTTTCAAATAAGAATCCAGTAATGCCATAAGCGCGCTCACTTCACTCTTGGGCCGGTTCCAGTTTTCCGTCGAAAACGCATACAAGGTAAGATACCGGATGCCCATATCATAGGCGGCTTTCGAAATCACTTCTACATTTTTAGCTCCCATGGTATGACCATAATTACGGGGCATCCCCTTTGCTTTTGCCCATCTGCCGTTTCCGTCCAATATAATTGCGACATGATTTGGTATCATTGGTTTTACTTCTTCCTTTCGCTGTTATGGTGAAAATGGGGACACGCATCATGCAGTGTCCCCACGCTTATAACTATCTCTTTTATACAGTCAGAATTTCTTTCGTTTTCGATTCCACTGCTTTATCAACCTGCGCGATATATTTATCCGTCATTTTCTGAGCATTCTCTTCCAGATCTTTGATCTCATCCTTGGATACATCTTCTTTGGCAAGTTTTTTAAAGGAATCATTGGCATCCCGGCGAATGTTGCGGATCGCAACCTTTGTATTCTCGCCTTTTTTCTTGATTTCTTTCGCGAGTTCTTTTCTGCGTTCCTCCGTCAGCTCCGGAAACACGAGACGGATCACTGTACCGTCGTTTGTCGGATTGATCCCCAGATCGGAAGTAAGGAGCGCTTTCTCGATTTCTTTTACCATTGATTTCTCCCAAGGCTGAATCTGGATCATCCTAGGTTCTGGCACACTGACGTTTGCCACTGACTGAATCGGCGTCATGGAACCGTAATAATCAACTTTCAGTTTATCCAACACATGAGGATTGGCACGTCCGGCACGGATGGCGCCGTATTCTTCCTCAAGATTCTTTAAAGATTTCTGCATTTTTGTTTCAAACGGTTCTAATCTTGCATCCATATCGTATCCTCCCTCAATTATACCGTTACCACCGTTCCGCAAAACTCACCGGAAATCGCTTTGATAATACTATTTTCCTCATTCAGCGCAAATACATACATCGGCATTTTGTTTTCCATGCACATGATAGAAGCCGTCATATCTACCACGGAAAGCTTGTCAGAGATCACTTCTTCAATCGAAATCCTGTCATACCGTTTCGCATCCGGATTCACCTTTGGATCGCTGTCATATACGCCGTCTACTGCCTTTGCCAGCAAAATGCCGTCCGCTTCGATTTCAACCGCCCGAAGAACCGTAGCTGTATCCGTAGAAAAATACGGATGTCCGGTTCCTCCTGCAAAAAACACAACCATATTATGTGCAAAATATTTGTTCGCACGGTCTTTTGAAAACAGCTTTGTCATGGATCCGCATGCAAACGGCGTCAAAACCTGCGTCATCATGCCCACAGACCGGAAAATCTCAGATACATAAATGCAGTTCATCACCGTCGCCAGCATACCGATCTGGTCTGCTTTGGTACGGTCGATCGTCTCACTGGTACGTCCTCTCCAGAAATTTCCGCCTCCGATCACGATTCCCACCTGAATCTGCCGTTTCGTCAATTCCTTCACCTGCATAGCCACTTTGGTAACGGTAGCCTCGTCAAATCCGGTCTTCTTATCGCCCGCCAGTGCTTCTCCGCTTAATTTCAATAAGACACGTTTCATAGATTAGTTTCCTTTCTTATCTTCAAAAAGGCCCTGCACATCGATATCGGCATAGCTCTGAGAACAGAAACCTTCGATTACCGCGCCGTTATTGATCTGTACAGAACGTGATTTGATATTGCCCATGATTACGGCGGAAGTATCTACAACAACCGGTCCCTGTACATCGATATCTCCTTTGATTGCCCCTGCGATCACTGCTGAAGATGCCGTGATATTACCGATCACAACGGAACCGATACCGATTTTAACAGTTCCCGTGCTGTTTACTTCTCCCTCAATCTTTGCAGCGTCTGCAAAAAACTCGGAAGAATTGCTGTTGCCTTCCAAGATGCCGGTAATCACCAGTTTGCCGTTGCAGGTTACGTTTCCCCCAATTCTTCCGCGGATATCGATGGAACCGTCTGCATTAATATCACCGTTAATGCTTGTACCTTCTGTGATCACTGTCGTCTCATCGGTAATTGCTTCCGGATTTACTCCCATAACCTGTTTTGCATTCATAGCCATTGCTTCTTCATTCATTCTTCTCTTTTCCTCCATTGTTGATCTTACATCAGCTCTTTTTACTTCTCTTGTAAACTCTCTCTCGATCCGCTCTACCTGTTTTGGCCTTACAACAGCCTGATCTGCTGCCTGCTCCGTCACCTGCTCCAGCAAACCGTTTAATTTGGAAAGCTCAGATTCCGTATCTACTTCCGAATCAAGCGTATTGACTACCATATCATCGTTCTCAAGGTTCTCCTGCTTTTCCAGATTCTCCGCTTCCTCCGGCAAAAGCTCGTTTACCGCCTGAGAAAAATCATCTTTAAATTCTTTAAAAAAACCCATCTTACATCCTCCATCTTTGTTATAATCTACTGTTTTCCCACATTTGCCGCTGCAATATGCTGGACTACAGTCGTATTTTCATCAATCGGCAGTATCTCTGCGCCGATCCCCTGCAATGCCTGGATCATAGGCTCCAACGCCTTTACGGTAGATACTTTCGTCTCTGCATCGTGCATCAGCACGATGGACGTCTTATATTTTACCACGTCCGTCATCACATTTTCAACCAGTTCTTCCGGCGTATACGCCTGAGACGTCGCATCCCCGCTGGATACGTTCCAGTCGAAGTAGGTGATTCCCTGCTCGTTTAAATAAGAAATAAACGATTTCATATCCGTACTGCTCACATGGTTGCTGCTTCCGCCCGGAAAACGGTAAAAAAGACATTCCTGACCGGTTATTTCATATAAATAATTCTGTATTCTGGAAAAATCCTGTTCAAAAGATTCCAGAGACTGATACAATGCGCTGTACTTATGCGAATACGAATGCATGGCAAGCGTATGCCCTTCCGCTACGATCCTTTGATAAAGCGCTTTGGATTCTTCATCCTCCCTGCCGATCACAAAAAAAGTGGCTTTCACCTGATACTTTTTCAACAAATCCAGAATCTGCGCCGTATTGTTGCTGGGTCCGTCGTCAAAGGTCAGATATACTTTATGAGGATCACCAGGTCCCGCAAGATTGTCTTTTTGATTGACCGCCTGCGCAATATCATAATCTTCTTCGTATCCGTCTATGCCGCCTTCCAGATCAAAATACGCACTTTCCCCGGCTTCTCCCGGCGTCTGTTTAGACTCTTCTTCCATCTTCCCGCTCACGGTAAAGTTATCCAGCAGATAATTCATTTTCTCTTCCAGTGTATGCACTTTGATCAGCAGGCTGGTACAAATTCCAACGGAAAACACAAACCAGATCACAAAAATACTAAGAATTCCTCTTCTGATCTGCGTGATTCTTTTACGTCTTCTGCGCTCCTGCTTTAGTCCATTTGCAGTACTTTCTTCCATATATGACCTCCCTCGGTCAAAGCTGCTCTTTCCTCATTGTATCACATCTTGTCTCTTTTGCAAGAATTATTCCATATCTTCCTCAAATAATATTTCCGTATCCAAAGCACCTTCCAGATCTTCGTCTTCTCCGTAATACTCTTCCCCGGACACTTCCTGCAGATCTGCATGTTCATACAAAAAGTCAATTGCCCGTTCTTTGATTAAATTCAGTCTGACATACGTTTCTCCGTAATCTTCTGTAAATTCTTCCAGAGAATCGTATCCGTAATCGAGCGCCAGTTCTTCGGCATCATCATTAAAATTCTCATCCGTTACCGTAAATCCTTCTTTTTCTGCGATCGCCTGGGACACCAGTATTTCATTCACCCAATTTAATACTTCCGCTTCCATTTCATCTTCATCTCCCATAAATTCAGAGAGATCCATATCAAACATTTCCGCGTATTCCTGATATTCTTCTATCGTACTGTTGTAGCAGGCGTCGTACAATGCCTGCGGATAACCGTCGATGGAAGCCTGTTCCACTGCTTTCTGCAGCGCGTCGCTTCCCGCATTGCTCTCGGACTCTTCCTGTGCATTCAGCATCAGCTCTTCCATCGTTGCTTCCTCAAATTCTTTGATCGAAGCATAATCCGTCACTTCTGCAATAAATGCGTCGTTGTATTCCGGAACGATCACTTCACTGACAGAATTGACAGTCACTGAAAATTCTGCTTCTTTTCCCCCCAGCTCTTCGTCGTAATCCTCCGGATACGTGATACGAAACGTCACATTCTCTTTCGCCTTTTTTCCGATCAGGTTTTTTTCAAACTCTTCCAAAAACTCCCCTTCGCCAAGCGTAAATGCATACCCTTCGTTGCTGCCGCCGTCAAATTCTTCCCCATTGATCGTTCCTGTAAAATCAATGTTTACATAATCGCCGTTTTGTATGGCACGATCCGAGATTTCTTTATACTCCGTATTATTATTGAGCAAATACTCAATTTCCATTTCCACGCCGTCATCCGGAACCGTCGGCACGGGATACTGTACGGTAAGACCTTTGTATTCTCCCAGCGTTACATATTTGCCTGCATCAAAATCAAATGTGCCGGTTGACGCCGTTTCCGTACCGTCCACGGACCCGCCAGCCTCTTTCTTATCGCCGCATCCTGAGGTCAGAAGCATGGAAAGACTCATTGCAAGAGCCGCTGCATATAACCTTTTTCTCATAATAATTTCCTTTCTTCCATATTATGTATCTGCATTCCATAGGCATAATAACATAGATAGGAAACCAAAATCAATGAATTTTTTTTGAATCCTTATTTTTTGAAAAATATTAGCGGAAGTTTTAACAGTTCTTAACGGCTTTGGAACTATTTTCTCAAAACACAGTTTCAAAAAAGATTGCTCTTTTTAAGAACAGCCAGTATAATTTAGGCATAATCGTCAGAAATTGAGAAAAATATCTACCACAAGAAAGGATGAAAAGATGAAATTAAACAAAGGCGCAAAACTTGCGGCCGCCTTTTTGGCGGCAGTGATTATTTCTACTGATTTCTATGGAACTTACGATTTTGCCTATGCAGACGAAAAGGAAACCCAACCTGCCGCATTCGATTTTTCTCAAGCGGAAACCGCTTTTGCAAAGCTGCTGGCAGACTATGATCTTTACGGAGTTTTGGCACATGATTTTGAACTTTCTGTTTATGAGTCGGCATCCCCGGATTCGACATGTGTCCATACCCTCAACAGCGGTTATCAGGTAAAGCTGACAGGTGTAGAACTAAATGAAACCGGTCTCTGGTATCGGATTCATTTTGCAGTCAATGATACGGAATACAGCGGCTATATTCCGAGCGAATATTTCGTGACCGCCGACAGCCGGCTCAGCAAATGGAGATCTGCCTATCTGCAGGATAACGATTTACAGCCGTACTCTCCGAACAACGTACGAGGTGCAGATCAATCCTCCGCTTTTCCGGCAAGTTACCAGGCGTTGATACAATCATTAGTCCGGGCGCATCCAAATTGGAAGTTTGTGCCTATGAATACCGGTCTGAATTGGGCTGACGTATTAAAAGCCGAAATGGAAGACAGCCGGAATCTGGTAGATCGGAATTCTCCCGATACCTGGAAATCTACCGATCCCAAAGATTATGATGCAAAGACCGGGCAATGGATTATTAAAAACGGAACCAACTGGGTACAGGCTTCCGAAGCCGTGGTCAAATATTATTTAGATCCCCGGAATTTTTTAACGGAAGAATCCGTCTTTCAGTTTGAACAGCTTGTCTATGACAAACACCATACGGAAAACGGCATTGAAAAAATCTTAAGCGGAACTTTCATGGCACGCAAAACACTCGAAGACGGCTCCGGCGACGGAATCACATACGCTCAGGCATTTCTGAAAATCGGAAAAGAGTTAAAAGTCAGTCCCTATTTTCTCGCCAGCCGCGTCCGCCAGGAACAGGGGGCCGCCGATGATTCTTCCCTGATCTCGGGCAGCTATCCCGGATACAAAGGCTACTATAATTATTTTAACAAAAACGCTACCGGAATCGGAACCGAAGTAATTATCAGCGGTTTAAATGAAGCCAAAGAAAACGGCTGGAATACCCGCTATAAAGCATTGAAAGGCGGTGCAAAAGCAGTGGCTTCCGACTATATTTATAAAGGACAGGATACGTTCTATTTACAGAAATTTGACGTCGATCCTTCGTATAACGGGCTGTATTGGCATCAATATATGCAGAACCTCTCCGCAGCGGACACCGAAGGAAAAAACGTACAGAAAAGTTATCAGGAACTCGGTATCTTACAAAACGCTTTTGTATTCAAAGTCCCGGTATACAACAATATGCCTTCGTTACCATGTCCAAAACCGGAAAAAATTTTAAGCATGTCAACTATAAAGATTACAAATAACGATTATGCATCCGTCACACTGTCATGGAATGAATCGGCCGCTGCACATGGATATCAGATTTACCGTTCCACCAAAGAAAACGGCTCATTTCAAAAAATTGCAACCGTAAACGCAGATACCCGTTCTTTTACGGATACCTCCGTAGTTCCCGGAAAACTGTACCGGTACAAAGTACGCGCTTATATGAAACTCGGCAGCAAAAATAAATATTCTTCTTACTCCGATACAAAAACCGCGGACCTTACCATCCCTGCAACCGCATGGAAAACTTGTAAAGTGAAAAAGTACAGGACGGTCGAACTTTCCTGGAAAAAGAAATCTGTGGACGGCTACAAAATTTACCGTAAAACCGGAAACGGTAAATTCGTCTGCATCCAGACTTTATCGAAAAAATCATCGGTCAGTTTCAAAGATACGTCCGTAAAGCCGGGTAGCATATACACGTACCGGATCCGCGGGTACATAACCGTTAACGGCAAGAACTACTATTCCTCTTACACTCCTGTGCAGAAAACAGAAATTCAGATGGCGAAGCCTACGTTGAAAAAGGTATCTTCCACAGGCAGAAAAAAAATCAAACTGACATGGAAACGAGATTCCAAGGCAGACGGCTACTACATTTATCGCTCCTCATCTCAAAAGGGCGGTTACAAAAAAGTAAAAACCGTTACAAAAAATAAAACCGTCACATGGACCGACAAAAAAGTAAAATCCAAGAAAACCTACTATTATAAAATACGTTCCTATGTCAATACATCCACCGGAACAAAATCTTCCAAGTATTCGTCAGTAGTCAGTGTAAGAAGTTAATCCTACAGCGGCATCCCTGAAAAAATCAGGATTTTAAACTCCGGATTTTCCAAAAGGATGCCGCTGTATCAAATTCTTTATCTCTCTGATTCTTTCATTCTCGGATGTCAGATACAAAACAGTCAAATTCACTTGCCGTTCTTTCTAAATAAAAACCTTACAGAGAAAATCCTTCTTCCCGATCCTGTTTTACAATTGCCAAAAGCGCTTTGTGCTCCTTCTTCTCAAGTGCAGGATCCGCATCTAAAAGCCATTTTACGTCTTCTGCCGCCAGCTTTAATATTTCCGCATCCTGATAAATATCCGCAATGGCAAACGCCAGATCGCCGCTCTGCCGGATACCGAAAAAATCGCCCGGTCCGCGAAGTTTTAAATCTTCCCCGGCAATAAAAAACCCGTCGTTGGAATGGTTTAAAATATCCAGACGTTTTTTCGACTCCCTGCTCTGCGCATTGTCCACCATGATACAATAAGACTGCGCCTCCCCTCTTCCCACTCTGCCGCGAAGCTGGTGAAGCTGCGCCAAACCGTAACGTTCCGCATTTTCGATCATCATTACCGTGGCATTGGGCACATTGACGCCGACTTCTACGACCGTTGTCGATACCAAAAGCTCGATTTCACCGCCGGCAAACGCTTCCATCGTGCGATTCTTTTCTGCCGGTTTCATTTTTCCGTGCAGACAGCCGACCGTTACCTCTCCACGATAGTACGCCTGCAGTTTTTTGGCATAATCCGTCACATTTTCCGCATCCAGTTCTTCGCTCTCTTCCACTAACGGACAGATCACATACGCCTGATGGCCCTGCTCGATCTCTTTTCTTATAAATTCATACGCCGTATTACGATAAGAAATCCCCACAACACAGTTTTTATTCGGCAGCCGTCTCGCCGGAACTTCATCGATCACCGAAATATCCATATCTCCGTAAATAATAATGGCAAGCGTCCTTGGAATCGGCGTAGCGCTCATCACAAGGATATGCGGAGACGCCCCTTTTTCCGCTAATGTCTCCCGCTGACGGACGCCGAACCTGTGCTGCTCGTCTGTAATGACCAGTCCCAGATTTTGGAACACCGCTTTTTCCTGAATCAATGCCTGCGTCCCGATGATCATGGCGTCCGGGTACATCTGCATCCGCTCATAGGCTGTGCGCTTTTCTTTTGCCGTCAAAGATCCTGTCAAAAGGATGACGACCCGGTTTAGTTCGTACGTTTGGCACATATTTACAAAGGTCTCATAGTGCTGCCTTGCCAGCACTTCCGTCGGAGCCATCAGTGCAGACTGATAGCCGTTTTCCCCCATCAGCGCCATACAAAGAAACGCAACGATCGTCTTGCCGGAACCTACGTCCCCCTGCACCAAACGCTGCATGACGTAGCCGCTCTTTAGATCTGCGATCACCTCATCCAGGCATTTTTTCTGCGCCCTTGTCAGATCATACGGCAGATGCGATAAAAGGTATGGAATCACCGTTTCCGTTTGAATCGGATACGCATTGCGCACCGAGCCTTTTTTTTCTTTCCGGAACTGTATATTTAAAAGAAAAAGAAAAAATTCATCAAATACCAGGCGTCTTCTGGCAAGGATCAGCTGCTGCATGTCATCCGGAAAATGGATCTGTGAAACGGCAAAATTATATTCACAGAGCCTTTCTTTTTTTCGTATGAATTCCGGCAGGTAATCATAAGATAACGGCAGCGCATCCAGCGCCTGACGAATCGTTTTTAAAATCGTCTGATTGCTTAACCCTTCCGTTTTCCCATACACCGGTTGCAGTGTCTGCATTTTTTCCTGATACTGCTCGAACGTATAGACCTGCGGCTGCTCCATACAATAGGACCTGCCCTTTTTTTTTGCCTTCCCATAAAATATGTATATTTCTCCCAGTTTCAGCTTCGATTTCATATAGGGCATACGAAACCAGACCAACTCGATCGTTCCGGATAAATCTCCCGCTTTGGTCTGTACAAGTTCCATTCGGTTTGTGCGTTTTAATACCGGTACGGACATCACTCTGCCGATCACGGCGTGGTGTCCCTCCTGGCGAATCTCAGACGGCTTTTGGGGAGGTTTATACTGCACATATTCCCTGGGATAATGAAGGAGTATATCCCCTACGGTATATACTCCAATCTTCTGCATCCGTTGTTCCGTCCGGCTGCCGATTCCTTTGATTGCTGTAATCGGTGACCTTAGTTCCATAATGTACCTCTGGTTTATTCTACGGATATAATATAGTAATAAATCGGCTGGCCGCCTGCATGCACTTCCACTTCCAGATCCGGATATTTTGCAGTAATCAGACCGGAAACAGTCATCGCCTCCTCTTCTTTTGCTTCTTCTCCGTAATAAATGCTGACAAGAGAGGATTCTTCATCGATCATCTGCTCGATCATCTCCATGGTAACCGCTTTTTTGTCCGTACCCGCAGAAAGGATGGAGGTATCTCCAATCCCCATATAATCGCCCTGATGAATCTGCCTGCCGTCAATTTCCGTATCGCGGATCGCGTAAGTGACCTGTCCGGTCTTTACAAGAGCCAGTTCCGCATTCATATGCGATTCGTTTTCTTTTGGAGACTGATCCGGAATATAATTTACAAGCGCCGTAATTCCCTGGGGAATCGTCTTGGTCGGAATGACAATAATCTTTTTATCTTCGCAAAGTGCAGCCGCCTGATTGGCAGCAAGAATAATATTCTTATTGTTCGGAAGAATAAATACGTGTTCGGCATTGACGCTCGAAACTGCAAAAAGCACGTCCTCCGTACTCGGATTCATTGTCTGTCCGCCTTCTATAATATAATCTGCACCAAGTCCCCGGAAGATTTCATTTAATCCTTCTCCAATCGATACCGCAACAAATCCCATTTCTTTCTTTGGCCCGCCGCTTGTCTGCTCCGGTTCTGCCTGAGATGTCACATTCTGCATTTCCTTTTCTTTCATGGCAGAGATCTTCTCGTCCCGCTCCAGTTTCATATTTTCGATAATAATCGTCGTCAGGCTTCCGTACATTAACCCCTTCTGCATCGCAAGACCGGGATCGTTGGTATGTACGTGTACCTTTACGATCTCGTCGTCTGCAACTACCACGATAGAATCACCGATTTCTTCCAGATAAGATTTAAATTCCCGTTCTTTCTTCTCGCTGAACGGTTTTTCGAGCATAACCAAAAACTGCGTGCAGTATGCAAACTTAATTTCCTGATTGGCCTGCGCGTCGATATACGAAGATGCCTGCGCGCCGATCGGAGCCTCTTTGGATTCCGGCACATAAGAAAAAGAAATCTCCTTGCCTTTCAGCGCCATCAGTGCACCTCTTAAAACTTCTACCAGGCCCTGACCGCCCGAATCGACGACTCCCGCCTGCTTTAATACCGGGAGCATATCCGGCGTTTTGGCAAGCACACGGTCCGCCTCTTTGATCACCGCTTCCGAAAATGCCACCAAATCCGTCGTCTGTTCCGCCAGTTCCATCCCTTTGAGCGCAGCGCCCTTGGCAACGGTTAAAATCGTACCTTCTTTCGGCTTCATTACCGCTTTATACGCCGTTTCTGTCGCTTTTTCCAGTGCCCGCGCCATCACGGGAACCGTAATTACATCGTATTCTGCGATTACTTTCGTAAATCCACGGAATAACTGTGAAAGAATTACGCCGGAATTTCCTCTGGCCCCGCGCAGGGAACCGGAAGAAATCGCTTTTGCCAGAGCTTTTATATCTGGATTGGCAAGTGCGTCTACTTCTTTTGCCGCGGATAATATCGTCATAGACATGTTCGTACCCGTATCGCCGTCCGGTACCGGGAACACGTTTAATTCATTGATCCATTCTTTTTTTGCTTCTAAATTTGCCGCTCCCGCCAAAAACATTTTTTTGAGCATGGCAGCGTTGATCGACTTGATTTCCACTTTCCAATCCTCCTTAATCGATGACTCGTACGCCTTCTACGTAAATATTGATCTTTTCAATTTCCAATCCGGTAAATTCTTCCACTTTATATTTCACCGTATCAATTAAGTTATCGGAAACCGTATGGATGCTGACGCCATAGGAAACAATCACGTGAAAATCAATGACAAGTTTGTTTTCATTTGTAACCGTTACATTTATGCCATGGGTAAGATAATCTTTCTTCAAAAGTCTGACCAGACCGTCTTTCATATTCACCGCAGCCATACCGACAATTCCAAAACATTCTACTGCGACCGAACCTGCACAGGTTGCGATTACTTCATTGCCGATAACAATTGTACCCAGACGGGTTTCTATTTGTCCTTTCATACTCTGACCTCCATATTCTTGATCAGCCAATCGGTTACCGTATCCATTTGAGAGCGCATACTGTAACGCAACATTTCCTGATATTATCCATTATACCCATTTTCCTCAAAAAATCAAACAATACTTAAAAATATGCAAAAAAACTAGAAAAAATTTCTTGCAATATGAAATGCTATCTGCTACAATAAATCATGTTATGAGCTTACGACAGAGTAAACTTAGTAAATGCAAGGAGGTGCAGTCATGGCAAAGTGTTCAGTTTGTGGCAAAGGCGCTCATTTTGGAAATAATGTAAGCCATTCTCATAAAAAGACAAATAGAATGTGGAAATCAAACATTAAGCGTGTAAGATGTAAAGTAAACGGAGTACCGAAAAGATTGTACGTATGTACACAGTGCTTAAAGAGCAATAAAGTTGAAAGAAGATAAGATTTCCGGATCGAGAAGTAAATGCGGGGGAAACGCTTTGGCAAGAAGTGTTTCCTCTTTCTTTTTGTAGACAGAAGACACATTTTTTCAAAAAACTATTGACCTTATACCGGCTATATCCCTTATAGTCTCCTTAGAAACCAACAGAAAGAGGTATTTGATCATGAACATCAAAGAAGCCGAAGCCCTGACAGGGATCACAAAACAAAACATACGTTTCTATGAAAAGAAAGGACTGCTCTTCCCGCATCGCAACGAGGAAAACAGTTACCGGGATTATTCGCAGAAAGACGTTGAGATATTGCTGCAGATCAAGTTACTCCGCAAGCTGGATATTTCCATAGAAAATATTCATAAAATCCTGCAGGGAGCGGATATGAACGACATCATACGCCAGCAATTGGATCTTTTGTTGGAAAAGAAAAGCGATCTGGATGGTACGATCAAAATGTGCCGATTTTTACTCCATTCCAAAAAGGATCTGTCTGATACCAGAACCGCCCTTTCAAAAATGGAGGATTTGGAAAGAAAAGGAGGACGTTTTATGGCTATTTTAAACGATTATCAAAAAGTTGTAAAAGCAGAAGCAAAGCGGAAATTTCAATTTGTGCCGAACACCATGGCATTAACTTCCGAAGAATTTACCCAGGAACTCTGTACGTACGGCATGGAACATAATCTGAACCTGGTTGTGACAGAAGAAGGCATGTATCCGAAATTTGAAATTGACGGTCTGGAATATGAAGCGCATCGGGAATTCGGCAGATTCGGCGCTATTATTGTCTGTCAGGTAACGCATCCTGAACTGCTGCAGGAAGAATACCGGGAAATCGAAAAAAGCGGCAAAGGATCCCTTTACCGTCGAATTTACCGAATCTATACGATTACGGCTTTGCCGGTTTGCCTGTTTTTGTTTTTCGCAATTACCAGAGGACAATTTATAATTGCCCTGATACTGACCACCTATGCAACGATAGGCTTCTGGTTTTCATTCCGGAATTTCCGGCTCAAATAAACATCTGTTACCCCCGTTCGGGCAGGTATCCTTCTGGATTTCCTGCCCGTTTTTAACAGCAGAATAAAAAATACCCCAAAAGCATACAGGCGGTAATCAGTAAAATTTTAAAAAACACGCTTTCAATGAAGCACATGATCAGCATTCCTATGCCGATACAAAATAACGAATATCCGATGAGCCGTTTCATACCCGCGCCTTCCCGCAAAAAAAGTGCATATAGTATACTATATGCACCTACTGTCTGATCTTATCCTGTTTCCTACTCCTTCACGGATTCTGCGAGAATATCTTCCATCTCCTGTTTTGCCGCTGCTTTGGCTAAAGGATCCGCTTCTGCCGTTTTGTCCTTTTTACTTGTAAATTTGTTGACAAAATCCGGTACCATATCCAAAACCTTGGTGATGCCGTCCTGATTTTTCACGTTCACAAGTTTCGTCGTCCCTCCTGAAATGACGAGCACTGCGCTGGGCATCACTTTTCCGCCCATACCGCCGCCGCCGTTATTCTGCTTATCTTTCGCAAAAACCCCGGCTGCCACGCCGAATGAAACGTCCACTAGCGGCAGGATAATCGTATCCCCGATGTGAATTGCATCTCCTACGACCGTTTTTGTCGTAATAAAACTGTCCATCCCCTTAAATAAAGATTCCACTGTTGCATGAAATGCATTGTCTGCCATTTGAAAACCTCCTATTTTCTGAATTTATGATATAAGCTTTTTATATTTTTATCGAATAACAGCCGTATCAGACTACGGACAAAATGAAACAGCGCCATATGCCCTTTTGCTGTAAAACTTCCACGAACAAAACATGCTTCCGACAAAAAATCCGGGTACACATGCACGCCAGAACGATACATCACCGGCAGCAGGCTGAGCGCCCCCGTCACTTCACCCGTCAGCGCCGGATCCCCTGCAGAAAACAAAATCTCTGCACGGATATGTTTTGGCTTTATATGAGACAGCAGATACAAAATCTCCTGCCAGATACGGGCAACTGCCCGGCGGTTTCCCGGATCTGTGATTTCTTTTTTAAATTTACCAAATACACCCGACCGTTCTTTTGTTCTTTTTTGGGAAACGGTCTTGCAGTGTTCTTCCTTCTCCTCCGAAGCAGCGGATGCCGGACCGTCCGTATCGGATGCTTTTCGGAATTGGTTTTTCTGTAAGGCCTTGTCTTTCTTGTTCCCGAAGTCTTTCGCTGATTTTGTATCGGATGCTGTCTGCTGCCGCGTCAGATCCGGATCCTGAAATGGAGCGGATGCCGGATCTAAATCCTCTGTCTCTTCTTTTTGACTGCCGAATTCTTTGGACCATCCAAAGATACGTATCCGAAACTGTACATGACTGCCTTCTACGCAAAATTCTAATCGTAGTATCTGAAACAGCCACCAAAAATATCCCCGTATGGAAACATCCTCTTTCAACACTCCGCCGATTCGATAGAATATAGGATGAAACAAAAGCAGCGCAGTCAAAAGCAGAAGTAATAAAATCAAAATGCCGATGATTTTTAAAATAATAACAATGATGCTCATATCTTACGCTTTCCTTTATGCCGGATATAACCTCTGACGTCAAAGCCTCCGGTTGCCCGATACACCTCGTTTACAATGTGCCCGGCAAGCGCAAGCGCTTCGTTGTAATTTCCCGCCAGTCCCACAACATAAAGTCCCCGTTTGGGATAATGCTTCTGCAAAAGCTCTCTGGCAGGAATAATGTCCAAAAGATTCTCTTCATTGGATGCAAGCGTAAGCACATATACAAAAGGCTGCCCGGCATTGTGCATAATCTTCCATTTGACTTTCTTTTGCCTGCCCCGTATGCTCTCACCCGTATACAAATCCTTATGCCATTCCATGCAAAACACCCGTCGTCCCCTTAAAAGTACTTGTGGCTTCCCCATAAATTACTTTTCCTCAAATCCAGATATTCATTATACGCTCTCTCTAAGATCTGCTTTTCATTGGAAAATTTCAGCAGATGATAGGCCTCGTGAAACTTATAATAGCCTGAATCCGCAAAATATTCTTCCCGCTGTGGTTTGCTGTAATAACTGTCCGCCATCATAAGATACCAGTGTACTTCCTTTTCTACCGTATCCTCCGGCACGGTAAAGGAATACTGGCTCTTTCCTACATATTTAATAATGGATGCTTTCGCCCCTGTTTCTTCCAGGACTTCCCGGGTGGCTGTTTCTTTATATTCTTCTCCCGGCTCCACTGTTCCTTTGGGCAGAACCCACCCTTCGTATTTGTTTCTGTAATTTTTATAAAGCACCAGAATCTTGCCACGAAAAATTACCACACCACCACAGCTCGTTGCCTCGATCATTGCAATACCTCCTGATGTGGTTTTAAAGCTTAAAACTAAGTATACCCCTTTTTGAGATCACTTGCAAGGACTCATTTTCCTGTTATTGATAATATGCGTCAAATACGGCTTTTGCGGCGGGAACGGCATAGGCGCTTCCAATCCCGGCTTTCTCAAAAATAACTGCAATTGCAATATCTTCTTTATCTTCTCTGTGCGCAAATCCGATAAACCAGGCATGGCTGTCGCCCTTGTTATTGCCGAACTCAGCCGAACCGGTCTTTCCGTATGCCTGATAACTCATCCCGTTTAATTTGGAAGCCGTACCGCTTACCGCTGTCTCTTTCATATATTCTTTTAAAATACCCGCCTCTTCCTCTGTCATAAGGCTGCCGTACTCCGTCGAAGCGTATGTTTTAACGGTTCCCCCGTCGTGGTTCTGCGTGGATTCTATGACATACGGCGTTTGTAATACGCCGTTATTTGCAATGGCGCTTGTAATCATCAGCATATGCAGTGGCGTCACCAATGTCCTGCCCTGTCCGATCGACGTTTCCATAATTTCGCTGGTCGACGACGTTTTGTTTAACACAAAGCTGCTTTTGGACGCTTCCATTTTTTCCACCGGAAGCGGCTGGTTAAACAGCAGGCCGCCGCATGTCTTTGCAAATTTTTCTGTATCGAAAGAAAGTCCCATATTTGCAAAAGAGGTATTGCAGGATTTTACAAAAGACCGCTTTAGATCCACGCTCCCATGCACTTCACCGCTAAAGCAGCTTAACTTGCTGCTGCCTTCCTGTATGCTTCCGCTGCAGCGATAAGAATAGTTTTCGTAATCGCCCGGGTTCTGCCGGATATATTCCAGCGCAGTGACGACTTTAAAGGTAGAACCGGGCGGATACAGTCCCTGAGAAGCGCGGTTTACCAATACGGATTCCGAATTTTCATCTGCCACGATGTGTTCCCAGTTTTCGGAAATCGTATTCGGATCAAACTCCGGTTTCGATACCATGGCGAGAATTTTTCCCGTAGCCGGCTCCATCACTGCAATCGCCCCGTCAAAACTGCCGAGTGCCTGATACGCCGCATTCTGTAAAGAATAATTTAAAGTCGTAATCACATTATCCCCGATACTCTTCTCATCCGTAACTTTATCCATGGTTTTTTCCAGAAAAAACGTATTGGAACGCAGCAAATTAAAATTTGCCCAGGATTCAATGCCGGAACGGCCGTAATTTTTTGTAGAATAGCCGACAATATGCGAAAACAAACCGCCGTGCGGATAACTGCGCGTTTCGTTCCCTTCTTCGTCCGTCTTTGTTTCCGCCAGAACTTCTCCGTCTGCCGAAAGGATTTTTCCCCGGACGACGGATTTTTCAAAATTTTCCTGTCTGGAATTGTACGGATTATTGATAAAATCTTCGCTTTTTTCAATCTGAAAATACGCAAAATAACCCATGGTACACAAAAACAGTCCGATAAAACAGTATGTGATTACGGCAAATTCCCGGTTATTCACGGAAGTGCGCTTCCCGCTTCGCATCGCTCTTTGCGGTTTTTTGTCCATTCTGCGATCTCTCCCTTTCTCTTAAAATATAAAAACCCTGAATAATGGCAAAGATAATGATCGTACTAAATAATGAGCTGCCGCCATAACTGACAAATGGCAGCGTTACGCCGGTAGAAGGAATAAACTTGATCACGCCTCCGACCGTTAAAAAGACCTGAAATCCATAGGTTGTCCCAAGCCCGAGCGCTACCAGTTTATAAAATCCGTCTTTCAACTGCATGGCTATATTTAAACACATCAAAAAACAGCTCATGCATACGACAATCAGGCAGATGGCAAAAATACCGCCCAGTTCTTCGGAAATCGCGGAAAATACGACATCCTGCTCCACTTTGGGAATCTTTTCCGGCATTCCCTGATATAAACCGACGCCGAACCAGCCGCCGGTACCGATGGCAAACAACGACTGACAGATCTGATAACCTTCTTTGTCAATGACGCTTAACGGATCGCGCCATGCCACGACGCGGACGCGTACATGCGCGAACAGACGGTACGCAGCGGCAGAAGCCGCACAGCCGCCGGCAAGCCCGCCGATAAAATAAAACGGATTTCCGGTTGCCACATAGAGCATCACAAGATAGACGACAAAAAATATCAGTGCACCTCCCAGATCTTTGGATAAGACCAGAATGATCACATGCGCCGCCGCTGCAGCCGTTGTAACCACCACTTGTTTGAATTCCCTGGACTGATGCAGCATACCCGCAACAAAGAATACAAATAGAATTTTCACGAATTCCGAGGGCTGGATCGATATGCCGGCAACGGTAAATGATATTTTTGCACCGTAGCTCGTCGCTCCCAGAACCGCCACAACCGCCAGCGCCAGCAGACCGATTCCGGCATACAGCCAGGAAAGCCTGCGGATAAAACGGACTTTCTGAATCAGATACGGAAGCCCCAGTGCAAAGATCATCGAACCGACGGCAATGGTAAACTGCTTGACCGCTTTTTCATAAGAAAGCCTGCTTAAGATCAGAAAACCGATCGCCATCAGCATACACATATTGTTTACCAGAAGCTGCGCCGAATGTTCATAAAGCAGTTTATAGCTGCTGATCACAATCAAAAAGAACACTGCCTGCACGGCGTAAAAAATCAGGATTTTAGGATTGTCCGTCTGATCGAATAATACAAGATACCCGTCCAGATGCAGCAGAAACAGAAACAGATTCTGCCGCCGGAAAATCGCATTCTGACGGTCTTTGCTTTTCCTTTTAAACACAGAAAAACACTCCCAGGTATACAGTGCAAAAAATATAATCATCAGATATTTGGATACTTCACAAAAAATACTGCTCATAATTTCCTCTATTCTACGCCTCTCTTATAATGCCCATACGTAAAACGTTCCTTGTCAAAGGGCGCCTGTCGTTCAAAGTTTTCTAAGACCTGCGCTGTCTGCTCCCCAGACTCTATCGTAAAAGAAAATCGAAACGCGCCGATTCCGTAACTTTTTAATTCCCCGGTAAACGGAAATATCCAAAGCGGCCTGGAATTATAAATCACAGTGTAACATTCCTGACAATAGTTTTTCACCGGAAAACAAATACCGTAACGGTCTTTTAACCGGCAGTTCTGCGGGGTTTTCCTGCATGTTCCGCTGTTTTTAAACACGCACTGAGCGCTTGTCATCAGCGGCTGATAGCCGTAGATTACCATTTCGCTTTCTGTATTGTCCCGGCGTTTGATTTCCGCCCTGTTCAATTCAAACGGAACCGTATCCCCTTCCACCCCAAGTGCACGAAAAGCAGCTTTGCTTTCCGCAGACCAGGTATACAAATTGTGGTCAATCCGGATTTGCTTCGGCGCAATTTTTTCTTTCAGTAAAAACCCCAGCGCATCATAACTTTTCACTAAAAAACCGTCTGTCTTTAGTTTTGGTAATACGGACCGATAAAATACAGCGGTATGGTTTCTAAATACGGCGGGCAGAATGTAAAAAAGCTCTTTCCCCGCATCGTTTGCCTGCCGGTACATTTTCGCAAGCGCATGTACAAGCTCTGTTTGTGCAAAAACGGCGCTGTCAAGATAAATCCCGGAAATCCATGGTGTACCAAGCAGAACCTGCGCCTGTTCGATCGTTTCCGCAGAAGCCGTAAAGTGCTGCCGCGTAATCGCTGCCGGCTGCCTGTTTTGTGCGGCTTTTGTCTTTTGAATATTTTGTTTGGCGGTTCTGAAGTATCCCTGGATCACCTGTTCCTTTAATGCCTCCAATCCCCTGCGGCGTAATTCATTGAGCGAAGCCGCCGGCAAAAACAGTCCCGGTTCCAATAAGATATCCAGCCGTTCAAATACAAACGGCGTATTCCCGGTCTTATACAATCTTAAGCGAATCGACTCTTTCGTCAAGGGCTGCCGGTCCGCCCTTACCGGAATATCGGAACATACCGTTGCCTGGATCCCGCGGAAAGAAACGGTTAATTCCGACGGCATGCCTTTTTTTATCTTCAGGCTGCCGGTAATCTTTTCTTTTATTTCCTCGGGAAGCCTCTCCTTTCCGGCTGTTCTTTTTTCATGTGCGGGACTGTCGAATGTCACCATATCCGGTCCGTTTCTTTTCGTTAGATATCCTTCCGTAAAGCCGCTGCGGTTCCCCAGATCGAGCAGTTTTTTCCGGTCTTTCTCATCCACGGCATAGTCTTTGGCCCCGTATCTTTCATATCGGTCCAGATACGCCCGGTATACTGAGACCACGCCCGCCGCATATTCCGCCTGTTTCATTCTTCCTTCGATTTTTAAGGAAGTTACGCCGCACTCTGCCAGCTGCGGAATCATAGAAACCGCACATAAATCTTTCAGGCTTAACGGATAGTTTTTCCGCCTGCCATTTTGTTGTTCCCATTGGCTGCCGCAGATCTCATAAGGAAGCCGGCAAGGCTGCGCGCAACGCCCCCGGTTGCCGCTCCTGCCGCCTAACATGCTGGAAAACAGGCACTGTCCGGAATAGCAGTAGCACAGGGCTCCATGTACGAAACATTCCAACTCCGCCGCGGTTGACTGATGTATGGTTCGTATCTCTTCCAACGATAATTCCCTCGCCAAAACGATGCGCTTTGCTCCGGCGCCTGCCAAAAAACCGGCTCCCTCTGCGCCTGTCACTGTCATCTGCGTACTGGTATGTATCGAAAGATCGGGAAAATTTCTCTGCAGAAACCGCATCACGCCAAAATCCTGTACGATCACGGCGTCAAGCCCGCGTGTATAGTACGGCAGAAGGTATTCGTATAACTCTTCTTCCAGTTCCCGTTCTTTCAACAGGGTATTGACCGTCAAAAACAGTTTCTTTTCATGGATATGACCGTAATCGATGGCTTCTAAGACTTCTTCTTTATTAAAATTTTCGGCGTATGCTCTTGCGCCAAATGAACCGCCTCCGAAATAAACGGCGTCTGCCCCTGCACAAACAACGGCTTTTAACGCTGAAAGGCTGCCCGCCGGAGCCAAGAGTTCCAGTTTCTGCACCATAGCTACCTCCTACAGAACAAAAAAGGAGACGAAACCGCTCGTCCCCCTGTAAGTTTCTTATTTTTTTCCAGTCTTTTTTATATCTTTATCGAGCAGCGCCTCTTCCAACGCCGCTTCCAGTTTGGCTTTCTGCAGCGCCAGCTCTTTATTTTGGATTTCTAATTCTCTGGCAGTCCCCTGGTTTGTTTCGGCTTTAATTTGTTCGGAGATCAGTTCGTGTTTCAGATCATAAATCTCTTTTTCCTTCACTTCCAAATCCTGCTCCAGCTTTTCGATCCGGTCCTTCGCCTTAAAAAAATCATCGGCAATATTCAATTCCACCAAAGCCGCTTTCATATCCACCGAAAACCGGCGGACTTCTTCTATTTCATTAAACTCATTGATCTTATTGTTGATATACGACGCCACACGCTGTAAGTATTCTTCTCCTTCGTACCCACTCAGCGTATACATCTTACCTCCAATAATAACTTCTGCACTGGATTTTGATGACATACGTTCCCCTCCCTGGTCTGCCTGCCTTACATTATAACGGCTATCTGCCTATCTTGCAAGCCCGAAATGCGTAAATGCCAAATCTGTCGCTATCCTGCCCTTTGGTGTTCTGTTGATAAATCCGTTTTTCACCAGAAACGGTTCATAGACGTCTTCGATTGTCCCCGCATCCTCTCCGATCGCAGCCGCAAGAGTGTCCAATCCCACCGGTCCTCCGGCAAATTTCTCCATGATCGTAAGCAGAATATTTCTGTCATTGGTATCCAGTCCGTAATCGTCTACTTCCAGCAGATCCAGCGCAAATTTTGCCACTTCCTTTGTGATCTTTCCGTTATATTTTACCTGTGCAAAATCTCTGACCCGTTTTAAAAAACGGTTGGCAAGCCTTGGCGTTCCCCGGCTTCTCCTTGCCAGCTCAAAAGCCCCTTCCTCATCGACGGCAACGTTAAGTTTTTTTGCAGAATGCAGAATAATGGTCGAAAGCTCCTCTACCGTATAAAATTCCAAATGGTGTACGACGCCGAAGCGATCCCGCAGAGGCGCCGATAAAAGCCCGGCTCTTGTCGTCGCCCCTACCAGGGTAAATTTCGGAAGATCCAGACGGATGGAACGCGCCGTCGCCCCTTTTCCGATCATAATATCGATCACATAATCCTCCATTGCCGGGTAAAGCACTTCTTCTACCTGACGGTTTAACCGATGGATCTCATCGACAAAAAGCAGATCCCCTTCGTGAAGGTTGCTTAAGATTGCCGCCATTTCTCCCGGTTTGCCGATGGCGGGACCGCTGGTAATCTTCATATGCGTTCCCATTTCATTTGCGATAATTCCGGCAAGCGTGGTTTTCCCAAGCCCCGGCGGTCCGAAAAAAAGTACGTGATCCAATGCTTCCCCGCGTAATTTCGCTGCTTCGATATAGACTTTTAAATTTTCCTTTGTCTTTGCCTGCCCGATATAATCGATCAGCGTCTGCGGACGCAGACTGGTTTCTATAGTAAGGTCTTCTTCCTGTATCTGGGTGGATATGACACGTTCTTCCATCCTCTCCTCCTTATATCATTGCCATCTGTTTTAAAGCAGCTTTCAAAATCTCTTCCACATCTGCGCCGTCTGCAAAATCCGCCTTTGTGACCGCAGACAATGCTTCGGAAGAAGAATAGCCGAGCGCTGTAAGCGCAGAAACCGCCTCGTTTCTGGCGGTATCCGCATGGGAAGACGGCTGCTGCAATGTGTCTGCTTTCCGCTCCTGCAGCACATCGCTTAGATTCAGCTTATCTTTTAACTCCAGAATGATGCGCTGCGCCGACTTTGCGCCGATACCGGGCGCTTTTGCAATTGCCTTTGCATCTCCCGCTAAAACGGCAAACCGCAGTTCGTCGGCTGACAAAGCCGAAAGAATTCCAAGCGCTCCTTTCGGTCCGATCCCGTTGACACGAAGCAGCAGACAGAAAATCGTAAGGTCTTCCTTCGTCGGAAAGCCGAATAAAGCGATTCCGTCGTCTTTGACATGCAGGTAAGTATAAATCTTAAGATCCGCCCCTATAGACGGCAGAACATCCAGAATATCGTTCGACGTCTGGATCTGATAGCCGATTCCGTGGCAGTCCACCACAATCTGTCCCTCTGTAACTTCTTCCAATGTCCCTTTGATATATGAAAACATAGTTCCTCCTCAAATACGTCCGTTCAGCCGGACAATCATCTCCTGCGCGGCAATCCCGATCAAACAGCCGGTCACAAATCCGGACACCATAAGAACCGGCGTATAGTAGAACAGATTATAATTTTCTACTACGGCTGCCGCAACAGCAATCTGCCCGATATTATGAAACATTCCTCCGGCGGTACTGACGGAAACCGTCTGAAGTTTCTTCGTACGCAAAAGCAGGCACATAACGGCAAAACTGCAGATACCTCCGCCAAAACTATAGAGAATGCTAAACGGATTTCCAAACAAAAATCCGGAAAGTAAAATACGAAGTGCAGATACGAAAAACGCTTCTTTTGCACCGATACAGGAAAGCATAACAACAGTCACAAGATTGGGAAGCCCCAGCTTCATCCCGGGAACTCCGAAATAAAACGGAATCAGAGATTCGATATAACCGCAGATTAACGCCAATGCCAAAAACATTCCAAGATGCGCCGTTTTTCTTTTCATAGCCAATCCTTTCATGTAACCGAATCCAGCTCTTTGGACGCTCCGCCGATCACTTCCGCCACAACTTTATTCGGCAGGCATACGATCGTTTCCCTCTCTCTGAAAATCGATTTCTGATGCACACAGAGCTGATCGGGGCAGTCCGCCTCTGTCATATCCGCTTTTCCATCATGGATTAAAAGCACGTTTGTCGTTTTTTCTCCGATTACGATCTCTACGGTCCGGTCCTTTTTCAGCGAATAGGTACCGTAGAGCTGTCCGTTTACCGTAACATTTACCGCTCCCCCTACTTCTTCCTGAAAAAAAGAAAACCAGAGAACGACGACAAAGAGAAGGAGCGCTGCCGTTCCCAAAAATATCCTGTCATTTCTCTGAAATCGCTCTGCCATCTACCCTACGACCTCTCCTAAATAGTAAAACCCTCTGCATTCCGTTAACCGGACATCAGCAATGGTTCCGATCCTCTCTTTTGTCCCCGGCAGATGAACAATGGAATTATTGCTCATCCTTCCGGTCACAAGATGCGCATCCTGCTCGTTGACCTGCTCAATCAATACCTTTTGTACGCTTCCGGTATACCGCCCTGCCTTTGCAGATGCGATCTGCTGCACTTCTTTTAACAATCGGTCAAAACGCTTTTTCACAAGTTCTTCCGGAATCTGATCTTCCATAGAAGCAGCAGGCGTTCCCGTCCGTTTGGAATAGATAAATGTAAACGCGCTGTCATACTGCACCTTTCGCACGACATCCATCGTTTCCTCAAAGTCTTCTTCTGTTTCTCCCGGAAATCCCACGATAATATCCGTCGTAACCGCGATATCCGGTATGGCGTTTCTCAACTTCTCCACAAGCGCCAGATACTGTTCTTTTGTATAGTTTCGGTTCATCTTTTTGAGGATCTTAGAACTGCCTGACTGCAGGGGAAGATGCAGATGCCTGCAGATTTTTTTAGACTGTTTCATGGTCTCGATCAATTCGTCGGAAAGGTCTTTGGGATGAGAAGTCATAAAACGAATCCGCTCGATCCCGTCGATATTCTCCGCTTCCCGCAGTAACTGTGCAAACGTCATCGGCGTTTCCAGGTTTTTTCCATAAGAATTGACATTCTGTCCTAAAAGCATGACTTCCACAACGCCGTCTGCCGCAAGCGCCTCAATCTCCCGCAGAATTTCTTCGGGCCTGCGGCTGCGCTCCCTGCCCCTTACATAAGGCACAATGCAGTAACTGCAGAAATTATTACAGCCAAACATAATGTTAACGCCGGATTTAAAGAAATATTTTCGTTTATTCGGAAGATTTTCTACGATCTGATCCGTATCTTCCCATATTTCGATTGTCATATCCGCTTTCTTCTTCTGCGCAGACGAATGCTTTTCCATGGCACAAAAAAGAAGTTCCGCAAACTGAAACAGGTTATGCGTCCCAAAAATCAAATTTACAAAAGAATAGCTCTCTTTGATCTTCTCCACGACGGATGGTTCCTGCATCATACAGCCGCAAAGCCCGATAAGCATGTCCGGATTTTTCTTCTGCATGCCGTTTAAATACCCAAGCCTTCCATACACTTTATTATTGGCGTTTTCCCGAACCGTGCAGGTATTGTAGATGACAAAATCGGCTTCTTCGGAATCCGACTGGCAGTATCCGATCTTTCGTAAAATCCCGGTCAGTTTTTCGGAATCCCTGGCGTTCATCTGGCATCCCATATTAACTACGCAGGATTTGGGTAAACGCCCGTGTTTTTGTTCAAAGCCTTTGACCCATTTTCTACATTTTGCCATAAAGTAATACTGCCTGGCCGGTTCTTCTATGGGCGGCTCTGCATGAATATCTATTTTATCTAAATCAATTTCCTGATACATTTCTCTTGGCTGTTCTCCCTTTCTGTCATATAATCAAAATAAAAAATGAGTTTTTAACCGTACTGTCTTATGGCTCAAACGAGGTACTCGTTTCTTTTTTATATTTATAATATCATATAAATACAGCTTTCTGTTTTCAGAATACCTTGTCACCAACTCTGCATGAAATACATGATACCGCAAAACATCATTATTTTCATCCAAAACCGGTATTGCAAGTTTACGGGCGAACCTGTCCGTTTCCGTATATAATATATTTTGTACTGGTCAAAGCTTCTAACCCCATCGGTCCTCTCGCATGAAGCTTCTGCGTGCTGATCCCGATCTCGGCGCCGAACCCAAATTCAAAGCCGTCGGTATAACGCGTGCTTGCATTGACGTAAACGGCAGCCGCGTCCACCTCATCCAAAAATGTCTGTGCATTTGCATAATTTTCGGTAATAATGGCATCCGAATGCCCCGTATTATAACGGTTGATATGCGCAATCGCTTCTTTTACGGACGCAACCGTCTTTGCAGATATTATATAATCCAGATATTCCCTGCCCCAGTCTTCTTCGGATGCCAAAACTACGTTGGCAGCGTCCGTTAAAGTCTCTTTGAGTGTTTCGTCTGCGCGGATCTCCACCTTTTTTTCCGCCAGCCGCTTTTGCAGCAACGGCATAAACCGCTCTGCGATCTTTTCATGGATCAAAAGCGATTCACAGGCATTGCAGACGCCGATCCGCTGTGTTTTTGCGTTGTCAATGATTGCAAGCGCCATCTCAAAATCCGCGCTTTCGTCTACAAAAATATGACAGTTTCCGGTTCCGGTTTCAATCACGGGAATCGTCGCGTTTTCTACGACGGTTCGGATTAATCCCGCGCCGCCCCGCGGAATCAGCACATCCACATATCCGTTCATGTGCATAAATTCCCGTGCCGTTTCATGGGAAGTATCGGTAATTAAAGAAATCGCTTCTTTCGGAAGATTCTGCTCTTCTAACGCTGCCTGAATACAGTTTACGATTGCCCGATTGGAATGAATCGCATCCTTTCCGCCGCGCAGAATCACGACATTGCCGGTCTTAAAGCACAGGCCGAACGCATCTGCCGTTACATTGGGACGGGACTCATAAATAATCCCGATCACGCCCAAAGGCACGCGTTTTTTTCCGATCATCAGGCCGTTCGGACGCTTTTTCATAGAAAGCACCTCTCCGATCGGATCGTTCAGCTGCGCAATCTGCCGCAGCCCTTCCGCCATCTGCGCAATTCTCTCTTCCGAAAGTTTCAGACGGTCCAAAAGTCCTTCCGCCATCCGGTTGTTTCTGCCGTTTTCCATGTCCGTTTCATTTTCTGCAATCAGCATTTCACTGCATGCTTCCAGCCGGTCTGCAACGGCCAAAAGCGCGGCGTTCTTTTGATCCGTCGTAAGTATCCCGACCTGCTGCCTGACTTTCTTTGCCTGTTTACAAATCTCCAATAATTCCATACTGACTTCTCCTTTTTTAACGAAATCGTTCTCTGCGCACATTTTTTCTAAGTACCAAAAAAAAGAATTCCCTTCTCCGTTGCCAGCGCATGCATAGAGACATCGCAGCGTTCGGGCAGAATCTCATCTTCTGTCTGTTCCTCATAGGCAATTCCCATCCGGTATAGTTTCGGATGCAGAGACAAATACCTGTCATAATAGCCCCTCCCGTATCCGTAACGGTTCCCTTTACGGTCAAATACACTGCCGGGAATCAGACACACCGCATCATAAAAATCCGCCCGGCTGCAGCTTCGTCGGGGTTCCATGATATGAAACGCACCTTCCTCAAAATCCTCTTCCATTGAACGTACCCGAAAAAATTCCATCGTCTCACCGGAGACCCGCGGAAATGCCAAGGGAACGTTTGCCTGTAACAGATTTTGGTATAAGATTGTCAAATCCACTTCTTTTCTATGGGGATAATAGCCGTATACACCGACTTTTCGGACCGTCCGCCCTCTGTCAAAATACTCCCACAAACGGTTTCCAATCTGCGCGGAAATCTGCCTTACCGCCGTCTCATCCATCTCCTCCCGGCAGATCAGGCGGCGCTTTCTAATTTGCTGTTTGGTTTCCATGGGTTTCACCAAGATTCACAATCGTCCCGTCCGGGTTTTGCACATCGATCCGATCCAGCTGGGCTTTTAAATTATTCCTGACGGAAGCGATAAATTCCTTCCTGAGGACTTCCTGTTCCGACTTTTCTGCTTGGGTCAATCCTTCGGCTTTGGATTTTCGGTATAATGCATTGATTCTGTCTATACTCTTCTGATTCATAAGTTAAAGCGTCTCCTCTATAAAATCGCTGATATAAAAATCTTCATCATAATGGGAATGAAACAGAGTCCCGACATAATTTCCCTCAAAAATCCTGTGCAGAATCCCTGCGTCTTTCCCGTTTGCTATAATCATATCCGCCCCGGATTTCGTGGCAATTTTCGCTGCAGTCAGCTTTGTCGCCATCCCTCCGGTTCCAACGTCGCTTCCGGTGGACTCTTTTGCCATATGCAGAAGCGTTTCATCGATAACATCGACGTTTTCGATCAGCTCTGCGTCCGGATGGCTGTGCGGATCGTCCGTATAAAGCCCGTCAATGTCTGACAGCAGGATTAAAAGATCCGCCGATACCAAAGAAGCGACCAGCGCGGAAAGCGTATCGTTATCCCCGAACTGTATTTCGTAAGTAGATACGGTGTCATTTTCATTTACGATCGGTATGACACCAAGTGCAAATAGTTCTTCAAATGTATTCTGCGCATTTTTCCGCGACACATGATCGAGCATTGTATTTTTTGTCATCAGAACCTGTCCCGCCGTCTGATGATATTCGGCAAACAGCTTCTGATACGTCATCATCAGCCTTGCCTGCCCCACGGACGCACATGCCTGCTTTTTTGCAATGTGCATCGGCAGTTCTTTGATTCCCATAAACATCCGTCCGGCTGCAATGGCACCGGAACTGACCAGACAGACATCCAGCCCTCGATTTCTTAAATCGCAGAGTTCCCGGACCAGACGCTCCATTTTCAGAAAATCGATCTTTCCGGTTTCCGGATGCTGCAGGGAAGAAGAACCGATCTTTATTACAACTCTTTTCTTTTCCATATTTCCTCCAACAGCGCAGTCTGCAGATGCAGGCTGCTTGATATACGCCAACCATTTCTTACGGCATATAAATATAATTCACACGGTAGATACAGCTTTCCAATCCGGACGAATTGACTAAAATCACGGACAGCACATGATTGCCCTGCGGCATTTCCAGCGTTCCCGTATAACGGGCGGATTCCCTCGTCGGATCGCTTCCGTCCCAGGTATAATACGCCGTACAATCCTCCGGAACCGAAACATGGATCATCTGCGGCTCGCTGTATGTTCCTCCCGCGGGCGTTACGTTCGGCATATCCGGAGCTTCATACCGGATGGTATATGTCGCCGTGACAATCTGGCTGTAAATTCCCTTTTCATTCCGGGTAACCGCCTTAATCTGTGTCGTTCCCTCTTGTTCCAGAGAAATCGACTCGCGATAGGGCTTCCCATATTCATCCGGCTCGCTCCCGTCTGTCGAATAAAACACATCATACCCCTGTTCTGCCAAAATAGAAATCGTGATCGGCTTGCCGTAAGTTCCCGATATTTTGCTGAATTTCGGCTGGTCCACCAGATAATCTTCAAACAGATCCAGCATTCTTCCGCTCTTTACCGTTTCACACAGTTCTAAAATTTTGTCATATTCTTCCCGCTCATCATACAGCCCGATCAATGTTCGAACCGCTTGTTTGTCGGATTTATCTTCCGATATCATTTCTTCCAGCAAAGAAACGGCAGCTTCTTCTTCATGTCCGGCAAGATAAAGTTCCAGCAGACGATTCCTGGCATCGGCATCCCCCGGTTTTAATTCCAATGCCCGTTCTAAGTATCTTCTGGCATTTCCGTAATCTTTTTTTGCGATATATTCCTCCGCCGTATGGTATTGATACGCATAACTGTTAGCATTTTTTTCCTGAATATGGCGATACAAAAAAAACAATGTTAAAACGGCAATCAAAAGAACGACGCAGATGCCTCCCCATATAAAACGGCTTTTTCTGCGTTTTTCCCGTTTCTCTTCTCCCAGCTCCCCCGCGTTTTGAGACGCGTTTGCTTCTTTTTGTATAATGCCGCTTAAAATATCTTCGTCTAAGAGATTATAATCCGGCACAAGCTGCACTTCCGTGCCGCAGCACTTGCAATATACGTAACCTTCTGGAATTTCCTCCCCGCAATTTTTACATTTCATACACTGACAGCTCCAATATTATCGAGTCATGGCTTCTACGCAATTATGCATCAGCATTGCAATTGTCATCGGGCCCACGCCGCCCGGAACCGGCGTAATCATGGACGCAATCGGTTCTGCCTCCTCATATTTGACGTCTCCGGACAATTTATTGTTTTCATCCCTGTGGATTCCCACATCGATCACAACGGCGCCCGGTTTAATATACTCTCCTGTGATAAATTCTTTTTTTCCGATCGCAACGATCAGAATATCCGCATTCCGGCAGATTTCTTTCAGATGTTTCGTATGGGAATGCGTCACGGTTACCGTGGCATTTTCCCGAAGCATCAAAAGCGCCATCGGTTTTCCGACGATATTGCTTCTGCCTACGATCACGCAGTTTTTCCCGTCCATTTCTACATTGGAACGTTTCAAAAGTTCTATAATGCCCGCCGGCGTACAAGAAACAAACCCCGGCTGCCCGATCGTTAAGGATCCGACACTTTCCGGATGAAATCCGTCCACATCTTTATCCGGCGAAATTGCATTGATAATCGTCTTTTCATCAATATGCGCCGGAACCGGAAGCTGTACCAAAATACCATTCACGGAATCGTCTGCGTTCAGATCCTCAATCAGCTTTAAAAGTTCTTTCTGTGTCGTCTCACTGGGAAGTTCATATGATTTGGAATGAATGCCGATGTATTCGCACGCTTTTTTCTTATTGCGGACATACACGCTTGACGCAGCGTCGTCTCCTACCTGAATCACGGCAAGCGTTCCCTCAATCCCCGCTTCCTTTAGCTGTGCCGTCTGTTCTTTTAATTCTTCTTTGATCTGTGCTGAAATTTTCTTTCCGTCAATTAACTGTGCCATAAGTCCTCCTTTAAAACAAGCCTGTAATGCGTCCGTTTTCATCGACATCGATGTTATTTGCCGCCGGGGTTTTCGGAAGTCCCGGCATTGTCATCATTGCGCCTAAGATCGCAACGACAAATCCGGCGCCTGCCGATGCGTACACTTCCCTTACATTTATGCTAAATCCGTGCGGTCTTCCCAGTTTTGCGGGATCATCCGATAAAGAATACTGCGTTTTGGCAAGGCAGACGGGAAAGCTTCGCATGCCAAGTTCCGTAATCTTTTTTAATTCCGCTTTGGCGGACGGACTATAAGTCACGCCTTCTGCACCGTAGATCTCTTTTGCGATCGTCTCGATTTTTTCTTCCAGCCCCGCTTCGTCCGGATACAACGTCTGAAACCGGCTTTCTTTTTGTTCTAATACTTCAAGTACCTTTTCGGCAAGCGCAACGCCTCCTTCGCCGCCGTGTTCCCATACGTTTGACAGTGCAAAATCGCATCCCCTGCTCCTGCAGAACTCTTCCACAAAATCCGTTTCCGCTTTCGTATCCGTCACGAAAGAATTAAGCGCCACGACAACCGGAACCTGATATTTCAGGAGGTTTTCTATATGCTTCTCCAGATTTACGATTCCGCGCTTTAGCGCGTTTAAATTTTCTGCGGCAAGTTCCGTCTTCGGTACGCCGCCGTTATATTTTAACGCCCGGACGGTTGCGACCAAAACAACGCAGTCCGGATGAAGGCCTGCTTTTCTGCACTTGATATCAAAAAACTTCTCCGCGCCAAGGTCCGCACCAAATCCGGCTTCCGTCACAACGATATCCGCCAGCTTCAGGCCTGCTTTTGTGGCGCGTATGCTATTGCAGCCGTGCGCAATATTGGCAAACGGACCGCCGTGGACGATCGCGGGCGTATGTTCTAACGTCTGGATCAGGTTCGGTTTCATCGCTTCCTTTAACAAAGCAGCCATAGCCCCCACCGCCTGCAGATCGTCTGCCGTGACCGGTTTCCCGTCAAACGTATACGCGACGATGATCCTTGCCAGACGCCGTTTTAAATCCTGCAGGTCGTCTGCCAGACAGAGAATCGCCATAATTTCCGAAGCAACCGTGATCACAAAGTGATCTTCCCGCACCATGCCGTCCATCTTACTGCCGAGTCCTACGACTATATTGCGCAGCGAACGGTCGTTCATATCCATACAGCGTTTCCAGACGATCTGTCTCGGATCGATCCCAAGTGCGTTTCCCTGCTGTATATGATTGTCCAGCAGAGCCGCCAGAAGATTATTTGCCGCCGTAATCGCATGAAAATCTCCGGTAAAATGGAGATTCAGGTCTTCCATCGGAACCACCTGCGCATACCCGCCTCCGGCAGCGCCGCCTTTGATGCCAAAGCATGGTCCTAACGACGGCTCGCGAAGCGCAAGCACTGCTTTTTTCCCCATCAGCCCAAACGCCTGCCCAAGCCCGATACTCGTCGTCGTCTTCCCTTCCCCGGCAGGGGTCGGATTGATAGCTGTTACCAGCACTAATTTCCCGTCCGGTTTGTCTGCATGCTTCTGCAAAAGTTCATCGGTCAGCTTTGCTTTGTATGTTCCGTACAACTCCAGCTCATCTTCTGAAATATCCAGCCTGGCAGCGACTTCCCGAATGGGGAGCAGTTCTGCTTCCTGTGCGATTTCAATATCTGTTTTCATTCCATTCCTCCTAAACACATTCTTCCAAATACTGTTCAAATTCTTCCGGGGACATCAAAACCTTCCGGGCTTTTGTCCCTTCTTCCGGTCCCACGAGCCCGGCTTCTTCCAACTGATCCATAATACGTGCGGCACGGTTAAACCCGACTTTAAACTTCCGCTGGATCGAGCCGATAGAACCTTTCTCGCTTTCGATCAAGAACCTGCCGACCTCCCGAAAGAGCACATCTTTGTCGTCGGATCTGCCGACGCCGTCCGCAATCGGCACAGACAAATTCTCCGACTGTTCCATTTTCTCCTGCACAAAAGAATTGTATTCTACCGTCCCGTTTTCGTTTTTCAGAAAATCCACTACATCCGAAACTTCCTTATCCGAAACAAAAGCGCCCTGTACACGCAGCGGTTTCTGGAAATTCTGCGGGAAAAATAGCATATCGCCTTTGCCCAAGAGCTTCTCTGCACCCACCATATCCAAAATCGTTCTAGAATCGACGCCGGAAGTTACGGAAAAGGCGATCCTAGACGGCATATTTGCCTTGATCAGCCCTGTAATGACATTGACAGAAGGGCGCTGCGTCGCAATAATCAAATGCAGCCCCGCCGCCCGCGCGAGCTGCGCCAGACGGCAGATCGAAGCTTCTACCTCATGAGAAGCCACCATCATCAGATCCGCAAGCTCGTCTACGATAATAACGATCTGCGGCAGCTTCTGAAGTTTTTGTGCATCATCGATATCCGCGACAGAAGCTACCTTTGCATTATAACCTTTGAGATCACGGACACCGTATTCGGCAAATTTCCGATAACGCTCATCCATCTCCGCAACTGCCCAGTTCAATGCGCCCGCCGCTTTTTTCGGATCGGTAACAACCGGGATCATTAAATGCGGGATACCGTTGTAAACGCTTAATTCCACGACTTTCGGGTCTACCATAATCAGCTTGACGTCATCCGGATGCGCTTTATACAAAATACTCATAATGATCGTATTGATACAGACGGATTTACCGGAACCGGTTGCCCCTGCAATCAGCAGATGAGGCATTTTTGCAATATCCGTCACAACCACCTGCCCGGCAATATCCTTTCCTGCGGCAAATGCAATTTTGGATGTATTGTTCTCAAATTCTTCCGATTCGATCAGATCCCGGAACATAACCGGAACCGTTTCTTTATTTGGAATTTCAATACCGATCGCCGCTTTTCCCGGAATCGGGGCTTCCATACGGATGTCCGCCGCCGCCAGATTTAGTTTGATATCATCCGTTAAATTTACAATTTTACTGACTTTTACACCCATTTCCGGCTGAATTTCATAACGCGTCACAGAGGGACCGCTGCTGACATTTAAAATCGTTACGTTTACGCCGAAATTTTTTAATGTCTGCTGAAGTTTTGCTGCCGTTGCCCGCAGATGCGTTTTGGAATCCCCCATTGATTTGGCACTTCCCTGTTTTAAGAGAGAAACGGGCGGAAAGACATGGGCTTTCGGTGCGTGGGAAACAGCTGCGGATTCCTGTACAGCCACAGGCTGCTGAGAAGCGTCCGCTTTCGGCTTTTCTTCTCTCTGCGGCGGTTTATGCTCCTGTTCTACGGGTTCTTCCGCTTTCAACTCCGCCATATTGCCGGCATCCGAAAGCAAACTCTCCAGCATCGCAGCATCTTCATATTCCGGCGAAGCCTTAACCTCTTCTTCCACCGGTTCGATAAAGATTTCCGGCAGATCCGGCGTCTCCCTCTTCTTAAGCCCTTCTTCCTCTAAAATCACATCGGTAATATCCGCAATCACAGGCAGATCGGAACTGTCCGCTTCTACCGGCGCAACCGGAATACGTTCTCTCTTTTTCACCTTTGGAAGAACAAGATCTTCCTCCGGTTTTACCTCACTGATTTCATCTCCAAAGAAATCTTCTTTTTTCTGTATCTTCGTATCGATCGCTACGCCTTCTACTTTCTTATCCATACGCCTCTGCATACGCTTCTGCTCTCTTTGCTGCTGCCTCTCATGCATACGTACGGCATCTTCTTTTGCAGATTCATAAATCTTTTTGCCGCCCCGTTTCATCCCAAGCAAAGCAGAACGCTCCGTGATTAAAACCAGCGATATGATCATAACGATCACCGAAATAACATAGGAACCGAACACACCGAAATTCGGCACGCAGAGCCATACAAAAAAGCCGCCCAGAAAGCCGCCGCCTGCTTTATGAAGCGAAGCATATGTATACGCCGCCTGCATAAGATTCGATCCCGCCGCATCAGAATCCAAAACCAGAAGCTGGGCAAACATGCAGACCGCACAAAATAACAAAATCCCGGCAATAAATTTAAATATTGCAAAATGATTCCTTTTATTGGAAATCAGAAAACAGGAACCGACAAACAGTATAATCGGAAATACATACGCCGTAATTCCGAATAACCCGAAAATAAATGTGCTCGCCATACTGCCGAGTTTCCCACCAATTCCAAAATTACTGACAAACAGCAGAATAGATACCGCAAGCAGAATCCAAAGCGTCACTTCGCTTTCAAACGCAAGTCCCTTCGCCGTTCTGCCGCCTGTTTTCCTGTTTGTTTTTCTTTTTGCAGACGTTTTTTTTGCCTGTTTTCGTCCTGCGGCATTTTTTCTCCTAGCTGCCATAATTTCCTCCATGATTTATGCCGTATAAAAATATCCGCCGATCGAAACGACGCCGATGATAAAACAATACACTGCAAAAATTGTAAATTTTCTCTGTTTGACTACGACGAGCATCGCCCGGATACAAATGTAACCCACAACGGCGGCGCATAAAACGCCTGCCGCGTAACAGCCGGCATCCGATGCCGTCACAGATACTTCCTTTAAATCCGTAAGCTTTAACACAACGGCGCCAAGTACGGCAGGTATCGACATGATAAACGAATATTTCACTGCAAACTTACGGTTAAATTTACTCAAAAGGCACGCCGCAATCGTCGTCCCCGATCTCGACAGTCCCGGCAAAGTCGCAAATCCCTGGCAGATACCGATAAAAAATGCGTTGGAATAAGAAACGTTTTTCGGCGTCTTGCTGCCGGAGTCAATTCTGTCGGAAATAAACAGCAGAATTGAAGTAAGTACAAGAAAACATCCCGGAACAATCAAAAACTGCGACGCCGACTCTATAACATCGGAAGCCGCGTAACCGATAATTCCGGTGGGTATGGTAGACACAATCACCAACATGACAAATTTACGATAGCTGTTATCGATCAGTCTGTAATAAGGATCGTCTTTTTTCTGAAATACATTTCCGAAAAAAATAACCGCATTCCGAAAAAAATCTCCGATAATCGCAACCCCTTCGCCGATCATATGAAAAATATCCTTATAAAATACAGCAAAGATCGCAAGCAGCGTTCCCAGATGCAGCAATACATCAAAAAGCATTCCCGTATCCGTCTCTACGTCAAATAAAATTTTAAACAACGCCAGGTGCCCGGAACTGCTGACCGGCAGAAATTCCGTTAATCCCTGTATGATCCCCATAAGTACCGCTTCTAAAAATGACATACCTGCCTCCCTCTTGTGAAAAATTCGTTCCTTTCCAGTTTACCATATTTTAGCTGAGTTGTCATTAAGGAAAATTTTACTCATCGGACAGAAAGAAAAACAGAGCACAAGAAAGGCCGGAACCTTTCGTTCCGACCATGCGGCTAACTCATCTTCGCCAAAATATCCTTCGGCTGCATCCGAAGAACCGTCACCGAAGATACGCTTGTGGACAAAAGAACAATCAGAAATCCAAATCCTGCAATCTCCAAAAGTTCCACTGCGCCAATACGGATCTGCAGCTCCATCGTTTCCTCTGTTTTTGAATCCGCCGCTTGCTGCTGTGCACTCTCTTTCGAAAAAGAATCCGCAATCATCTGTCCGGTCAGTCCGGCTGCGGCTGCGGAAATCCCCCATGCCAGAAAAAATGCGATAACGGCGGCTAAGAGATTTTCCAGGATCTGCTGTCTGAAAATCTCCGCTTTTCGGATGCCAATCGAAAGGTAAATTCCGATCTCGTGCATACGCTCCCGCATCCACAAAAATAAAATCAAAGAGAGCATTACCGCACTGACAACGGCTATCACAACCACCATCATCTTCACCAGTCCGGAGAGTCTCTCCAAAGGAGCAGCGGAATCCTCATACGTTTTGTTGTTCTTTACAACGACGTATTCGTCCCAGTTATAATCTGCAGATTCCAAAAGCCTCCCCATAATCCCGTCCAGCTCTTTCGGATTTTCTACAAAAAACGCAGCCCCTGCCGTATACAGATCGATCTCGGCTCCGGCAGCCTCACCATAGACTTCCCGGATGAACGCCGTATCCGTAAAGATAAAATTCTCTTCGATATCACACTCTGCAGAATTGGCGCTTTGATACCCCTGCGGATAATCGATATGATATATGCCGACCACTTCAAGCGTATGAGAAGTGATGCGTTCCCTCTGCTCTTCGGTTAAATTTTCTTCATTGTACCGAACCTTAAAAACATCTCCGACCGAAAGATTGTTTTCTTTTGCAAGAACGTCGGAAATCACTGCTGCGCTGTGATCGTCCGGGGCAACGTGCCGCCCGTCTGTAAGCAGGTAATATTCCAGCATAAAATATTCGTTCAGGCTGCTGTCTGTATTTCCCAGAAATCTGGCCAGTTTCGCTTTTACGTTCCCTTCCGCAGTGAAACGTCCGGGAAAAAGTTTCAGATCCTCCGTGATAAAATACTGGAGATCCATGCCGTTGACTGCTTTGATTCCTCCCGCATCCACTACGTTCTTCAGAAGTGTATCGTCAATCCTCCCGAATTTTCCCTGCGTGAAATCCATTTCAATCTTAAAATAACCGCCCATCTGTTCCCGCAGTTTACGCACCGATGCATCTGCCGCATTGCCCACAGCCGTGCACAGAAGAACCAGGGTTGTGATAAACGTCAGGATCGCCAGTAAAATGACTGCTTTTTTCTTATTTCGCGTCAGATAAAGAAACGCGCGATGCCGTACACCCATCCGTTCCCCTCCTTTGTTCTATTTGGCTTCAACGCGATTGAGTTTCCCATGATCCATCTCAAGCACTACATCCGCCTGCTTTGCCACTTCATTGGAATGGGATACGATCACCACGCACTTGTCGTACTCTTTTGCCGCCTCCTGAAAAATTCCGGTAATCTCTTTTGCCATATCCTCATCCAGATTCCCGGTCGGCTCATCCGCTAAAATCACAGGATTCCCCGAAGCTAACGCCCGTGCGATTGCCACACGCTGCTGCTGTCCGCCGGAAAGCTTTAAAACGTTTCTCTTTGCTTCTTCTCTGGATAACCCAAGCTTCTCTAAGATTGGAAGCGCTTCCTGCCTTGCCGTAAGCTCTACATTTTCCACCGGCGTCATATAGTCGATCAGGTTATAATTCTGAAACACGAAAGAAATATGGCTGCGCCTGTGTTCTTCCAGTTCCTTTTTTCGAACCTCCTGTCCTTCAAACAAAACCTGTCCCGCTTTGGGCAGGTCCAGTCCTCCCAGAAGCGAAAGCAGCGTCGTCTTCCCGCAGCCGGAAGGTCCTAAGATCACATACATTTTCCCTCTTTCAAAGATTTCGCTCACATCGTCCACGACCATCCGGTCTTTGCTGTAATAATACGATACGTTCTTTACTTCCAATACACCCATGATTTTCCTCCTCTTCCGCTCATTTTGTTTTGCAGGCAGCGGCAGTCCCCATCCCTGCCTGCCCTTGCTTTTTATTCCCCCATATCAAACGCAAAGATCCTCCCAAAAGATATTTTAATAATTATATCTTATGGGAGGATTCTTTTCCAGTGTTTTTTTCTCGCTCTAAGTTTCTTTTCGCAGTCTCTAACCGTTTTCGTTTTTTCTTTTTTTACTTTCATCAATCAGCGCATGCAGTTTATTCACTGCCTCGTGAATTCCGCCGACTTCATTGATGAGTCCTTCCTTTACCGCCTCTTCTCCTACCAGTATCGTTCCAAGGTCCTTGGACATCATATCGGTATTCATCATCAGCTCCTCCATTCGTTTCTGTTTTGCACCCGAATGGCTTTCCACAAAACGTAAAATTCGATTCTGCATCTGCTTAAAATAGTCGTATGTCTGTTTTGCTCCGATCACCGTTCCGCTCATGCGGACCGGATGAATGACCATCGTCCCGCTTGGGACAATAAAAGAATAATCGGTAGAAACCGCAAGCGGCACGCCGATCGAATGGGACCCTCCAAGCACAAGGGAAACGGACGGCTTATCTACCGACGCCACCATTTCCGCAATCGCAAGCCCGCTTTCCACATCGCCGCCTACCGTATTCAGCATCAAAAGAATGCCGTCGATCTTTTCACTGTCTTCGATCACCGCAAGCTGCGGAAGAACATGCTCATATTTTGTTGTTTTTGTTGTCGAAGGCAGGCATTCATGTCCCTCGATCTCACCGATCACATTTAACAGATGGATCTGGTGGTTCGTTTTTGGATTGTTTAAGACTGCCTGCCCGTATTCTTTCACGTTGTCCATTACATCCTGATTCTGATTTGTATCGCCCATGCTTTTTACCTCACAAAAACAGAGGGTACTTTTCGTACCCTCCTTTTTGTTTAGTATGTCCCGATGGATCCGGTATTATTAATAACCAAGCAGATAATTGTAAAGATTCTGATATCTTTCTTTCGACGACTTCCAGGAGTAATCCATTTCCATTCCCCGGTCTACCATCTGATTCCACTGACGCTTCCGGTCAAAATAAATATGCTTTGAGTAATTAATAATGCCAAGCATCTCATCCGCATTGTAATTGCTGAAAGAGAAACCTTCCCCGGTATTGTCGTATTCGTTAAACGGCTGTACGGTATCCCTGAGTCCTCCCGTCTCCCGTACGATCGGAACCGTACCGTAACGGAACGAAATCAGCTGCGTCAATCCGCAGGGTTCAAATCTGGACGGCATCAAAAATGCGTCTGCTGCGGCATACAATTTATGCGCCAGATCGTCAGAGTAACAGATATTCGCAGAAATACGATCCGGATATTTCCACGCATAATGACGGAACATATTTTCATATTTGACATCCCCGGTTCCGATAATTACAAACTGCGTAAAGTCATCCGCAATATAATCCATCATGTAATTGATCAGATCGAGCCCTTTTTGATCTGTCAGACGGGAAATCAAACCGATCATGTATTTCTTCTTATCTACTGCAAGCCCTAAATCCTGCTGCAGTTTCTGCTTGTTCTGGCTCTTTTTCTGACGCCAGTTTTCTCTGTGATACGTATGATAAATCTTCGGATCCGATGCGGGATTGTATACGTCATAATCGATACCGTTGACAATTCCCTGCATATCAAAATGCCGCGCTGCAAGCAGTCCTTCTAAACCTTCTCCATATTCGCTTGTCTGGATCTCATTGGCATACGAATCGCTGACTGTCGTAATGTAATCCGCATAGACAAGGCCGCCTTTTAACATATTGGCGTCTTTTTTGTATTCCAGCTTATCCGGTACAAACAGGCCATTTGCAAAACCGGTCAGCCCGCGCATCGTCTGAATATCCCAAACACCCTGAAATTTCAAATTGTGGATCGTCATGATTGTACGGATTCCCCAGAAAAATCCGTCCGCGCTGAATTCATTTTTCAGATATACCGGAATAAACCCTGTCTCCCAATCATGACAGTGAATCAGATCCGGGCGGAAATCAATCTGCGGCAGCATCGAGAGCACCGCCTTGTCAAAGAATGTAAATTTTTCGATATCATACCGGATATTGCCGTATGGCTGGAAGCAGTTAAAATACTCTTCGTTATCAATGAAGTAGTATGTAATTCCATCCAGCTCGTATTTTAATATACCGACATATTTGTTCTGGATGTAGCTGCCCGCATTCATATAAAAATGCGTAACATATTCAAACTGATGCCTGAAATGCTCCGGTATGCAGCTGTAATTCGGCAGTACAACCCTCACATCCCACTCATCCTTTGAAAATTCCTTGGGCAATGCTCCGCATACGTCTGCAAGACCGCCTGTTTTTATAAACGGCACGCATTCCGATGCGGCAAAAAGTATTTTTTTCATGAGAAACCCCTCCTTAAATGGATTATACGGCTGCCAATGCCTGTTCTAAATCCGCAATAATATCTCCGGCATGTTCTATGCCTACGGAAAACCGGATCAAATCCGGCGCTATGCCCGCTTCCGTCAGCTGCTCGTCTGTCATCTGCCTGTGCGTATGGCTTGCCGGATGCAGCACGCAGGTTCTTGCATCCGCAACATGTGTTACGATCGCAGCCAGTTTCAGCCGATCCATAAAGTTCACGGATACGTCTCTTCCCCCCTTAAGACCGAAAGAAATGACGCCGCAAGTTCCGCCCGGCATATATTTTTTTGCCAGAGAATAATATTTATTGCTTTTTAAGCCTGCATAATTTACCCAGGCAACCTTTTCGTGTCCTTCCAGATATTCCGCAACCTTCTGTGCGTTTTCACAATGCCTCGGTACACGCAGATGCAGCGTTTCCAGTCCCACATTTAATAAAAATGCGTTCTGCGGAGACTGAATGGAACCGAGATCCCGCATCAGCTGTGCCGTTGCCTTCATAATAAACGCCGTCTTTCCGAATTTTTCGGCGTATACAATGCCGTGATAGGATTCGTCCGGCATCGTCAGCCCCGGAAACTTCTCCTTATGCGCCATCCAGTCAAAGTTGCCGGAATCAATAATGGCGCCGCCTACGCTCATCGCATGACCGTCCATGTATTTTGTCGTGGAATGCGTCACAATATCCGCTCCCCATTCAAAGGGCCTGCAGTTGATCGGCGTTGCAAACGTATTGTCTATGATTAACGGAACGCCATGCCTGTGCGCAATTTCAGCAAAACGCTCAATATCCAAAACCACCAGCGACGGGTTGGAAATCGTCTCGGCAAAGACGGCTTTGGTATTCGGCAGAAACGCCGCTTCGATTTCTTCGTCGGAAGCGTCCGGATTAATGAACGTACAGGAAATCCCCTGTTTTTTCATCGTCGTCCCGAACAGATTAAACGTGCCTCCGTAAATGGAATTGGAACAGATAAAGTGATCTCCCGCCTCGCAGATATTAAATATCGCATAGTAATTCGCCGCCTGCCCGGAAGAAGTCAGCATCCCCGCAATTCCACCTTCCAGCGCTGTAATCTTTGCAGCTACCGCATCGTTGGTCGGATTTTGCAGCCTGGTATAAAAATACCCCGTATCTTCCAGATCAAACAGCCGCCCCATTTGATCGCTGTTTTCGTATTTAAATGTCGTGCTCTGATAGATCGGCAGAACTCTCGGTTCTCCTTTCTTCGGCGTCCAGCCTGACTGGATGCATATCGTTTCCGGTTTATAATTTGTCCCCATATCCGTTCTCCCTGTTCGTTTCTTTTATTCGTCCCAATTATGAAATACTTCCTGCACATCGTCATCTTCATCCAAAAGATCCATGATCTTGCGTATATTATTCAGATCGGATTCTTCGGACAGTGTGACATAGGTCTGGGGAAGCATCGTCACTTCCGCATTCGCCAGAGGAATCCCTTCCTGTTCTAACGCCTCGCGCACTGCGGAAAAGCTCTCCGGAGCCGTCAGGATTTCATAACTGTCTTCTTCTTCGGAAAAATCATCCGCCCCTGCATCCAATGCAAGCATCATCAGATCGTCCGCTTCCATGCCGCATTCATCCTTTGCCACAAGAATCTGCCCTTTTTCATCAAACATATAAGAAACGCAGCCCTGCGTACCAATACTGCCGTATCCTTTCGTAAAGGCGTTGCGTACATTGGCAGCCGTCCGGTTTTTATTGTCGGTAAGCGCTTTAACGATAATCGCCGTACCCGAAGGCCCGTATCCTTCATACGTAACCTGCTCGTAATTGACGTTATTCGTATCGCCGGCAGCCTTTTTTATTCCGCGGTCGATCGTATCGTTTGGCATGTTATTGGATTTGGCTTTTGCGATAACATCTCTTAACTTACTGTTGTTCGCCGGATCCGGACCGCCTTCTTTTACTGCGATCGCAATCTCCCTGCCGATGATCGTAAATATTTTTCCTTTTGCCGCATCGTTTTTTTCTTTTTTATGTTTGATGTTGGCAAATTTGGAATGTCCTGACATAGTAACTCCTCTTTTCCTTATTTATCTTTTTACGTTTTCTTTATTCTACCATTCTTTCCCCATCCTGACAAGAACTATCGGACAGAGCGTGATTGAAACATGAAATACTCGTTCACTCACGCTCTGCCCTGACAACGGAAACTTTCTGTATCATTTTATTTTCTACGGCAAGAATCTTAAAACGATACCCGTGTGATTCCACTTCGATCCGGTCGTTTTCTTCCGGTATCCTGTCTATTTTAGAAATCAGAAAACCGTTTAACGTTTCGTATGCGTCCTCTTCTGCCGAGGAAATGCCAAGCGCTTTTTCTACGTCTTCAAAATCCGCCATTCCGTTGATCAGAAAACTGCCGTCTGTCTGACGCTTGATCATCTCTTCGTATTCGTCATGCTCATCTAAAATATTGCCGACAATTTCCTCTAAAATATCCTCCATGGCAACAATGCCGGCCGTCTGTCCGTACTCATCCACAACGATGACCATGTGGTTTTTCTTTGCCTGCATTTCGGTAAATAACGTATTGATATTTCTTGTCTCCGGAATAAAA
>BLMD01000304.1 GCA_011959925.1 Lachnospiraceae bacterium
TTCTGTACAAAAAATTACAGCCGGACTTCGAAAAGTCCGGCTGTTGGTGTAAAATATAAGTATGCGAAAACCTATATATTTACATCAAGATTATACTTTGAACGAGGAAGGATATCAACTAAAACTTCCTTTAAATTTAGAAACCATCATTCCGGCAGATGATTCTGTGCGGTTACTGAGTCAGTTTGTGGAGGCTATGGATTTGACTGACTTATATTCTACTTACGAAAGGATAAATACAGTTCCGCCAAGAACTCTCCTGAAGATTGTTTTGTATTCTTACATGAATGGCGACTATTCCTCCCGTTCTATGGAACTCAACTGTAAAAGGGATATTAATTTCATGTATCTTTTAGAAGGAAAACCGGTTCCTGACCACGCTACTTTTGCCCGATTCCGCAGCATTCATTTTGCTCCATGTGCAAAACGCATTCTTGCTGAAATGTCAAATATCCTTTATGATCTCGGAGAAATTTCAGGAGAAACGGTTTTTATTGATGGTACAAAAATCGAAGCCTGTGCCAATAAATACACATTTGTATGGAAAAAAGCTGTAACAAAAAACCAGGAAAAGCTGCTGGTAAAAATCGCTGATCTCATTGCAGGATGTGAGCAGCTTTATGGAATACAGATTGTTCATGGTGATACCGTCAAAATGAAACATGTAAAACGATTACGCAAAAAACTGTATGCGTTAAAAAAAGAAGGGAAAATTGAGTTTGTGCATGGAGCAGGAAAGCGAAAGTCCTCATTACAAAAGAGCATTGAAACACTGGAGGATTATCTGGAACGTTTAAAAGGATATACTCAGAAGCTGCATATCTGTGGAAAAAGAAACAGTTTTTCAAAAACAGATCATGATGCAACTTTTATGCGCATGAAAGAGGATGCCATGGGCAATGGACAATTAAAGCCGGCATTTAATTTACAGCACGGAGTAGATGCAGAATACATTACCTGGCTGACCATTGGACCACAGCCCACAGATACTACAACACTAATCCCGTTTTTAAAAGAGACAGAAGAATATCTGGCCTTCAAATACAAAAAAATCATTGCAGATGCCGGGTATGAAAGTGAAGAGAATTATGTTTTCTTGGATAAGAACCGGCAGCTGGCATTTATCAAGCCATCGAATTATGAACGCTCGAAAACAAGAAAATATAAGAGCGATATTGGACGGATGGAAAATATGTCTTATGATGAAGCAGGTGATTTTTACACTTGCAGAAACGGGAAACAGCTGTCTTTTACGCACATCCGCCGTTCAAAGTCTAAAACCGGCTACGTCAGTGAAAAAAGTATTTATCAATGCAGCGACTGCAAAGATTGCCCCAACAAAAAAGAGTGTATAAAAGGGAACAACTGCAAAACGCCAATAGAAGAACGTAACAAGGTGCTTTCTGTGGCAAAGACATTTCTTAAATACCGGAAAGAAGATTTGGATCGGATTCTTTCAGATGAAGGGATTCTTCTCAGAACAAACAGGAGTATTCAGGCGGAAGGCTCTTTTGGCGAGTTAAAACAAGACATGCAATTCCGAAGATATTTGAGCAGGGGTACATCAAATGTTCTTGCTGAGAGTGTTTTGCTTGCAATGGCAAGAAATGTAAACAAACTCCACAACAAGATACAAAAAGGGAAAACAGGAAAGCATTTATTCTCCTTGAAAAGCGCATAAATTAAAAAGGATTAAAATTTTTAATGATCCTATTTTTTAGGTGTATTAAAGTACGCCCTTTTTTAATTTAAGCAAACATTTCCGACAGAACAGATCAAATATGACCATAAAAAAGGCAAAAAGGAAGCTGCCGCTTCACGATTATTCAATCGTTAAAGCGACAGTTCC
>BLMD01000305.1 GCA_011959925.1 Lachnospiraceae bacterium
CCCCCCCCCGAACAAGCGTTCAGTGTCAGCATTACGGCGGTAGCGACCGCCAAAAAAGAAATTTTTTTCATAAACTTTTACCTCCTGCGGTTTTTCTTATATTTTACCGCAGGAGATACTTTCTTTCAACATCATTTTACTTTTGTTTCTTCTGCTCTTCGACAATCTCGTTATACTCGGCAATCCAAGAATCTAATTCCCTTGGTGTCCGGCTCAACCAAAACTCTAACCCGGTATGCGTTTCCTTGGATAACAGTAGGCTATTTCGTTTAAACCATTTGATAGGATTCTGTCTTAGAATCCCGTGCTTATTAAAAAATCCCTGCTCTTATTCTTGATTTTCCCAAAATCACGGATAGGCATATGAGCGATAACGTCACTTCCTACCCCTGCTGCCTTGGCTGCCAAGCGGTAGAGGAATGAGGTTGAAATTTCCGGGGATAATGCGTATTCCCCGACCGCTGCCATTTCGTTTTCAATGGCTACAAGGTCGTCGCCTATCAGTTTTTCAAAGTCGAAAACCAGCTTTGTATAGGTCTTTTCCTCGAATGTGTACGGCTTCGTAAACTCATGCACATACGCCCCCTCCGGCGTGTCCGAATCGGTCACAACTTTAACTGCTTCCTTTGTTTCCTCTGCTGCCTGCCCGTTTTCTGTTTTCTTAATATCTTCCATTGTTCAATCCTCCATAATCTGATTTTAGGCAGGAAAAAAGCACGGCTTCCCGTGCTTACTTTCCAAGTGCCTTTCTTACGTCCGCCAAATAGTCCTTTCCGTTCACAAAATAGATATAATTCAGCGGGTCAATTTCAAGCATTTTCTTACCGTCAATGTATGTAGCATAGTATGAGGTCGCATATTCCCCGCTTACCTCCGCTGCACTCGCCGTAGCCACCTTTCCGGGGTTAAGTTTCTTGGGTGTCAATACCAAAATGTGCTTAACACTCACTACTTCCGTTGTGCCTTTTACGGTATCTTTCTGCTGCTGTGCTGCCCTTAAATCAATATTGTGCTGTCTAGGCTCATTTAATTTAATGGCGTTCTTTGTTACGGTTCTGAAATTGAAAGTGGTTGTCATTGCTTCGATTGCACCCAATATAACGGATTCAATCTTACCGCCAATGCCTGCCCCGCTGATTTCCTCGGTAATGTTGGAAATTTCGGGTAACGCCACCTCCGACAACCCCATATACTCGGTTGCGTCCTCATACACCGCAAACCCTATTACGGTTTCGTCAATCTTTGGCATATCCTCTTACCTCCTTATGCTGCAAATAGATTTTCAAGGTAACTTACGTCATACTCAAGGACAAAATCAAGTTCCTTTGCAGGACTAGGCGGAGTAAGGTAAATGTGGAAATGAGCGATACCCGCCATTAAATCCGTGTCGGTATTCTCTTCCTCCAAAAACTCAATACGCCCTCCTAAAATTACCTCTTCCGCCATTAACCCGTTAAGCCAAAGGTTAAGGCTCTGTACCACGGATTCTATCAAGCGTCTGTTTAATTTCCTGTCAACCTTATTCCACACGGACAGGATAACGGAATTTGCCACCCAACCAAACATACGGCTTACGCAATAGAAATAATCCGTCACGTCCGTATTGGCAGGATAGCAGGCGGTTTCATTCCCCCAAGACACATAACCGCCCATGAGGTTTAACCCGGTTATGATACCCTGTGAGTTGAGGTAGTTCGCCTTGGTAAGGTCTAACAGTACCTCCGTTCCGTCCGCTAACGCCATGCCGTCAATCTGCAAAGTCTTATTGCTTGCCGATTCACACGGCGTACCCTTTCCCAAGTCCTCGTTAGCGTCCGTTGCCGACATACTCCCGGCAAGGTGTGTAGAATAATGGTACAGTTTTCCCCCAAGTGTCAGCATGGGCCACGCCAACAACTCGGACGGCTGCGTAATGTTGTTTTTATTCTTCCACTCCACCGCTTCCGTGTATGTCGTGGCTTCCGTTGTATCAACGTCAATAATCGCTTTCCCCACAAACAAGCCGTTGATATTCTCCGCCTTGGCTGCCATTATTGCAGCTACCTCACTGTCATGTGAAAAATTGGGGGCAAGGAAAAGCGTAGGGATAACCCGGTATTTCGGGAAAACGGAATCCACCAACTCAAAACCTTTCGATTTCTTCGTTGCGGTATCGTATCCGCCGATAATGTCCGCTTTTGTAACCTTGGACGGGTCCACGGCATTAAACTTGATATTGAGTTTAGCGGTGTCGGACGTAATTTTCCCACCCTCGATACGCTCCAAGCGTAAAACGCCGTCCGTATAGATAAGGTCGTAATCAATCCCCCTGCCGTAATCCTCGGTCAACTCTTCCTCTCCGTTATACCCCCTCACAACCACGGAATCCGCCAACGCTTCAAACGGCAAATCCGTAACGCCTGCTGCCAAGGTCATATCCTCCGTGCTTTCCCCTGTCAAATGCTTTGCAGGGTCCAGGACATTTACCATAACAATAGGCCCATTCTGATAAAGCCGGAAACTTGCATAGATTTCCTCGCAAATATCGTATTTCTTCCAATCCTCGCTATATCCCATTGCCTGTACTGCTTCGGCGTAGGAATGTGCTAAAATCGGCTCGTTTACCGCACCTCCTACCGTATGGGCGGGGGCAGCACCTACGATAAAATGAATACTGCTGTCTGCGGTAATAGGCGTTGAAACTGTCGTAGCCTGCTTACTCGCTTTCGCTCCATGATAATAAGCCATTCTTAACCCTCCTTATTCCTGCTTGACAGGCTCAAAACGTCATTGTAATACTTGTTAAGTAATGTGCCTGCCTTTCTTACCTTTGCCTTGTTTACTGCAAGGCTTTCCGTTGCCACGATAAGCAACCTTACCTGTGGAATCTTTTCCAAAGTGTCCTTTAAATGCTCTTCGACACTCTCACGGCTCCCGGAAAATATGGTATTCTCCACTAAGCCGGTCCTTGTGGTCGGTCCGATATAGATAAATCTACCCTCTGTGGCTTCCGTATTTGCCGTTTCCTGCCCCTTTTCTGCTTTATGGGTAGGATTTACCGCCTTTTCATTTTCAACCGCCTTTTCGGCTGTTGTACGCTTTCCTGCTGCCATTCCGGCTACCTCCTTACTCCAAATACTGCCTTACGTTCCTTTCCGCTTTCTGCATTTCCCAAATAGTCATCATTTCCCCAATCTGGTATACCTCCAAATCATCATCATACAAAATTGATTCAATCGGCTTTTGGCAGGAATAGCGGTTGTCTATTACAACGTCTTCCAATAGCTTCGTTTCAATCCTCGTAAGAAGATTCAGACATTGTATATAATTTTCCTGCTTATCCTCGGAAAAGGTCACGCAAATAATACGCACCCTGCATACGCTTTCTTCATCATCCGTTTTCTTTGTGAGAAGTTTTAAGAGTATGTAGGGTGCTGCTTTTTTCTCCGCTTCCTTGTCGGGCAGATTGCCTATAAAAGTTTTTGGCGGTCGCTCTCCTGCTTCGGTCCCATTTTCCGGGACCCTTGCGACCAACAACATATCCTTTGTGATTTCCTCGCAATATGCTTTCAAGGATTCCAATAATTCCAACGGTGTCATTATCAACCTCCGCCCTTATTCAATAACCTTTCTATTTCGTGGTCTATCCTTTGGTTTATTACCTCGTTTACTCTTTCTTCCACGGTCTGCATAACTTCATCATTGCCGACCATCTGCGGTACTGCCGGGGATAACAATTCTTTCAGCTTTTCCGTGTGCTTGTTTTGACCGCTTCCACGGCTTGCCGAATATCCCCCCTGTTTCCTCTCAAAAATACCAATATGCCCCGATTTCATTTGCTGCACGAAAACATTGTTTTCCCTGCCAAACTTTACAAGGCTGCTTGCTTTCAATACCGCTGCGCTTGGGGTTTTTTTCCGTTTCGGCGTGTTTGGGGATACTTTGAATCTGATAAGCGGTATCACTCCGCCGGAATACTCAATACTCCCTACGATTCCGTCGCCCCCTTGGCTTACGCTGTTATACTTCATATGCCCCCGGCTGTTAAAATCCCCTGCCGATATGTGGTAAGTCTGCCTAACCGCTTTTCCCGCTGCCGTCTTGCCTGCCATTAACCCCCTTGTCAATGCAGGCTTTAATACCTTTTTGTCTGCATTTTCAACCCCTGCAAGTATGGCGTGTATCCTGTTTATGGTCTGTTCTGATACTTCAATCATTACTCGTCAAACCTTTCCAAGTCTATGATTAACTCGTTATACTCGTTTAGAACGCTTTCCACCGTGAAAAGTTCGTTTTCAAGGTAAAACCTTGCCCCCTGCCTTGGCTCTTTCCCCATATCGCTTAAACGGACCCGGATAACCGTATACCTCCCATAAATACCCTCTGCATGGTCGCCCCCTGCTGCATTTCGTTCCTCTGTTTTCTCTGAATCGAATATAACAGGAATATTTTTTACGATACCGTCATACTTGACCCGTTTGACCTGTGCAAATTCCTCCGCATTGTAAAAGGTTGTATCCAAATCCTTATCAAGCATTTCCTTAAAATTCTTCATAGGTTGCCACCGCCTTTAGCAGACGGTAGCAATAAACCAAGAATCCACCTCATGCGGTACACAAAGAGGGGCAGCGGACAACTGCAAGAATCGCCGTGCCGGTCGCCTTTCTACCCACTGTTCGGGGATTCTTGACCCCTCGACAACCGCAATCGTCTTTCCTGCTTCATCCACGATACCGACCGCCCCATAGTACATTGAATAATTGGCTTCCGTGGATAACAGGGCAACCATGTTAGTAGGAACTAACGGCTTATTTTCCGGCTTTTCCTTATTCGTCCAATCATCTAAGAACCATTCATTGTAGGAATAAATATCTAACCCCTCTCCTTGTATAGTCCCTATGTAGGTAACGCCGTTTGGCAGTTCCCTCGGCTTAATAACCGCAAGGTCGTAGCGTTCAACGTCAAGCAGTTTCTGTACTTCCTCGTCCATGATGAACGCTTCCAAGGCTTCATCTCCCATAATGCACATATTACAATTTACAAAGCCTGTTTTCTGCACCTGCTTACGCCATGCCTTTAACTGTGCAATCTTACCGCCTTTTTTGGTTTTCCAATTCTCGGTAGATTTCAGTGTTACTTTATTAGTAAACTGAAAATCAATTTCCTCCTGTATCGCCTTTCCGTTTTTATCAAGAATCGGAATTTTCCCCGTAAATAAGGACTGGCAGCACATCCATTCTTCCCTGCGTGTAATCGTTTCGTCCAATTTTGCAAAATCACGCTGCATTTTCTCAACAGCCCTCTGATTAGGAGATTTACCGTTGTAAAGGCTCTCGCCGGGTGTCCGCTTCAAAATATCATCCACGGTCGTAACTGTGTTCGGTGCTACAAGGGGCGGTTCGTATGTGTTGGTCTGATAACCCTCATTGTCGATTGTTGCCCCTCCAATTTTTCTATGTACGAAAGGTGCTAACTGCCGATTTCCCTTTACAAAGTCAACATCTACTTTCTGCGTATCGAATGTTTCGGTATTGCGGAAAAAGGTTGACTTGATGAAAGTATGCACTTTTGGCATACGCTCCACTAATTTCCCCATTGTCCGGGGGTCGTAAATGCTGATTGCCATAATTTTTTATCTCCTTTTCTACTCTTATTCTGTCGGGTTCTCCCCTGCACCTCCGCTTGTGACTGCTGCGTTTTCCGTATCCACTAAGAAGATACACAACTTTCTAAACGGTGCTTTAAAATCCGCTGCCGTAGTTCCTGCGGGTACTTCGATTGAATCCCCGAAAAATTCCCCCGTAAGATAGATTACTACCTCCTGCCCTGCGTCTGCGTTCTCCGCTGCCAATCCGTAGACATTTGCCACCGTATCAGACGTGACGGCTTTTAACTTTCCATCCGTGCCAAGCACAACGGGCATAAGTTCTAAGATTGTTTCGCCCTCTGCCACTGTGCCCGAATCGGTCACAACGGGGTAATCCCCTGCGTGTACCATTTTGGGGTTGTAACTTCCCAACAACTCTTTTCCTGCTGCCATCTTTCTTTACCTCCTGCCGTTATTTTGTTTCCGGGTATAACTTGTCGATAAGGTCGCCGTAAGGGTCCTCTTCCTCGCCGTTATGCCCTTTGTTCGGTGCTGGTGTAACGTCCTTTACGCCGGAATCGTTTATATCGTCCTCACGGTCATTCAAAAACGACTTGCCCGCCTTTTTCTGTGCTGCCACAATCTGCATAGCAAACGCTTCTGCACTTACAGGCTCTTCATATTTTGCCTTATTTGCCATATCCTCGAATCCGGGCAAGGTAATTTCATCAATCGCCTTTATTCTTGCCCTCTCTGCGTCCACGGCTGCGGTCTGATCTGCCCCGCCCATGCCTGCCATAATCTCATTTTTATAGGCATTGGCTACCTCCGGGTGGTCTTTTTTCAACTCTTCCAATGTCATTTTTTTATCCTCCTTGCTGTTTTCTGCATTGGGTTTATTATTATGGCTATTGGCATAGCCTAATAATCCTTTTGGCACGGTATGGAATCCGCTAATACTGATAGGTATTGAATTTACAATTACCCTTTCTGCGTCCTCTACCTCCGTTTGTACCTCTGTAAACATAACTGCGGTACAAAATCCGGCTTCTACTGCTTCCTGCCCTGTGTACCATGTTTCATCTGTCATAAGGCTTTTTATTTCTTCCTCGGACTTATCCGATACCGTCATATAACAATTAACGATTGATTGTTTTATGGTTTCCAGTTCATCCGCTATCTTTTTCAGTTCGTCCGCCTTGTAATACCCTAATACGCCTGCTGCCGGGTCGTGTATCATAAAGATACCGCCTACCGATATTTCGATTGTATCGCCCGCCATAGCTATAATTGTGGCTGCTGACGCACACCAACCGTCAATCTTGACCGTTATTTTTGCCTTATGCTCTTTTAACCGGGTGTAAATGGCTACCGCTGCGAAAACGTCGCCACCTCCCGAATTGATACGCACGGTAATTTCTTCAACCGCCCCCAAGGTTTTAAGGTCGTTGTTAAATTCCGCCGGGGTTATCTCGTCCCCGTACCAAGAATAATCCGATATTTCGCCATATAAGAGAAGTTCGGCAGTGTTCCCCTCTTGGCTTGCCACAAAATCCCAAAACCTGTGTATCTCGCTTTTATTCCTCGGTTTCTTCCTCTTCTGTGTCCTGTCTGTCTGCGTCTTTGTCGGGGTCTGATTCCATATCCCTGTTATCCGCATTGGCTTCCTGTCGTTTCTGCCCTGCATTTCCCCTAACCTCCTTTAACAATTCTTCCTCACGCTTACGCTGTTTTATATTCCTGTAAAAGTCCGTGCCTGTAAGTTCCGCCGTTTCCCTCTGCCGTGTAGAAAAACCGCCCTCTACCCTCAATTCCGCTGCTTCAACCTCCTTTTTCGGGTCTAACTGCCTCATGCCTGGACCGTTCCACTCTGCGGTACAGTATGCGTGTTTTATAATCGGGTCATTGAAAAAGCCGGGGGCGTTTACCCTGCCTTTCGCCACGGCTTCGCTCAACCATTCCTCATAGATTGGTTGGCAGAAGTCCGCCACAAACCACGCCCGGTACATTTTGATAACCTCGAAAAATTCCAATATGGCGGCCCTTGACGCTGAATAATTGTTACTAAATGCCATAATGAGGATTTCGTAAGGTATCTCCAATGCTGCCCCAATCTGCTTAATTACCGCCATTACAAAGGGGTCAAAGTTCGGGTTGGGTCTGCCCGGATTTACCATATTTGCCTTTTCTCCCTCTCCAAGGTCAATTACCGCTCCGGGGGCAAGTTCTATACTGCCCTCGTCCTCTGCGTCTACTTGCATATCTTCCGGCACGGATTCCCCAAGCGGTATATCATCACTCGCCCCCTCCTTTTCAATGAATACCGTAAACAGTCCATTGATAACGGCTGCTAATACCTCTGCGTCCGTATACCGTCCAAGCTGCTTTATGGTTTCAATAACAGGGGATAAAAAAGGAACGCCCCGGACTTGCCCGATACGCTCCCGATTCATAACGTGTATTGCGTTCCTCCTGCCTGTTTTCTCTCCAAACGCCTTTACCTTTACCCACTCCCTCGGCTGCCTGTCTTGGAATGATAGGGGGTGGAATTTTGATATATGATAGGCTATCACTTCCCCGGCACTGTTCTTTTCCACTCCCTCACAAAATAAAGGGTTTACCCTCTCTGCGTCCGGGGTGCTTACCCTGTCAGCTTCCACAAGTTCAATCCTTAAATCGTAAATACTCCCTATTCTCTTCGTGGTTGTCATAAGTGCAAAGGAATCCCCACTAAGCAGGGCATTGAGTAACGCCAACTGCTGCAACTGATAAAAATTATCTATCCGCTCAATATCGCAATTTTCAGATTCCGCCCAATGTGCAAACTCCCTTTCTATCGTTTCCTCTAACTCCCTTGCTTCCTCCTGCGTTATCCCTAAAAATTCCTCATTGATTGTGCTTTTAAGGTGCAACCCCGTACCTACGGCATTTGTCCTAAGCCGTTTTACCGCCCCTGTGGCAATGTTTGACCCTCCGCAATATAAATCCCTGCT
>BLMD01000306.1 GCA_011959925.1 Lachnospiraceae bacterium
GTGCGAGAACCGGATAGTACACCGTATTGATCCGTGCGTTAGGCATCGGAAGTAATCAGGAAATTATAGATCTCTTTGGAGAAGAACCAAAGATTATGGCAAGCTTCGGCAAGGATGTTGCAACGAATTATGAAGAAGGGCTGTTGGAATTATATAAGAAGATCCGCCCGGGCGAACCGCTTACGGTAGAAAGTGCGGAAAGCCTTATTTCGGCAATGTTTTTTGACCCGAGAAGATATGACCTTGCAAAAGTAGGAAGATATAAATTCAACAAAAAACTGGCGCTGAAAAACCGCATCAACGGGCATACGCTCGCCGAAGACGTTGTGGATATGACGACCGGAGAGATTCTTGCAGAAAAAGGAACGGAAGTAAACCGTGACCTTGCAGAGCGTATTCAGAATGCGGCAGTACCGTATGTGTGGATCCAGGGAGAGACCAGAAATGTCAAGGTTCTTTCCAATATGATGGTAGATCTGCAGAATTATGTGGACGTGGAACCAAAAGAAGTGGGGATTACGGAATTGGTGTACTATCCGGTTCTCGCACAGATTTTGGAAGAAAACAGCGAATTGGAAGAGATCAAAGAAGCGATCCGCAAAAACGTACACGATTTGATTCCCAAGCATATCACGAAAGACGATATTTTTGCTTCGATCAATTACAATATGCATTTGGAATATGCCGTCGGCAATAAAGACGATATCGATCATCTGGGAAACCGCAGGATCCGTGCGGTGGGAGAATTATTACAGAATCAGTATCGGATCGGTCTTTCCAGATTGGAAAGAGTGGTCCGCGAACGTATGACGACGCAGGATTTGGAAGGAATCTCCCCGCAGAGCCTGATCAATATCAAACCCGTGACGGCGGCGGTAAAAGAATTTTTCGGTTCTTCTCAGCTGTCACAGTTTATGGATCAGAATAACCCGCTGGGCGAGCTGACGCATAAAAGGCGTCTGTCTGCATTGGGACCAGGAGGTCTTTCCCGTGACCGCGCCGGGTTTGAGGTTCGTGACGTGCATTATTCCCATTATGGAAGGATGTGTCCGATTGAGACGCCGGAAGGTCCCAATATCGGACTGATCAACTCACTGGCTTGTTATGCAAGAATTAACGAGTATGGCTTTGTGGAAGCGCCGTACCGTATTATTGATAAAACAGATCCCAAAAATCCGCGCGTTACAGATGAATTTATCTATATGACTGCCGATGAAGAAGATAATTTTCATGTTGCACAGGCAAATGAGGCGCTGGATCAAGACGGGCATTTTGTACGAAATCTCGTATCCGGCCGTTATCTGGATGAGACGCAGGAATACGAGAAGACGATGTTTGATTATATGGACGTGTCGCCGAAGATGGTATTTTCCGTTGCGACCGCGCTGATTCCGTTTTTGCCGACTTTATCATGTGAAACTGCATAGTAAATTCCAGGAGAACGTACCAGCTGGCTGACAATTACACGTTCTGCTCCGTTGATCACGAACGTTCCTGTTTCTGTCATAAGAGGGAGATCGCCCATAAAGATTTCATGTTCATTGATTTCGTCAGTTTCTTTGTTGTAAAGTCTTACCTTCACTTTTAAAGGTGCTGCATAAGTCGCATCTCTGTCCTTACATTCCGGAATCGAATATTTTACATCATCTCTGCACAATGTAAAATCAGTAAATTCCAGACTCAAATGTCCGCTGTAATCAGCTATCGGCGAAATGTCTGCAAATACTTCTCTTAACCCCTCGTTCAAAAACCACTGGTAAGAGTCTTTCTGGACTTCAATCAGATTCGGTATTTTCAGAACTTCTTTCTGCCGTGAATAACTCATACGCAAACCTTTTCCTGCCTGGACCGGACGTATTCTGTTTTTCTCCATTGACGTTTCACCTCTCGTTTTCATTCTATGCAGGCAGCTGCCCTGCAGCATGCCTCTACTGTGATTCCCTGCGAAAGGGCATAGTAAGTCTATCTCACCACAATAGTGCATTTTCTATTGTATAACAAGCCCTGTTTGAATGTCAAGGAAAAAATCATCCTTTTTTATGGATTGTTGTAACAGTTCAGCCTTGCGACTGGCAAAAGAGAGAAATTGAAAAAGTT
>BLMD01000307.1 GCA_011959925.1 Lachnospiraceae bacterium
AATGGCGTATTTGACAGCAATCTGAAACACATTTATTATACTGGCTCCAGAAAGCAATGGCTGGCAATTTTTGCTTCTGCTCCGAATAACCAGGCTCCGGATTATATCGAATATCGCATACCTGTCCACTGCACGGACGGCGACATTCTTCCGACAAACCAGGTAACGCCAGACGTAACGCCGTTAACGGCAAATAACGTTAAGCTCTCCGCCGCAAAAGTAACCTATAACGGCAAAGCTCAGACGCCCGCGGTTTTTGTAACAGACAATCAGGGAAAGACGGTTGCAGATTCCGGCTATACCGTACAGTATACCGATCATACAAACGTCGGACAGGCGAGCGTAACGGTCACGTTCCAAGGCAGCTACAGCGGAACCGTGACAAAGACATTTGACATCGTGCCAAAAGGAACAAAAATTTCCAAAGTAACCGCCAAAAAGAAAGGATTCCTCGTGAAATGGAAAAAACAGGCCGTGCAGACGAGCGGCTATGAAATTCAGTATTCTGTCAACGGGAAATTCAAAAGTGCGAAAACAGCCGGAAACATCAAGGCGAATAAGACTTCTAAAACCGTTTCCAAACTGAAAGCCAAAAAGAAATATTATGTCAGAATCCGCACGTACAAAACCGTAAACGGTAAGAACTATTATTCTGACTGGTCTGCAAAAAAGAGCGTCAAAACGAAAAAATAAACAGAGTAGGCAGAATGGCATGAAAAACAGGGAAATCCCAAAGGACTTCCCTGTTTTTGCTTACTGCATATTAGCAGAAGCTGTTGCCGCATCCGCCGCAGCAGAGCAGTAATAAGATGATCCAGATACAGCTGTTGTTTCCTTCGCATCCGCCGCCGCATCCGTTGCCGCCGAAGAAGCCGCCGCCGTTGCCGTTGCATAAGCAAAGAAGAACGATCAGCCAGAGAATAGAACCGCATCCTCCATCATTTCCGCATCCACAGTTTGTTGCTGCTAAATCACTCATTTGAAAACCTCCATTTTTTGATTGATTACACTTCATCATATGTAGAGGGCTTGTAAGTGTTTCCGGTGGACAAAATGAAAAATAATTTGGATCGGAAATTAAGGAAAAATTTCTTGACAGCAATCAAATGATTGGTATTATAAAATAGAATAAATTTATTTGGGAGGAAGAAAAATATGGATAAAATTCAAATGACGACGCCGTTAGTAGAGATGGACGGAGATGAAATGACCAGGATTTTATGGTCTATGATCAAAGAAGAACTGCTGCTGCCGTTTGTAGATTTAAAGACAGAATATTATGATCTTGGACTGGAACATAGAAACGAGACGAATGATCAGGTAACGGCAGACTCCGCAAATGCCACAAAAAAATACGGCGTTGCCGTAAAATGTGCGACGATCACGCCGAATGCTGCAAGGATGGACGAGTACCATCTGAAGGAAATGTGGAAAAGCCCCAACGGAACGATCCGTGCCATGTTAGACGGAACGGTATTTCGTGCGCCGATCATTGTCAAAGGCATTGAGCCTTGCGTCAGAAACTGGAAAAAACCGATTACCATAGCAAGGCATGCGTACGGAGACGTCTATAAAGCCGTAGAAATCAAGGTTCCCGGCGCCGGTACGGCAGAGCTTGTCTATACGGCCGAAGACGGGAGCAAAACGAGCGAGGTGATCCATGATTTTACAGGTGCAGGCATCATTCAGGGGCAGCATAACGTAAACGCTTCGATCGAAAGTTTTGCCAGAAGCTGTTTTACCTATGCGCTGGATGTGAAGCAGGATCTGTGGTTTGCCACGAAAGATACGATTTCCAAGAAATACGATCATACCTTTAAAGATATTTTCCAGGAGATTTTTGATGCCGAGTACAAAGAAGCGTTTGAACAAGCGGGCATCACATATTTTTATACCTTAATCGACGATGCCGTTGCCCGTGTGATGAAATCAGAAGGCGGATATATCTGGGCGTGTAAAAATTATGACGGAGATGTCATGAGCGATATGATTTCCTCTGCATTCGGTTCGCTTGCCATGATGACTTCCGTACTTGTATCGCCGGACGGTTATTATGAATACGAAGCAGCGCACGGAACCGTGCAGAGACATTACTATAAGCATCTAAACGGAGAAGAAACATCGACGAATTCGGTGGCGACGATTTTTGCATGGAGCGGCGCTTTAAGAAAACGCGGGGAGCTGGACGAAAATTCGGCACTTATGGAATTTGCGGACAAACTGGAGAAAGCCTGCATCCAAACGATCGAGGAAGGCAGGATGACAAAAGATCTGGCGCTGATCACGTCGATTGAAAATCCGACCGTATTAAACAGCCAGGAATTTATTCGGGCGATCCGCAGCAGTTTAGAGGCGGCTTTATGATATTAGACTGTCAGCATATATCCAAATCCTTTGGCACGGATGAAATTTTAAAGGATATTTCGTTTCATATCAATGAACATGAAAAAGCGGCAATTGTAGGGATCAACGGCGCGGGAAAGTCTACGCTTCTGAAAATCATTATGCGTATCCTTTCCGCCGACGCCGGAGACGTGGTTCTTTCCAAACATATCTCTGTGGGATATCTGGCACAGTACCAGGAAATTTCAGGTACGCGTACGATTTTCGAGGAAGCGCTTTCGGCAAAAGAGGAGCTTGTGCAGATGGAGATGCAGCTGCGTGAGATGGAAGAGAAGATGCCTGCAGAAAAGGGAGAAGCATTAGAGCGGCTGCTGGAAAAATATAATCGGCTCCACCATGAGTTTGAGCTTAAGAACGGATATGCTTACCGCAGTGAAGTTACGGGGATTATCCGGGGGCTCGGGTTTTCGGAAGAAGATTTTCACCGTCCGGTGGCAGAGCTTTCCGGCGGGCAGAAGACGAGGGTTTTTCTGGGAAAACTGCTTTTGGCAAAGCCGGATCTTTTGATTTTGGACGAGCCGACAAACCATTTGGATATGTCGTCGATCGCATGGCTGGAAACGTTTTTGTCCAACTATACGGGCGCCGTGTTAATTGTCAGCCATGACCGTTATTTTTTGGATAAAATCGTAACGAAGGTCATTGAATTATCGCGGCATCAGGCATCAGTATTTCGGGGAAATTATTCGGATTATGCCGTTAAAAAAGCGGCTGTGCGCAAAGCGGAGCAAAAAGCTTGGGAAAATCAGCAGCGGGAGATTAAGCATCAGGAAGAAGTTATTGCAAAGTTAAAATCCTTTAACCGGGAAAAGTCTATCAAACGCGCCGAAAGCCGGGAAAAGATGCTGGATAAAGTGGAACGCTTAGATAGACCGGCGCAGGAGAACGCGGATATGAAAATCCGGTTTCACCCTGCGGTTACTAGCGGAAACGATGTGCTGGAAGTCACACGGCTTGCAAAATCATTTGGAAACAACCGGCTGTTTTCGGATATTTCTTTGGAAATAAAACGCGGAGAACATGTAGCGTTGATCGGAGATAACGGAACCGGAAAAACCACCCTGTTAAAGATCATTAATGAGATGATTCCATTTGACGCAGGAGAGATTTCGTTTGGGACAAATGTGCATGTGGCATATTACGATCAGGAGCATCAGGTGCTAAACGATGCAAAGACTTTGTTTGAAGAAATTTCCGATGAACATCCCGGCATGAACAACACGCAGATCCGTTCGATGCTGGCGGCATTTTTGTTTACGGAAGCTGATGTGTTTAAACGGGTCGGTGATTTAAGCGGCGGGGAAAAAGGACGGCTTTCTGGAGCCAGTATAATAAATGTGTTTCAGATTGCTGTCAAATACGCCATT
>BLMD01000308.1 GCA_011959925.1 Lachnospiraceae bacterium
TAGAGCCTAAAAATCGGTATTAACCGACAGCCCCATTTTTAAAATAACGGTAGAATAGAAGGAGATTTCTATGGAAAAAGCAAAGAAAATTATATTAGCATTAGGTGGTCTGGCAGTAGTTAGATATGAAGTCCAGGATGGTGTGATTGTGAGAAAAGGGGCGTGAAGGTATGCGGAAACTTGTCCTAAAAAGCTTTCGTGGGAGAAAGCGGGAATTGCGTATCAGTATCGTGATGCTGACGATTGCTTTTCTATGTGGAATGCTGACGATTTTGTTTCTGGAAAGTTTTTACCGCTCGAAAGAAAGTCTGAGATATGATACTTATGGAGCATGGACAGGGGCGGTATTGGATGCCAAAGAAGAGACAGAGCAGTTTATAAAACAAATGGAATCCACGAAACAGGTTGGAAAGATCGTGATACTTGGTAGTTCCTGGAACAATGGAAAACGGTTCGGTTCTGCCGGGATTGTGGACAAGAGGGCACAGGAACTGGGCAGATTAAAGCTGTTGGAAGGTGATTTCCCGACAAATGATACAGAGGCGGCAGTTTCTGAAATTTTAGTAAATCGTCTTCCGGATTTAGTTAAGGTCGGAGATCAGATGGAAATTGCTCTGGGAGAAAATGGAGAAGTGAAATCCTATACCCTGACAGGAATCGTAAAAGCATGGGGAAAAGAATGGGAAATGGAAGAACAAAAGCTCCCAAACGTGCTCTTAGGAGAAGATGAGACGTTGCAGGGAGAAACGTGTCTGTTATTCCAGAATGAAAACAAAGAGGAATGGAGTCGGATTCAGACTCATATAGAATCTTTGGGAGAGGGAACTTATGTTTATAATGATAAGGCATATCCGTTAGAACAAAGTGTTTTGGATCAATTCTTTCAAGAGGGTAAATTTGTGTATTTTATCGTATTGATTGCACTGATCTTAATCTGTTATCTGATGGCACTGACGTTAAAATCGCGCCGATACAGTCTGACCGTATTGCGTGGACTGGGTGCAGATTTCAAGGAAGTGTTGCAGATCGTTCTGTGGGAGACACTATTTATATGGGCGATTTCTTTTATTGTAAGTATTGTGCTAGGTGCGATCCTGTCAGGTGCAGCGCTCTATGCAGTTCATGTAATCCTCAAAATGCCGGTGCATCTGGAAATTCAGAAGGAATTTCTGACAGAATATATGATATGTGTTACAGTGCTTTATTTTATCTGTAATCTTGCGTTTGTATTGACAATCGTCCAGTCACAGATACGCACAACATTCAGATCTGACAGCGGCCTTTTGGACCGCAGCACACCTCCTAAATTAAAACAGGCAAAACAGTTGTCATTTTTTACCTGTTTGAAGCGAAAATGGATCTTCTACAGAAGGGTTTATATTGGCAGAGTTATAATTTCCATTGTTGTCATGGCTGCCTCTTCTGTTTGTCTACAGTATTTTGCGGAAGCAAAGAATAAATATGAAAAGTGGGCAGAAGCAGTCGAATACACTTATATTTATGATGCAGACCAGCCAGAAACAGGGCTGACAGAGGAACAGATCCAAGAAATCGAGTTGATAAACGGAGTAAAAAGTGTAGAAAAACAGACTAATATTAATTGCGGTACCATGTGGCAGAATGTACGGGACAGCCTGGAGATTCAAATTTCCTCACCTGCTTTTCTGGATAGTGAATATGTGGATATACACCGTAAATATACACAGCGAAGTAACGGGATTTCTGTAGATAAAGAGGGAAATTATTTTTCAATATATGGACTATATGGAATAAGTTCTCGAGATGAAGAACGATTGTCAAGCTTTGAAAAATGGGCGGATGATGGAATCTTTGACCGCAATCAGTTTCTGGCAGGAGAGGAATGTGTGTTGATTCTTTCTCCGTATCAGATCAGAGATGCTGGGTTTGGGAATGCACCTCATTATGTCAATTTTACACCGAAAGATAATAGCAAGAAGATCTATACATATGAAATGAATGAACATGAAATTGTACCGGGAGATATTGTAAAAGTGACTTCTCCTTGGGGAGCAAGAGAAATCCGGGTTGGAGCAGTTATTACAGATCCAGATGCAGATTTAGACATTGCTGCTTCAGTCATAGAAGTAAGTGAGAAATTTATCAATCTCCTCGTTGGATTTGAAGAACCACGGTATATGTCAGTGACAATTCATTTGGATGAGACTATGGATGTAGTGAGAAAAGGAAAAGAGATAGAGGGCTTTTTTGAAACTT
>BLMD01000309.1 GCA_011959925.1 Lachnospiraceae bacterium
TCACATAGCCATTGATGAGGATTGACGGAAAGTTTCTTTGGTATTTTTTATCAAAAGCCGATGGAGTAAGGAATGGAAATGAAAAAATTATTATTAATTGCAACAGGAGGCACCATTGCGTCAAAAATTTCGCCGGAGGGGCTGCAGCCGGGGATTACATCTGAAGAATTGCTGGCCTATGTGCCTGAGGTACGGGAAAACTGTATGGTGGATACGGTGCAGCCTTTTGAACTGGACAGTACGAATATCTGTCAGGAACATTGGCTGATTTTGGAACAGATAATAGAGAAATCCTACAACAGCTACGACGGATTTGTTATTTGCCATGGAACGGATACTATGGCGTACACGGCAGCAGCCCTTTCTTATCTGATACAGAATAACCGAAAACCGATTGTCGTGACTGGCGCACAAAAACCGATTAATCTGGAAATAACCGATGCGAGAATGAATCTTCGGGACAGTCTCCGGTTTGTTATGGACGATAGAGCCTATGGTGTAAACATTGTTTTTGGAGGAAAGGTTATTGCGGGAACCAGGGCCAAAAAGGAGCGCTCTAAGAGTTACAATGCATTTTCCAGCATTAATTATCCGGATATAGCGGTGATTCAGGAGAAAAGAATTATCTTTTATATAGAGGATTATTTCCGTCTCACGGAACAGGTAAGGTTTTACCGCAGGATGAATGAGCGTGTTCTGCTTCTGAAGATAATTCCGGGGATGGACGGGCGGATACTGAATACGCTGGCGGACGAGTATGACGCAGTGATTATCGAATCGTTTGGGGTAGGCGGGCTTCCGGCCTATGGCAGGCATAGCTTTCTGGAAGCTGTTGATAACTGGTGCAGCAGGGGGAAAAAGGTTATTATGGCGACCCAGGTGCTCCATGAAGGCAGTGATATGGAGGTCTATCAGGTGGGAAAGGTGATCAAAGACAGGTTCCCGATTATAGAGGCCTTTGATATGACGTTGGAGGCGACTGTAACGAAAGTCATGTGGCTTTTGGGAAATGATTTATCTAATGAGGAATTCAAAAAAGAATTTTATCGGACCATTAACTATGATATTTTACTGGCAGAGTAGGGATGGGGCTGTTGTTTCGGTAGATTATTCTTCTGCTGCTGCAATAGCCCCTCATTATCCCCGGAAGAACAGTAACTCCCCACCCCCCTCCCGCCGTAATTTCCCTAGACGAAAAAGGGATATTCTGTTAAAATATAGGTTATGATGATTACAAAAGCAAAGATAATCAGGATGAAATGGCCAAACTCACGGCAGAATGAGAGGGAAAATGGATAAAATCGCAGTCTTAATACCATGCTATAATGAGGAAAAAAACCATCGCGAAGGTAGTGGCGGATGCAAAAGCGGCTTTGCCGGAAGCGGTGATTTATGTATATAATAATAATTCCAGCGACAGGACGGCTGAACTGGCGGCGCAGGCCGGGGCGGTGGTGCGGAACGAGTATATGCAGGGGAAGGGGAATGTTATCCGGCGGATGTTCCGGGAAGTGGAAGCGGATTGCTATGTGATGGTGGATGGGGATGATACTTATCCTATGGAATATGCCGCGGAGATGGTGGACAAGGTTTTGAACCATAATGCGGATATGGTGGTGGGCGACAGGCTTTCTTCCACTTATTTCACGGAAAATAAACGGCCTTTCCACAATATGGGGAACAGCCTGGTAAGGGGAAGCATCAACCGGCTGTTTGGCTGCGATATTAAGGATATTATGACGGGATACAGGGCATTCAGCTACGGGTTTGTGAAGACATTCCCCGTGCTTTCCAAGGGATTTGAAATTGAGACGGAAATGACCATACATGCGGTGTCCAATAATATGCAGATTGAGAATGTAATCGTGGATTACCGCGACAGGCCGGAGGGAAGCGAATCCAAGCTGAACACGTATTCCGATGGGATAAAGGTGCTGGGGACCATAGGAAGGCTTTATAAGGACTATAAGCCGCTAGGCTTTTTTACGCTGCTTGCCGTACTTCTGGCAGCCATTTCCGTTATCTTTTTTATTCCTGTGCTGGTGGATTTTATCAGGACGGGCATGGTGGAAAAATTCCCGACGCTGTTCGTATGCGGCTTTGTCATGCTGGCAGCCATTCAGTCTTTTTTCTCCGGGCTGATTCTATCCAATATGGCTTTGAAAAACAGAAGGGACTTTGAATTCCGCCTGAATATGATTCAGGGCCGGAAGGGATATGGCGATGCGGACTGACGTATAGGGAAACAGCCTAAGACGGCACATTTGCTGCAAAGTTTGTGCTAAATCATAAAAGGCTGGAAAGGAAAAAGAGGGAAAGTTGGAAAAAAAGGGAGCATTAAAAGAACTAGGAAAGTTCAAAAAGAGATGGGATAAATGGGATATCTGCCTGTTTGCGGCGGCATTGGGCTTTTATCTCTTTTTTCCGTTATTTGACGGGCCGGTCTGGTGCAAGGATTCGCCCAGCTATGCGACGATGAATATTACGAGGGAGCCGCTATACCCTACATTTCTGCTGATATTCCGGAAGCTGTTTGGAGAGGAAGGCTATTTGATGCCGGTGGTGGTTGCCCAGAGCATTCTGGCGGCATATGCTACATGGAAGTTGGCGGTAACGGTAAAAGAATATAAGAATGGCAGCCGGCTTCTCGCCTTGCTTTCGGTCTGCTTTCAGTTTGGGGTGACTTTTTTGTGCCGTTTTGTGGCCATCAGAGGATCATCCTATATAGACAGTATTATGACGGAAGGGCTGGGGCTGTCGCTGTATGTGCTTTTCATTGTGCAGCTTTATAAGTATGTGGTGGAGGAAAAGACGGGAAATCTGGCTGGAACGGCCTTTTACGCCTTTTTGCTGGTGAATTTGAGGAAACAGATGCTGGTTAGCCTTTGCCTGATGGCGGCGGTCTTTTTATTATATTACCTGGTGAAAGAAAGGCGGGGCAAAAAACTGATTCTTTTGCTGGGGATAACGGCGGGTATTTTTATTGCATGCCGCTTTACGGATAAACTATATAACTTTTGTGTCCGGGGCGCGTGGATTGAGCATTCGGGAACTGCGATGGGGATGCTTTGCACGCTGATTTATACTTCTGATGAAGAAGATGCTCATTTGTTTGAGGATGAGGTGCTGCGGGGGCTGTATGAGGAGATTTCCGGGGAAGCGGACAGGCAGGGGCTGAAAATTACTTATGCGCCGGAAGGCTGGGTGGATTTGTCCTCCCATTATGCGGATAGTTATGATGCCATTGGTTATGGTATTATCAATCCTGTAGTACAGGGATATATTAAAGAAAATATGGAGGCTTCGGAAATCGAAGCGGTATTAAAGTACGATGAATATTGCGGTGATATGACGAAGATATTGCTGGGGCAGGAAAAAGGGGATTTGATTAGGGTTTATGCGGCGAATGCATGGAAAGGGTTTGTGAATTCTATTGCCAGGGTAAACCGGCTTTTGAACATTTATGCGGTGATAGCATATCTTTTGTATCTGGGGCTTTATGGATATTGGGTATGGGAGAAGAAATGCTGGGCAAAAAGGGATAGAAGTGCGGCGCTGGCGGAGGTGGTGCTTGGCGGCGTAATCATCAATTCGCTGGTGGTGGGCGCTATGATTTTCTGTCAGCCCCGTTATATGATTTATAATATGGGGTTATTCTATACCGCGTTGTCGGTACTGATGTATGACCGGGCGGAAGCGGTTTTGTCCGGACGGCAGATGAGTGACAGCAGGGGAAAAGAAAGTGCATGAAATATGAAGAAAAAAATAATTGACAATTGGTACGCGATTTTAATAGGGTTATTTTTGCTGTCAGTGGCGGCAGTGTATGCCATTTTCGGGGAAAGCAGCCATATTGCGGTGCATGATAATCTGGATTTGTTTGCAGCCCAGTTCCAGATGTTAAAAAATACGGACAGTTTTTTTGCCCATGGGGTGGATGTTCCCTTTTTGGGCGGTGTGACCAGGGATAATCTGCCTTCGGAATTATCGCTTTATACATTGCTGTATTTCTTTCTTCCTTCCTTTGCGGCTTATATTACAGGGTATTTGCTGAAAGTTATCCTGGCAGTCTTTTCGGTCTGGGTACTTGCCAGGGATTGGTATGGGGCTGAGTTTGAAAAGTATAAGCCGTTGGCGGCGATGTTCGGGCTGTCCTACGGCGTTTTGAATATGTTTCCGGCTTTTGGGATTCCTTTTGCCTCC
>BLMD01000310.1 GCA_011959925.1 Lachnospiraceae bacterium
GTCGCCGTCGAAATATCTCGACGGCGACGGCACGATACGTGAGATCGATTCTGCGGCGCTGAATAAAAAAATAGACGCGCTTGCCGAAAAGGCAATGCGTGTGCTGGCATTCGGATATTCCGAACGGGACCTGGCCGAAAATCAGATCAATGACGACATCGTCATTATCGGGCTCGTCGGGATCCGTGACGACGTCCGGGCGGAAGCAAAAGATGCGATCCGCCAGGTACAAAACGCGGGAATTCAGGTGGTGATGATTACCGGCGACCGTTTGGAGACGGCGGCGGCGATTGCAAAAGATGCGGGGCTGTTGAACGATGCGTCGGATATCGCGCTTACTTCTGCGCAGTTAAATGAAAAATCGGATGAGGAATTAAAGAAGATCATTCCCAATATCCGGGTCATCGCAAGAGCGCTGCCCACGGATAAATCGCGTATGGTCCGTTTGTGCCAGGAGATGAATTTAGTCGTGGGCATGACCGGAGACGGCGTAAACGATTCGCCGGCGCTCAAACGCGCCGACGTGGGATTTGCGATGGGAAGCGGAACGGAAGCGGCAAAAGAGGCGGGCAAGATCGTTATTTTAGACGACAATTTCAAATCGATCAAAGACGCGATCTGGTACGGCAGAACCATCTACCACAATATATTAAAGTTCTGCAAATTCCAGCTTGTGATCAATGTCGCCGCGGTAGTCGTCAGCGCAATTGCCCCGTTTTTCGGTGTGGAAGAGCCGCTTAAGGTGACGCATCTGCTGTTTGTAAACCTGGTGATGGACGGTCTTGGCGCGATCATGCTCGGAAACGAACCGGCGCTGGCAAAATATATGGATGAAAAGCCGAGGCGAAGGGACGAGAGCATTGTCAGCAAAAAGATGATGACGCAGATCGTCATTATGGGCGCATGGCTGACGGTGATCAGTTTCATATATTTAAAGCTGCCGTTCTTTGCCGGCTTATTTGAAACGAAAGAGCAGCATCTGACCGGATATTTCGTATTATTTATCGTAAGCGCATTATTTAACGGCTTTAACGTGCGCGACGACGGGTTTGCGATTTTTAAAGGGCTTCAGGAAAACACGGGATTTTTAAAGGTATTTTTTACGATCATTCTGGTTCAGGCGCTGATCGTCAATGCCGCACTTGTGCCGTTTGCGGCGTTTACCTGGATCGGTAATATGTTCAGCTGTGTGCCGTTTGGCATAAACGGCTGGATTGCCGTCGTGCTGCTTGCCGTTACCATGATTCCGGTGGATATGGTACGAAAAGCCGCATCAGGCGCAAACCGGACGGCATGATCTTATTTTTCTGTGATCTGGATAACACGCTGATCTATTCGTACAAACATGAGATCGGCAGTAAAAAGCGGTGTGTCGAAATCTATCAGGGGAGAGAAATTTCTTTTATGACCGAGCAGACCTACCGGCTTTTATGCGGCATCAAAGAATCTGTCTCCATCGTTCCCACAACGACGAGAACGGTGGAGCAGTATCAGAGGATTGACCTTGGGATCGGGGCTTTGCGGTATGTACTGGCGTGCAACGGCGGAGTCCTTCTTCAAAACGGAACAGAAGACGGCGCATGGTACCGGCAGTCTCTTGCTCTGGCAGAGCCTGCCAGGGCGTCTCTTACGCTGGGCAGGGCGCTGATGGAACAGGATAAAAACCGCTGCTTTGAAGTGCGCAGTATCCGGGATTTATTCTTATTTACGAAAAGCAGAAATCCTCTGGAATCGATGGCATATTATAAAGAATGCCTGGATATGGAGCAGGTGGACGTATACGCCAACGGAATCAAATTATACATACTTCCGAAAGCTTTAAATAAGGGAGCCGCCCTGCTGCGCCTGAAAAAGCAGCTGGGGGCGGACGCTGCGGCGGCTGCCGGAGACAGCGTGTTTGACGTTTCCATGTTGAATCAGGCGGACATTGCTGCCGCGCCAAAAGAGCTGCAGGGAGAAAACGGTATGTGCGGCCATGTGCAGTATACGCCGGGGAAACGGATGTTTTCGGAAGAAATGCTCCACTATGTATCAGAGCGTATC
>BLMD01000311.1 GCA_011959925.1 Lachnospiraceae bacterium
AGACAAGCGGATTAAGCAGGAAAAACTGCGTAATCCGCAGCAGCAAAAAATGACAGTAATAAAGCAACAGGGAAGATATCTTCCGAAAACAAATGTGGGTTTTGTCAGAGAAAAAAGTTTGTTGTATTTAATTTTACCTCTTGACAAAAGTCACTTCATAACGGAGGTGCTTTCACATAGGGAATCCGAACCTTTTGCCTTATGAAACGATTGTCCGGGCAACCAGCGGTGAGCCAGAAGCCGTGGACGAGGTTTTACAGCATTACAGCAAGCGAATCCGAATCGCCGCTATTGAAAATGGGCATATCGACAGGGATACGGAGGACAGTATAAAGTTGCGGCTTGTTGCTGCAGTGTTCAAGTTACGTTTTGATGAACAGGAAGTATAAGAAATTGCTTTCATTTTTGAAAAAACGAATATATAATAAAGCAACGACAATTTGGCGTTTTGATTTAAGTCAGACAGTTTTAACGGAGGTTTATGTCATGGGAGAAAATACCTTAAAAATCAGTACAGCTATTATATGGGTAGCTGCATATTTTGGAATTATGCTTTTTTATACATTTTTAAATGTAGTAGTTTGGAGAAAGGCATTTCCAAACCATTCAGAGTGGATAAATATTATAGTTATAATAATATGTGCGATTGGATTTATTTGTTTACTCAAAAGCAAGTATAAAATAAACCTGTTATCTAATGTCACGCTAACAGGTATTCTTTTGGCTATATTTTGTTCTATTTTATTTTTTCTGCTTTTAGATAAATTCTTAGACCCTATATTTGAAAGTGTTTTTCCTCAAAGTGAACAGGATTATCAAGAAACAATTCAAAGTTTAATTAAATCGCCTGTCACAAGTCTATTACAAGTATGTCTTATTGCGCCCATTATAGAAGAAATTCTAATGAGAGGGTTTATATTGGAAGGATTGAAAAATTTTTATGGTGTTGTGGGGGCATTATTTATTTCTGCTTTATTTTTTGCAATCCTGCATTTTAATATGGTGCAAACGTTATCAGCATTTGTATGTGGTATTATACTGGGCTTGCTTTATATAAAAACCAATTCAATACCTTGCTGTATCATTGCACATTGCGGATATAATTTAATATCTTATATTGAAAATGTATTGAAAATGCGGATCTTGATGTAGACCAGCAGGATAAACTGGAAGCGGAATTTGCGAAAGAGATACATCTGCTGACAGCAGAGCCGAGATTAAAATCTATTGTTCGTGATTTTGTAAAGCATGATTCCGATATTGTGGACAAGCGGAAAGGCTATGTTTGTCTGTCTGAATAAGGTTACCTGTGTCCGTATGTATAATTATGTGCAGGAATACTGGAAAGAAGAAATCAAGAAGCTGAAAGCGAAAAGAAAAACAGCCACGCAACAGGAAGCACAGGAACTGGAACGTAGGTTGAAGTGGATGCAGACAATCGCTCGGGCAAATCGTATCAGTGAAGGCAAGAGCAACGGTTTGATCATTGATTATATAGGGGTTGTAAAGGCACTCAGAAAAGCATTAGCGGATTATACAGCCAATGTTGTCGGAAATAGTGGGACAGATCCTATGGTAGACAAAGATAAATTGATAGCTCATATCATTGAAACTATCGCAAAAACAAAAGTATTTTTATCAGAAAATTTTGATCTGCAGATGTTGATGGATGCCTATGATTTGATGTGTGTGTTTGAGGGGCAGGACAGGACGGGCATGATTGCCGACATAAAGAATGTGATTCCCCATATACAGGACAGTGACATGGTGGAGCTTGCCGGACAGGTTTTAGGGAAACTGGAAACCATGAGCGATGCGGAATTTACAGAGGTGGCATTGGAAGCGGCGGAGTGATTGACGCAAATCTTTTATAGCATTATTCGACATAACGTGCTATAATTCTCTTAGTCAGATTAGAACGAGTAGGGATAGTCTGCGGTTGTCCTTTCTGGAAACGGAAAGGAGGTCGGTATGAACACACTTGAGATACTTACACTGCTGTTGGTCATTTTCGCAGCATTAACATACTTAGACAACAGAAACAACCGCAAGTAACGGAAAAGGCTATCCTCTACTGCGAATAGAGAATAGCCAGTGATCCGTTTTTTCTAAAATTGATTACTCGTTTCCGATTGAACAACCGTCGGACGTGCTTGAATCCTTCGGCTTCTAAGATGATTATAAACCAACACTGCGAATTTTGCAAGGGGGTTTAGGAAATGGGGGTGCTTCGGCACCAATGTCATTTAGTTAAGGCATTAGCAGTGACGCTCTTTACAGGGGCTGTCGCA
>BLMD01000312.1 GCA_011959925.1 Lachnospiraceae bacterium
CAAGGAATACGCTGTTTTTTGCTGTACGTTTTGCCATGACTTCCTCTATCTGTTTTGTATCGTCCTGCACTTTAACACCTCGATTTCTAAAAATCTGTGACATAAGATACGATATATCCTGTTCCTGCTACACTTCAATTATACAAAAAAACGCCCGTCTTTACAATAAAATTCACATTAAATTTCTTCCTCCCTACGTTTCGTTTTGTTCTGTTGCCGATTATGCTGTCGGCTCTCGTTCTGAAGCTCCCTATCAAGGTTCTTTTTGTTATAGCTGATAACTTCCGCATACGCTAATTCTGTGGCGGTCTTGGTCTGCTCCTTGCCGATACTGTCATATTCAGATTGCAAAGACTGTATCTCGGCTTTCCACTGTTTCAGCGTTATCTTCTCGCCATTCTGTAAAAGGCTCTGCATACGCTCCTTTAATTCTGGGTATTTCGATAAGCTGTCTTTATGTTCCTTATCGTATCGCATTTTCGCAAGCCCTTTTAGTGACTTGCTCTCCTTATAGGTGGCTTGGATTGGCGCATAGAGGTCATACATTTTTGACAGTTCCTTTAATCGGTTTAGTTTCTGTCCCTTGGAAAAATGTACCGTTTCCAACTGTTGATATTTCTGTTCCCTATCCCCTGTGAATTTCGCAAGGCTCTCAAAGCTGTCTATCTTCCTTGTCGTGATGAATTTCTCCGCATTGTCGGCTGACTGCAAGGCGGTTCTGTCGGATATTTTTCTTAGATGTTTTCCGCTGACAATCGGCAAGTCTAATCTGCCCTTGCGCTCCCTTACTTTTGCAATCATCTCCATGACTTCATTCTTTACGTTGACCGCCGTATTTTTAATCTTTTCGTACTGTGCGCTATGAAGTTCCTGCTTGGCAAGCATGAACATTTCTTTTGCCTGTTCCAACAGCAGATTGCTCCTGATGATTTCCCGATTGATATTACCCCTCTCGGTCTGTATGCCTTTGCGTTCTAAAGCGTTGGCAACCGCCCCTATATGGATAGTCGGCTCTCTGTCAATCCCCTGTTCCTTAAAAGAGCGGTGTTCCCAATGTACCGCAATATCCAACTGCTCATTGGTGGCGTTGATTGTGTCGGCTAAATCCTTTCGCCACATTTTAGCGTTTTCTTTGCTGTTCCAGTCGGTGCTTTCTACGGTGTGACATTTCCATTGTTTTCTGTTCCGCTTGTCAACTTTCTGCTGACCAGTCTTTTTATCAATCACTGGTATTTTCTCGCCGTTTTCATCAAGGTCATAAATCTTCTTTTGTTTTGCTCCCCATTCCCCGTTTTCAGGAGGCCGCTGAAAAAGTAGATACCACCGCCTATATTTGGTATAATATAATTATCA